>NZ_JBVMUY010000004.1:0-405830 GCF_055632325.1 Nocardiopsis sp. KDC1DS13DA1
TTGGTCCTCCGCTGCGCTTCGGACCGGGTTCGGGTGTCCTCAGGGCAGGGGTGCTTCCTTCTCGGCGTCGCCTGTCGCTCGTGCCTCGCTCGGCGGCTCGCCTCGTCGTGCAGCACCCTGCCGACGCCCGAACCACCGGTCAACGTGGGCCCGGACGGAGCGCACGTGCTCGGGGCCGGTGCGACAGCACCCGCCCACGAGCACGGCGCCTGCCTCGCACCAGGTGACGGCGGCGGCACCGAACTCCTCGGCGTCGCTCGTGCCGGTCCAGCGCCGCCGAGCCGCGTCCCACACCTCACCCGAGTTGGGATAGGCGACCGCGGGCAGCCCGGCGGCCGCGACGGCGCCCACCAACGACGGGACGAACCGGGGTGCGGTGCAGTTGACCCCGACCGCCACCAGCCGTCCCGCCGAGTGGCACGGAGCGAGTTCGGCGGCGACCTCCGCCAGCGGCGTGCCGTCGCTGATCCGCGCCCCGTCCACGCACGAGAAGCTCATCCACGCGGCCACGTCCGGAGTCTCGGCCAGCAGCCGCGCCAGGGCGCGGGCCTCGGCCAGCGACGGGACCGTCTCACACGCCACCAGGTCGGCTCCCGCGCCGGTGAGCAGCTCCCACCGTTCGCGGTGCCACGCCACGAGCCCGTCCTCGTCCAGGTCGTAGTTCCCGGTGTACTCCGAACCGTCCGCCCGCGCCGCCCCGTAGGGTCCCACCCCCGCCGCGACCAGCCCCGCCCCGAACGCGTCCCGGGCCTGGCGCGCCAGCTCCACGGACCGTACGACCAGTTCCCGGGCCCGGGCCCGGTCGACCCCCCGTGCCGTGAACGCCGCCACGGTCGCCTGGTACCCGGCGGCGATCGCCACGTCCGCGCCCGCCTCGAAGTAGTCCGTGTGGACCCGGCGCACCAGGTCCGGGTCCTCCGCCAACAGCCGGGCCGACCACAGTGCGTCGCCCAGGTCGCACCCGTAGGACTCCAGCCTGGTCGCGAGTCCTCCGTCGAGGACCAGCGGCCGCTCACCCGGCACGATCCGGACCATGGTCTCCCTCCCGCCCCCGTGTGATCCACCGTACCGAGCGGCCGCGCCCCGTCCTCCCGGGCGCACCCCGCGTAACCTGGGGGAAACGCCGGCGCGGGAAACCGTGCCACGCGCAGCGTGGAAATTACCGAGCGGTCGTCCACAGCCGTTAACCTCCACTCGTGCCACCGGTAATGCGACCTGAACACACCCAACTCCGTCCGCTGTCCGCCCTCGCGACGCTGCTCGGGCCGGACACCACACTGCTGCGCCCGGATCCCGGCGCCGACGACACCGCCGAGGTGCCCGGCGAGGAGGTGCACGTCCGCGGCATCACCCACGACTCACGCCAGGTACGCCCGGGCGACCTCTACGCCGCCCTGCCCGGTACGCGCGCCCACGGCGCCGACTTCTCCGCGCAGGTCGCCGAGGCGGGAGCCGCAGCGATCCTCACCGACGCCGCCGGAGCCGAGCGGGCGTCGGCCACCGGACTGCCGGTGGTCGTCGTCCCGGACGCGCGGGCCGCGCTCGGGACCGCGGCCGGATGGGTCTTCGGCGACCCCGCCCGGGACCTCCTGCTGATCGGGACCACCGGCACCAGCGGCAAGACGACCATCACCTACCTGGTCGAGTCGGGCCTGCGCCAGGCCGGGATGAGCACCGGCCTGGTCGGCACCGTCGAGATGCGGGTCGGCGACGAGCGCGTCGCCTCCTCCCTCACCACCCCCGAGGCCACCGACCTGCACGGTCTGTTCGCGGTCATGCGCGAACGCGGCGTCACCGCCGCCGCCATGGAGGTCTCCAGCCACGCCCTCGCCCTGGGCCGGGTCGGCGGCACCCGCTACGACGTCGCCATCTTCACCAACCTCTCCCAGGACCACCTGGACTTCCACACCGACCTGCGCGACTACTTCGACACCAAGGCGCGCCTGTTCACGCCCGGGTACTGCGACATCGCCGTCGTCAACACCGACGACCGCTTCGGCCGCGCGCTCGTGGACATGGTGCGCGGGGACGGCGCCGTGCCCGTCACCACCTTCGCGGTGGACGGCTTCTCCGACGCGGCCCCCGAGGCGGGCGGTATGGCGGCCGACTGGCGTGCCGTGGACGTGCGCCTGGGTGCCACCGGCAGCACCTTCCGCATCGTCGGCCCCGGGGGTATGGAGGCCGACGCCTCGGTCTCCCTTCCCGGGCCGTTCAACGTGTCCAACGCCATGGCCGCCATCGTCGGCCTGGTCGAGGCCGGGCTGCCCCTGGAGACCGCGATCGCCGGGGTGGCCGCCGCGCCCGGCGTGCCCGGCCGCATGGAGCCCGTCGTCGTCCACGACGTGCCGGGTGTGGTCCAGGACTTCACCGCGATCGTCGACTACTCGCACAAGCCCGGTGCGATCGAGGCGGTCCTGACCGCCCTGCGCACCACCACCCGCGGGCGGCTGACCATGGTCGTCGGCTGCGGGGGCGACCGCGACCGGGCCAAACGCCCGCTCATGGGTGAGGCCGCCGCGCGCCTGGCCGACCACCTGGTCATCACCAACGACAACCCGCGCACCGAGGACCCCGTCACCATCGCCACCGCGATGCTGGAGGGCGTGGCCAAGGTGCCCGAGGACGCGCGGGCGCGCGTCACCGTCGAGCTCGACCGGGCCGAGGCCATCCGCCTGGCGGTGGCCGGGGCCGGTTCCGGGGACGTGATCGTCGTCGCGGGCAAGGGCCACGAGACGGGCCAGTACGTCAAGGGCGAGGTCCTGCCCTTCGACGACCGCGAGGTCCTGCGTGCGGCGTTGGGGGAGCGGCTCAGCGTCAGTGCCCGCGAGCGCCTGGGGGTCGCCCTCCAGGACATCCACAGGGCCCCTGACGAGGGCTGACGAAGCCACACGCCCGGACGTGACCGTTCGGGCGAGCCCGGGGCGGGGCCGTGCCAGCGCCCCGGGCGCGCCCGCGGCCACGCGCCGTACCGGAGCCCGGACCTGCGCGGCGGTACGGTCACGAAGTGGCGCATATTGTTCTACACGGGCCCCGACAGGACCTCAGACACCTCAACATGTTCTAAGGTAGGTCCGGCAATCGCAGCCCGGAAGCGTGCCGCCCATGGTGGCTCCCACGGCAGTGGCGTGTGCCGACCCCGTGGTGAGGCCCGCGCGCCGTCGCGCGCACGGCATCCGCGGTGCCATCCCCTGACCTGAACTCCGGCCGGGTGGCCAAGCGCCCCTGCGGCGCCGTGAGCCGGGCCTGACATGAGGAGTGGATTTGATCGCGCTCACGCTCGATCGGATCGCTGAGATCACCCAGACCGCCATCGGCGGATCAGCGCGCCCCGACACCGTCGTGGACGGCCCTGTCGTCATCGACTCGCGCCAGGCCGCGCCGGGAGCGCTCTTCGTCGCCCTGACCGGCGAACGCGTGGACGGGCACGACTTCGCGGTCGCGGCCGTCGAGGCGGGGGCGGCGGCCGTTCTGGCGTCCCGCCCCGTCGACGCGCCCCACCTGCTGGTGGACGGCGGCGACGACGAGGTCGTGGCGGCGTTGACGCGACTGGCCGCCCACGTGGCCCGGGAGCTCGGCGACCCCCGTCGGGGAGCGGACACCACCGACGTCATCGGGGTCACCGGATCCTCCGGCAAGACCACCACCAAGGACCTCATCGCCCAGGTCGTCTCCCGGCACGGCACCACGGTCGCCACCGCCGGATCCTTCAACAACGAGATCGGCCACCCGCTCACGGTGCTGCGGGCCGGAACGGACACGCGCCACCTCGTCCTGGAGGCCGGAGCGCGCGGGATCGGGCACATCGCCCACCTGTGCGGCGTGGCGCCGCCGCGCATCGGCGTGGTGCTCAACGTCGGCAGCGCGCACATGGGCGAGTTCGGCGACCGCGACGCGATCGCCCGGGCCAAGGGCGAACTGGTCGAGGCGCTCCCGCCCGGCACACGGCGGCGCGGCGGAGGGGGCGTGGCGGTCCTCAACGCGGACGACCCGAGGGTGAGCGCGATGGCCGCGCGCACCGCGGCGCGCGTGGTCACCTACGGCCTCGCCGAGGACGCGGACGTACGCGCCACCGACGTGGTCATGGAGTCGACCGGGACCCCCTCCTTCACGCTTCACCTGGGCGGCGGGTCCGTCCGGGTGCGGTTGGCGCTCGTGGGCGCCCACCAGGTGCACAACGCGTTGGCGACGGCCGCGGTCGCCGACGAGCTCGGCATGGACATCGGGGCGGTCGCCGACGCCCTGGGAGCGGCGACCCCGGTGAGCCGGTGGCGCATGGAGGTCACCGAGTACGGCGGCGCCACGCTCGTCAACGACGCCTACAACGCCAACCCCGAGTCCATGCGCGCGGCCCTGTCCACCCTGGACTCCCTCGCGAGCGGACGCCGCTCCATCGCCGTGCTCGCGCACATGGCCGAGCTCGGCGAGGACGGGCACGCGGAGCACGAGCGGGTGGGCGAGCTCGCCGCCCGGACCGGCGTGGCCCACCTGATCGTGGTCGGGGAGCAGGCCGAGGGGATCGCCGTCGGAGCCGAACGCGCCGCCAGAGAGGGCCGGTGGCGCGGCGAGGCCGTCCGGGTGCCCGACGCCGGGGCCGCGGCCTCGGCGGTGCGCGAGCGGATGCGCACAGGAGACGTCGTCATTGTGAAGGGATCGCGGGTGGCAGCGCTCGAAAGGGTTATCGACCTCATCACCAAGGGTGATGTCCAGTGATCGGCATCTCCATCGCGGCGGCGATCTCGCTCATCGTCTCCATGGCGCTGATGCCGCCGCTGATCAAGCTCCTGTACCGGTTCAAGTTCGGCCAGGAGGTCCGCGACGACGGACCCGAGGGCCACAAGACCAAGCAGGGCACGCCCACGATGGGCGGCATCGTCATCATCCTCGGCGCGGTCGTGGGCTACTTCGGTTCGCACCTGGTGCTGTGGCTGGTCCAGCCCGGCGCGAGCGGACCCACCGCCTCCGGCCTGCTGGTGATGTTCGTCTTCGTCGGCATGGGATGCGTCGGTTTCCTCGACGACTTCATCAAGATCTACAAGCGCCGCAGCCTGGGCCTGCGCAGCGGCGCCAAGATGGTCGGCCAGGCCATCGTCGGTGTCGGCTTCGCCTACGGGGTCACCCAGTTCCCCAACGGCTACGGGTACACGCCGGCGGCCCCCAGCCTGTCGTTCCTGCGCGACTTCGGCCCCGCGCTCATGCTGCCCCTGTTCATCCTGTGGGCGCTGTTCCTCATCGTCGGCTTCTCCAACGCGGTCAACCTCACCGACGGCCTCGACGGCCTGGCCACCGGCGCGACGATCCTGTCCCTGGTCGCCTACGTCATCATCGGCAACTGGCAGCTGCGCCAGTCCTGCGTGTCCTACCTGGCCACCAACTGCTACACGGTCCGCGACCCCCTGGACCTGGCCGTGGTCGCCTCCGCCGTCCTGGGTTCCTGCATCGCCTTCCTGTGGTTCAACGCCCCGCCCGCCAAGATCTTCATGGGCGACACCGGCTCGCTGGCCCTGGGCGGTCTGATCGTCGGCCTGGCCATCACCACCCGCACCCAGCTCCTGCTGCTGCTCATCGGCGGTCTGTTCGTCATCATCACCATGTCCGTGATGATCCAGATCAGCTCGTTCCGCCTGACCGGCAAACGGGTCTTCCGGATGGCCCCGCTCCAGCACCACTTCGAGCTCAAGGGATGGGCCGAGACGACCATCGTGATCCGCTTCTGGATCATCCAGGGTCTGTTCGTGGCGATCGCCATCGGACTGTTCTACCTGGAATGGATGCCAAGGTAGAGGCATGCCGTACCACGAGAACCCCGACACCGCGCCCACCCTCTCCGGGCGCACGGTCTGCGTCGCCGGGCTCGGCGTCTCCGGTCCCCCCGTGGCCCGGGCGCTCCTGGCGCGCGGCGCCCGCGTGGTCGTCGTCGACGGCCGCGACGACGACACCACCCGCCCGGTGGCGGCCGAACTGACCGCCGCCGGCGCCGAGGTCGTCCTGGGGGACACCCCGCTGCCCCAGGGGTGCGACCTGGTCGTCACCTCACCCGGATGGCGCCCCGACTCCCCGCTGCTGGTCCGCGCGGCCGAGGCGGGGATCGAGGTGATCGGCGACGTGGAACTGGCCTGGCGGCTCAAGCCCGCCGACCAGGTCTGGCTGGCCGTCACCGGCACCAACGGCAAGACCA
Source organism: Nocardiopsis sp. KDC1DS13DA1 (assembly GCF_055632325.1). Lineage (NCBI taxonomy): Bacteria > Bacillati > Actinomycetota > Actinomycetes > Streptosporangiales > Nocardiopsidaceae > Nocardiopsis > Nocardiopsis sp. KDC1DS13DA1. The sequence continues at coordinate 6,176 of NZ_JBVMUY010000004.1, forward strand.
CGACGGTGCGGATGCTGGAGGCCATGCTGCGCGCCGACGGCCGCGACGCGCTGGCCGTGGGCAACGTCGGCACACCGATCATCGACGCGGTCCTGCCCGACGCCGACGGTCGCGTCCGCGACGTCCTGGCGGTCGAGTTGTCCAGCTTCCAGCTGCACTGGTCCTCCACCGTCCGGCCGCACGCCGCCACCGTGCTCAACGTCGCACCCGACCACCTGGACTGGCACGGGGGGCTCACCGCCTACGCCCGCGCCAAGGGCCGGGTCTTCGCGCGCGGCACCGTGCGCGTGGTCAACACCGCCGACCCCTGGTCGGTCCGCCTGGCCGAGGAGGACGGCGACCCGCACACGCCCCTGGTGGGGCTGCGCCTGGACACCCCCAAGGCGGGGGAGCTGGGCGTGGTCGAGGACCTGCTGGTGGACCGGGCGTTCGTCGCCGAGCCGCACAGCAGCGCCGAGGAGCTCGCCACCCTCGCCGACGTGCGCCCCGCCGCTCCGCACAACGTGGCCAACGCCCTGGCCGCCGCTGCGCTGGCCCGCTCGATCGGTGTGGCCCCGGAGTCGGTGCGGGCCGGGCTGGTCGCGTTCGTCCCCGAGCCGCACCGCATCGCGTACGTGGCCACGGTGGACGGAGTCGACTACGTCAACGACTCCAAGGCCACCAACCCGCACGCGGCGGCGGCCTCGCTCAGCGCCTACCGCTCGGTGGTGTGGATCGCGGGCGGCCTGCTCAAGGGCGCTGAGGTCGACGAACTCGTGGCCATGGCCGCCGACCGGCTGCGCGCAGCGGTGCTCATCGGCGCCGACCGCGCCCGGCTGCGCGAGGCCCTGGCCGAGCACGCGCCCGACGTCCCGGTGGTGGAGGTCGAGGGCCCGGCCGAGGACGCCCCCGAGGGGCACACGGTCATGGACGCGGTGGTGGCCGCCGCCGCGGACCTGGCCGCGGAGGGCGACACGGTGCTCCTGGCACCCGCCGCCGCCTCCATGGACATGTTCACCAACTACCCCGAACGGGGCCGGTTCTTCGCCGAGGCGGTCCAGCGGCGACGTTGAGTGTCGTATTGGCGACCGTGTGTGACCGACACCGGCGCGGGCGTCCACGATGTGCTCGGTACCACCCCTCCGGCCGTCAAAGATAGCCAACACGCGGGAAATGTCCGCGGTTCCGCACCCACCCGTGCGCCAGTATTGAGGCGCGAATCGTGCGGAGGGTGCGGATGGCGGCGACGACAACGGTCCCAGGGGTGACCCGACCCCGGGGACGCGCGGCGACCGGTGGGCGTGAACGGGCGCTCTGGCGTGAGTGGGCCCGGTCCCTCGACCGTCCGCTCACCTCCTACTACCTGGTCCTGGGCACCGGCGTGATGCTCATCGCGCTGGGCCTGGTCATGGTGCTGTCGTCGACGATGGTCAACTCGATCACCGAGACCGGGTCGGCCTTCTCGATGTTCCAGCGCCAGATGGTGTCGGCGTGCATCGGCCTGCCGCTCATGCTGCTCGCCTCCCACCTGCCGCAGTGGGTGCTGCGCATCGCGGGCTACCCGGCGATGATCGTGTCCGTGGCCCTGCTCCTGCTCACCACGTTCCAGGGCACCGAGGTCAACGGTGCCATGCGCTGGATCGAGGTCGGCGGCCTGAGCATCCAGCCCTCCGAGCCGGCCAAGCTCGCCTTCGCCCTGTGGGGCGCCAACGTGCTCGCGCGCAAGGAGGAGCTGCGGGAGCTCACCGAGTGGCGGCACCTGCTCTTCCCGCTGCTGCCCGGCGTCGGGCTGCTCGCACTGCTCGTGCTGCTGGGCTCGGACCTGTCCACCACGCTGGTCCTGTTGCTCGTCTTCCTGGCCATGCTGTGGGTGGTCGGTGCGCCCGGACGGCTGTTCGTGGCCATGTTCGGACTGGTGCTGGGGCTGGCGGTGATCGTCATCGCGATCGAGCCGTACCGCATCACCCGCGTCACCGCCTTCCTCGACCCCGGCTCCGACCCCACCGGGAACGGCTTCCAGTCGCTGCACGGGCTGTACGCGCTGGGCACCGGCGGGGTGTTCGGCGTCGGCATCGGGGCCAGCAGGGAGAAGTGGGGCTTCCTGCCGTTCGCGGAGTCGGACTTCATCTTCGCGATCATCGGTGAGGAGTTCGGCCTCATCGGCACGCTCGTGGTCATCTCCCTGTTCGGTGTGCTGGGGTACGCCGGACTGCGGGTGGCCCGCAGGGTCGACGAGCCCTTCGCCCGCCTGGCCGCCATCGCGATGGTCGCCTGGATCCTCGGCCAGGCGATGATCAACATCGCCGCGGTCATCGGTCTCGTCCCCGTCACCGGGATCCCGCTGCCCCTCGTCTCCTACGGCGGTTCTGCGCTCATTCCGACCATGATGGCCCTCGGTGTCCTGCTCGCCCTGGCCAAGGCCGAACCCCAGGCGAGGAAGGCCCTGGCGGCCAGGGGTCCCAGTCGGGCCCAAAGGGCTCTAAGCTGGCTGGGCCTGGAAAATGTCGGTGCCGCGGTGCACAAGCGGAGTGGTACCGCGGTCCCCAGGCGCTCCACCGCAGCGCGCGGCCCCCGGACGGCGGGCCCCCGTGGTGGCAGGACGAAGGCCAAGCACAGGAGCGGACCGGTCCCGGCGGGTGACCGGCCAAGGAGGAATCGGCGACGATGAGGGTAGCCCTAGCCGGAGGCGGCACGGCCGGGCATATCGAGCCCGCACTCTCCCTTGCCGACGCGCTGCGGCGTGTCGATCCCAGCACGGAGATCCTCTGTCTGGGTACCGAACGGGGGCTGGAGACCAGGCTGGTCCCCATGCGCGGTTACGAGCTCGGCCTGATCCCCGCGGTTCCCCTGCCGCGCAAGCTCACCCCCAAGCTGCTCACGGTTCCGGGCAAACTCGCCGGTGCGCTCAGCGCCGCGGGAGAACAGCTCGACCGGCTCCAGGCCGACGTCATCGTCGGTTTCGGCGGCTACGTGGCCACCCCCGGCTACCTGGCCGCGCGGCGTCGGCGGATCCCGATCGTCGTGCACGAGGCCAACCCGCTTCCCGGCCTGGCCAACCGCCTGGGGGCGCGGCTGACCCCGCACGTGTACACCGGGCACCCGCACACCCAGATCCGCAACGGCCGCTTCGTGGGCATCCCCCTGCGCGAGCAGATCACCAGACTGGACCGGCTGGCCATGGGGGACCGTGCCCGCTCCTACTTCGGTCTGCGCCACGACCTGCCCACCCTCCTGATCTTCGGCGGTTCCCAGGGTGCCCAGCGCATCAACGAGACCGCCTTCGCCGCCGCCCCCCACTTCAGGGACCACGGTGTCCAGGTCCTGCACGTCGTCGGCCCCAAGAACGCCGAGGAGCCCCAGGACCTGACCCAGGACGGCATCCCCTACGTCGCGGTGCCCTACGTGGACCGGATGGACATGGCCTACGCCGCGGCCGACATGGCGATGTGCCGCTCCGGGGCGATGACCTGCGCCGAACTCACCGCCGTCGGCCTGCCCGGCGCCTTCGTTCCGCTGGCCATCGGCAACGGTGAGCAGGCCCTGAACGCCGAGCCGATCGTGCAGGCGGGCGGCGGCCTCATGGTGCACAACGCCGACATCTCCGTCGAGTGGATCACCAGCCGGCTCATCCCGGTGCTCACCGACACCGACCGGGTCGTGACCATGTCCGAGGCGGCCGCGCGGATGGGCCGCAGGGACGCGGACACGGAGCTGGCCCGCGAGGTCATGGCGATCGCCCGCGGCGACAAACCCACCCCCGAGCTGCCCGTCGACGACGGTGACGGCGACGAGGTCTTCTACGACGACGGGAAGGACTCCCGATGAGTCTTGTTCCTCCCACCGACCCGGTCCCCGTGGACAAGCTCGGTCGTACCCACTTCATCGGCCTGGGCGGGGCCGGGATGTCCGGCATCGCCCGGGTCCTGCTCCAGTCCGGGGTCGAGGTTTCGGGCAGCGACGCCCGTGACAGCGAGACCCTCCGCGAGCTGGCCGAGATGGGCGCGAAGACGCACGTCGGCCACGCGGCCGAACACCTGGGCGCCGCCGAGACACTCGTCGTCTCCTCCGCCATCCGCGAGGACAACCCCGAACTGGCCGAGGCCCGCCGCCGCGGCCTGCGGATCCTGCCGAGGGCCGCCGCCCTGGGCGCGCTCCTGCTCGGCCGCGAGGGCGTCGCCGTCTCCGGCACACACGGCAAGACCACCACCACGTCCATGGTCACCGTCGTGCTCCAGCACCTGGGCGCCGACCCCGGGTACGTGATCGGCGGCAAGCTGGTCACCACCGGTCTGGGCGCCGACGCGGGAATCGGCCCGGCCATCGCGGTGGAGGCCGACGAGAGCGACGGCTCCTTCCTCATGCTCTCCCCGAAGATCGCCGTGGTCACCAACGTCGAGGCCGACCACCTGGACAACTACAGCGGCATCGACGAGATCCACGCCAACTTCGCCGCCTTCGTCGACCGGGTCGAGCGCACCCTGATCGTCGGCGTCGACGACCCGGGCGCCCGCAGGGTCGCCGAGACCGCCCGTGAGCGCGGCAAGCGCGTCGTGACCTACGGGGAGGCGGACGACGCCGACTACCGGATCACCCGGACGGTCGCGCGCGGCTTCACCACCGAGTTCACGATCGAGACCGCCGACGGCGGTCCCATCGACGGCACCCTGGCGGTTCCGGGCCGGCACAACGTGCTCAACGCGGCGGCCGCGCTCGTGGTGGCCGACGAACTCGGCCACGACCTGGAGGTCGCGGTGGAGGGCATCGCCGACTTCGCCGGCGCCGCGCGCCGCTTCGAGCTCAAGGGGGAGGCGGACGGCGTGGCGGTCTACGACAGCTACGCCCACCACCCCACGGAGATCGAGGCCGACCTGCGCGCCACCAGGGCCGCCCTGGAGTCCGTGGCCGACGAGGCGGTCGCGCAGGGTCTGCCCCCGGGCCGGGTCGTCGCCCTCTTCCAGCCGCACCTGTACAGCCGTACCCGCTTCTTCGCCGACGAGTTCGCCGCCGCGCTCAGCCTCGCCGACGAGGTCGTCGTCATGGAGGTCTACGCCGCCCGTGAGGACCCCGAGCCCGGAGTGACCGGTGAGCTGATCACCTCCAGGGTCGACCACGACCGTGTGTGGTACGTGCCCGGCAGGGACGAGGTCGTGCGCCGCGTGGCCGAACTCGCCCGCCCCGGTGACATCGTGCTCACCATGGGCGCGGGTGACGTCACCGAGCTGGGACCGCGGATCGTGGAGGCCCGTGCCGAGGCCGCGGAGGACGTGGACACCGCGCCGTAGGCGCCGTGTGAGGGCGGTGGCGGGCGACACGGGCCGAAGCGGTGCGCAGGTCCGAGGCGAGCAGGGGGAGACACGTGAGCGCTGACCGGGACGGGGCCAAGGCCGACACGAAACCGGCCCCGAGGTCGGGAACGAGGGCGCGCGGGAAGTCCGACCCCTGGAAGCTCGCCTTCGTGGCGCTGCTGGTGGTCGCCCTGGTCTGCGTGGTCACCTGGGTGCTCCTGGGCTCCCGGCTGCTCGTGGTGCGCGAGGTCTCCGTCACCGGCCTGGACCGGGTCTCGGCGGAGGAGGTCGTGGCGGCCGTCGACGTGCCCACCGGTACGCCGCTGATCCGCGTCGACCTGGGGAGCGGCGCGAAGCGGGCGGAGTCCGTCGAGCTGGTGGAGTCGGCGACGCTGACGCGCGGCTGGCCCGCCACCCTCCGTGTGGAGGTGGTCGAGCGGCAACCGCTGCTGGCGGTCCGGGCCGGGGACGAGTACCGCCTCGTGGACGGGGACGGCGTGCGCATCGAGGACTCGCCGACGCGCCCGGGGACCCATCCGGTGGTGCGTGTCACCGGGGAGGTGGAGGGTAACGAGGCGGTCCGGGCGGCGGCGGACATCGTCGAGCGCGCACCGGACTCGCTCCTGGCGCAGATCCAGCTCATCGACGCCACGGAGACCGGCGAGATCACCCTCGACCTCGGGGACGGCTCCCTGGTGGAGTGGGGCGACCCCTCCGGCACGGCCGACAAGAGCGCCGTGCTGCGGGCGCTCATGCGGGAGCACCCCCCGCAGGACGGCCGGGTCTACGACGTGAGCGTTCCGGATCTGGCCATCGTTCGGTGAAGCCTCACCCAGCGCGAGGAAAAGGAACGGCAGGGTGGTCCCCGCCAGTCGGGGACGTGTCGCGGGCCACCCTGCGGGACGCCTGACCCACCGGCGCGGACATTCCAGACGCGACGCGCCGAGTGCGCACATCGCTTCCCCGTGTTATACGCGGTTAGGCTGATCCCAGCACGGTTGCCCGTACCCGGCAGTCCGCTTACTGTCGGGAAGCACAACCACCGTCAAGAACGTAGCAAAACACGCTTTTGGGGGTACGCAGGAACCGTTCTCATCCGTCCACGAGGCGGAGGGCGCCGGCCGGTCGGCCGGACGCGGAACGGGATCAGGTGGCCCCGGGTCCCCTGGCACCGGCGTCGTCGACGCCGCGGTGCGGGGAACCCGAAACGCACATGGAGTAAACCGGATGCCGAACCCGAGGCGTCTCCGGCGGCCAGGCCCCGGACACGGTGAGGGAACGGCTCATGCGAGCGGAAAGGCCCCTCGTCGTGGCAGCACCGCAGAACTACCTCGCGGTCATCAAAGTCGTCGGCATCGGCGGCGGCGGTGTCAACGCCGTCAACCGAATGATCGAAGAGGGGCTCAAGGGCGTCGAGTTCATCGCCATCAATACCGACGCCCAGGCGCTGCTGATGAGTGACGCCGACGTCAAACTCGACGTCGGCCGTGAGCTCACCCGCGGTCTGGGAGCCGGAGCCAACCCCGACGTCGGCCGCAAGGCCGCCGAGGATCACCGGGAGGAGATCGAGGAGGTCCTCAAGGGGGCCGACATGGTCTTCGTGACGGCCGGCGAGGGCGGTGGGACGGGCACCGGAGGGGCGCCCGTCGTCGCCAACATCGCCCGCTCCCTCGGAGCGCTCACCATCGGTGTGGTCACCCGTCCCTTCGGCTTCGAGGGCAAGCGGCGCGCCACCCAGGCCGAGTCGGGAATAGCGATGCTCCGTGAGGAGGTCGACACACTCATCGTGATTCCCAACGACCGGCTGCTGTCCATCTCCGACCGCCAGGTCAGCGTGCTGGACGCCTTCAAGGCGGCCGACCAGGTCCTGCTCTCGGGTGTTCAGGGCATCACCGACCTCATCACCACCCCCGGCCTGATCAACCTGGACTTCGCGGACGTGAAGTCGGTCATGCAGGGTGCCGGGTCCGCGCTCATGGGCATCGGATCGGCGCGCGGGGACGATCGCGCGGTCGCGGCGGCGGAGATGGCGATCTCGTCACCACTCCTGGAGGCGAGTATCGACGGGGCGCACGGCGTCCTGCTGTCCATCCAGGGCGGCTCCGATCTGGGCCTGTTCGAGATCAACGAGGCCGCGCAGCTGGTGGCCAACTCGGCCGCGCCCGAGGCCAACATCATCTTCGGCGCCGTCATCGACGACGCGCTCGGCGACGAGGTGCGCGTCACCGTGATCGCCGCGGGCTTCGACGAACCCGAGGTGACCGGTCCCGTGGTGCGGGAGCGTCGCCCCGTGGACCCTCCTGAGGCCGCCGCCCCGAAGGCGATCCCCGAGTCCGGACCGGAGGCGCCCAGGGAGCGGGCGTCGTCCGTGGCGGACACGGGCGGGGCGACGGCCAGCGCCATGCCGTGGGCCGCTCCGACGCGTTCCGAGCCGACCGGCGCCCCGGAGCAGACCCGCCCGCGGGTCCAGCCGGCCCAGCCGATCCAGCAGCACGCGGAGCCGGAGCGGTCGGCGCCGGTCGCGCCGGCCACCCCGTCCGTGCCGCCGACCGCGTCGGCACCGGTCGACCCGGAGCCGCGGCCGGAGACGCCGTCGCACGCCCCGACCTCACTCCCCGAGCCGCACGCCGAGCCCGTCGCCGACACGGCCCCCGCCCAGGAGCGGCCGGCCGTGCGGGACGAGGAGGAGCCCGTCGCGCGGGAGAACCGGAGCGGCCCCATCCACGCGGTCACCGACTCCACCGCCGAGCGGCGCGGCGAGGTGCCCACGCCCCGGCGCCGCGTCATCTTCGACGACCCCGACGACCTGGACATCCCGGAGTTCCTGAAGTAACGGGATCCAGTCCCGGTAGCATCTGTGTGCCGACGGCCCCGCCTCCGTGGCGGGGCCGTCGGCACGTGAGACGGGAGGGAAAGGACGGGGATGGGTAACGTCATCGACCTGGGTCGCGGTGTACGTGCGGCCGTGACCGAGCGGAGCGGTGGGATCAGCGCACCGCCCTACGACTCCCTCAACCTCGGGCTCGGCACGGGGGACGAGCGCGACGCGGTCCTGGCCAACCGGGAGACCGCCGCCCGGAACCTCGGCTTCGACGTGGACCGCGTCGTGTGGATGAACCAGGTGCACAGCGCCGACGTGCTCGTGGCCACCGCACCGGGGGGCGTGGGTACCTGCGACGGGGTGGTCACCACCCGCTCCGACCTGGTCCTGGCCTCGATGGCCGCCGACTGCCTGCCGGTCCTGGCCGCCGACGCCGAGGCCGGGGTGTTGGGCGCGGCCCACTCCGGTCGCCTCGGGACCGCGGCGGGCGTGGCCGCCAACCTGGTGGAGGCCATGGTCGCCCAGGGGGCCGACATCGGCCGCATCACCGTCTTCCTGGGCCCCACGATCTGCGGCAAGTGCTACGAGGTGCCCGAGCACGTGCGGGACGAGACCGCCCGGAACGTACCCGAGGCCGCCTGCGCCACCCGACAGGGCACCCCCGGGGTGGACATGCTCGCCGCCGTCACCGCCCAGCTGCGCCGCACCGGTGTCACCGACATCACCGCCGACGGCCGCTGCACCCTGGAGAGCCCCGAACTCTTCTCCCACCGCCGCCACGCCCCGACCGGACGGTTCGCCTCGTTCATCTGGCGCGACTGAGCTCCGGAACGGGGTCACCCGGTACCGTTGCCGAACCCGAACGGCGGACCGCCGGGTCGTACCCTGTGTCCGCGGTGGTGGAACCGGTCTGTCAGACCCGGAGCCACCGCGGTCCACCTCGAACAACTCGATTCACCCCGGTCCCGCGGGGGAACAGAAGGGAAACAGTGCCACACCCCGACCCCGCGCGCGTCGCCCAGGTCCGCGCGAACCTCGATGCCGCACGGGCCAGGATCGACGCCGCGTGCGCCAAGGCCGACCGCGACCCGGCCGAGGTGTCGCTGATCGCCGTCACCAAGACCTATCCGGCCAGTGACGTGCGCGTCCTCGCCTCCCTCGGCGTCACCGACGTCGGGGAGAACCGCGACCAGGAGGCCGCCCCGAAGGCCGCCGAGACCGCTGACCTGGACCTGACCTGGCACTTCGTCGGCCAGTTGCAGACCAACAAGGCCCGGTCGGTGGCCGGTTACGCCCACGTCGTCCACTCGGTGGACCGCGCACGCCTGGCCAGGGCCCTGGGTGAGCGCGCCGCGGCCGCCGCACGGCATCTGACCTGCATGATCCAGGTCAACCTCGACGCCGACTCCCAGGCGGGGGTGATCGGACCGCGCGGCGGTGTCGATCCGCGGGACGCGCTCGAACTGGCCGCCCGGATCGACGAGCACGAGGCGCTCACCCTCGGCGGTGTCATGGCGGTGGCCCCGCGCGGGGGCGACGCCTCCGCCGCCTTCGCCCGGTTGCGCGAGGTGTCCGAGCGCGTTCGCGACCGTCACCCGGGGGCCACGGCGATCTCGGCGGGGATGAGCCAGGACCTGGAGGCGGCCATCGCCCATGGTTCGACACACCTGCGGCTCGGCACGGCGTTGCTCGGCGACCGGGCGCCGATCGTGGGGTAATGTCCCCACATAGACCTTGGGGCCCGTCTGTGGAGTTCGCCCGAATGGGCGCTCCGCCCCCGCGATGGCGGTGAGGGACGGGTGAAGACGGAGGAGCTGGCTGCGGTGAAGGCCGCGGGGACGACGGAGGGTATGGGATGGCCGGCGCGATGCGCAAGATGGCGGTCTACCTCGGCCTCGTGGAGGACGACCGTTACGATCACCGCTATGCGGACGAATATGATGAGTTCGACGAATTCGACGAGGGGTCGGACGAGGGGCGCGGCGGCGACGCCGAAGCTCCGCGAGGCGAGGAAGCACGGGGCGACGCAGTGACGGACACCGACGACTACCTGGGTTCGGGCGACCGGCGCGGTGGCTCGACCACGGTGGCCTCCACTGCCGACCTCGCGCGGATCACGACGCTCCACCCCCGCACCTACAACGAGGCGCGTACCATCGGAGAGCACTTCCGGGAGGGCACGCCGGTGATCATGAACCTGACCGAGATGGTCGACAGTGACGCCAAGCGTCTTGTCGACTTCGCGGCTGGTCTGATCTTCGGTCTCCATGGCAGTATCGAGAGAGTCACCAACAAGGTGTTCCTGCTCTCTCCGGCGAACGTCGAGGTGACCGCCGAAGACAAGGCGCGGATTGCTGAGCGAGGGTTCTTCAATCAGAGCTAGACCATCACACCTGTCCAAAGATTGGGTCGGGGAACGACCGTGAGTATCGTCCTGTCAGTGCTGCTCATCGCGCTCCAGATCTTTCTCTTCGTGCTGATCGCGAGAGTGGTCCTGGAGATGGTGCAGTCCTTCTCCAGGACATGGCGCCCCACGGGGTTCGTGCTCGTGCTCGCTGAGATCGTGTACACGATCACCGACCCACCACTGAGGTTCCTGCGTCGGTTCATCAAGCCGGTGCGGCTGGGGAGTATCGCACTCGACCTGAGTGTGTTGATCCTCTTCATCGCCGTCTGGCTGCTGATGAACGTACTCGGGGGCCTCGCAGCTACGGTCGCGTAGGGATACACAGGGCAACGAGATACCCCTGATTCCGTTATGTGGTCTTGGTCATGATCTGGATTGCCGTAAGGTCACGATCAGGTAGCGTCCCTACGGACAGACTCCCAAGCGCGCCAAGGAGACGAAGATGCCGCTGACACCCGCGGACGTGCGGAACAAGCAGTTCAGTACCACCCGGCTCCGACCGGGATACGACGAAGAAGAGGTCGATGCCTTTCTCGACGAGGTCGAGTCTGAGCTGGACCGGCTGATCCAGGAGAACGAGGAGCTGCGCGGCAAGCTCGCCGAGTGTCTGCGCGGCAAGGTTCCCAACGCCGGTATGCAGGACTTCCAGCAGGAGGCTGCTCCCGAGCCCCAGCAGCACGTCGAGCAGATGCGCCCGGAGCCCGTCCAGCCGCCGCAGGCCGTCGAGGCCCCCCAGCCCCCGGCCCAGCCCGCCCAGATGTCGATGACCGGGGCGAACCTGGCCATGGGCGGCGAGGAGAACATGGACACGGCCGCCCGTGTCCTGGCTCTCGCCCAGCAGACCGCCGACCAGGCGATCTCCGACGCCCGCCGTGAGGCCGACGAGACGCTGGGCCGTGCCCGCCACGAGTCCGAGGACATCCTCGGCAAGGCGCGCCGCCAGGCCGACCAGATCATCGGTGAGGCCCGGGCCCGTTCCGAGAACCTCGACCGCGACGCCCAGGAGCGCCACCGCCAGGTCATGGGCAGCCTCGTGCAGCAGCGCGAGGAGCTGGAGCACAAGGTCAACGTCCTCAAGGACTTCGAGCGCGAGTACCGCAGCCGCCTGAAGGACTACTTCGAGCGTCAGCTGCGCGAGCTCAACGAGGAGGGCAAGTCCGGTGAGCCCAACCCGAACGCCACGGGTGGCTTCCAGACGATGGCTCCCCAGTCCGGCGGGGCCCCGTCGCTCCAGCAGCACGGTCCCGCGGGCAACCCGTTCGGGCAGCCCGAGCCCGCCCAGCACGGTGGTTTCCACCCGGGCGAGGCTCCGCACGAGCGCCGCTGACCTCGGCGGTATGCGGTTCCGAACAACTGAAGACTCCGGCTCAACGCGTGTAAAGGCCCTGGTCGACCCGTGATCCTTAGCATCATCGCAACCGTGGCGGTGCTGGCGGCCATCGCCGTCATCGTGGCTGCCCTGCTGTTCGCCGAGACGACCCTGGTGTACGTCGCACTCGGACTCGGCGCGGTCAGCGCCCTCCTACTGGTGGGGGCGATGATCCAGGGACGGTCCAGCGGGGGAGGATCGCAGCGGGAACGTTCCGGGACGGACGGTTTGGGGAAGTCGTCCGTCCCCGTGGCGCCCCCGGTCCAGTACGAACGGCCGGACGCTCCGGGCCGTGAACCCGCACCGGCGCCGGAGCCGGTGCGGGAGGCGAGCACGGCCCCGGAACCAGGTCCACGGGGCACACAGGTCGCCGAGGAACTCGGCGAGCCGGAGTTCGCACCTCTGCGCTGGGAGACGCCCGAGGTCGCCGCGCGGCCGACACCGGACACCGGGGCCGCGACCCCCGAGCACTCCGACGGGCCACCGCCCGCGGAGGAGGTCACCGCCGACGAGCCGGACGCGGAACAGGAGCGGGAGGCCCCGGGCGGACAGGTCCCCCCGGACGAGCCGGCCACGGATCACCGGCGGGAAGCCCCGGACGAGCAGGCCGAGACGCACGGCGACGAGACTGACCCCGAACCCCCCACCGACCAGGACACCCCCTCTCCCGAGACCGTCCCCGACTCCTCGGACGCCTCCGACGAGGCCGCCACCCCCGCCACCCCGTTCAGCTACCGGATCCCGAGCCTTCGGGAGACGGTCGACGCGGCGGCCGCGGACCCCGAGCCTTCGGCAGCCGACGCCGAGGAGCACGGGGAGCCCCGCCCCGAACCGGACGAGGACGTCGTCGCCGGGAAGGAGCCGGAACCGGCCACCGACACCGTTCCCGCGGACGTCCCGCAGGACACGGTTCCCAGGACCGTTCGCGGCGACCGGGCGGACGACGACGCGGAGTCGGCCCCCGCAGCCGACGACGACACACCCCCGGCCGCACTCTCCGCCGCCGACGAGGACACCGCCGACGACACCGGGAACGACGAGCCGACGACCTCCGCGGACACGGTCGACGACGTCGCGGCCACCGCCACCGCCACCGCCGCCGCTCCCGCGGACGCCCCGGACGCCCCCGACTCCGCCGCCGAGGACGAGCGGCCCGACCCGGTCCACTGACCCGGTCCCGGACACACGACGGGCGCCGCTCCACCATCAGGAGCGGCGCCCGTTCGCCTCGTCCCCTAGGCCCGGCGGAACCCGAAGGTCACACCGAACTCCTCGGAGGAGGCGGTGAACAGGTCCTCGCCCAGTTCACCGGAGACGAACGCGTCCGCCAGGACCTCGCCGGCGATCGCGTCCCCGTGCTCGGCCAGGGCCTGTTCGGTGGCCTCCTGCGACGCCGTCCACCACACGTGGATCCGGTCGGAGACCTCCAGGCCGCTGCGCTTGCGGGCGTCCTGGAGCATGCGGACCATCTCACGGGCCAGACCGGCGCGGCGCAGCTCCGGCGTGAGCTCCAGGTCCAGGGCGACGGTCTCCCCGGCCTCGGAGGCCACCGTCCAGCCCTCCCGGGGCTGCTCGGTGACCAGCAGCTCGTCGGCGCTGACCTCCACCGGCTCGTCCTCGACCCGCACCTGCGCCCAGCCGGTGTCGCGGACCCGGGCGACCAGCTCCGCCGGGTCGGCCGCCTGGATCGCCTTGGCCACCAGCGGTGTGCGTTTGGCGAACCGCTTGCCCAGGGCGCGGAAGTTCGGCTTGACGACGTAGTCCACCAGGTCGCCGCCCACGGAGGAGAGCGCGTCCAGCCGCTCGACGTTGAGCTCGTCGGAGATCTGGTCGCGCAGCTGGACCGGCAGTTCCGTGAACCCGGGCGCACCCACCAGAGCGCGGGCCAGCGGCTGGCGGGTGCGCACCGCCGAGTCGACCCGGGCCGACCGGCCCAGTTCGACGAGACGGCGGGTGAGGCCCATCTGCTCGGACAGCCCGGTGTCGATCAGGTCCTCGTCCACCGTCGGCCACGACGCCAGGTGCACCGAGTCGGGGGCGTCCGGTCGGCGCAGCGCCGACCACACGTGGTCGGTCAGGAACGGCACGATCGGCGCCATCAGCAGGGTCACCGTCTCCAGTGCCTCGAACAGCGTCGCGAACGCGGACGCGCCCTCCGGTGTGCTCGCCCCGCCCCAGAACCGGCGGCGGGAGCGGCGCACGTACCAGTTGGACACGTCGTCGACGAACGCGGTCAGGCGCCGCCCCGCCGTGGTGGTGTCGAAGGAGTCCATCGCCTCGGTGACGTCCCGGACGACCTCGTTGAGCTCCGACAGCAGCCAGCGGTCCAGCAGCGGGCGGTCCTTCGGAGCGGGGGCCTGCGCCAGCTTGGCGTGGTCCCAGCCCTCGCCGGCGTTGGCGTACAGGGTGAAGAAGGAGACCGTGCTGTAGTAGGTCAGCAGGACCTTGCGGACGATCTCCTCCAGCGCCGCGTGACCGACCCGCCGGGCCGTCCACGGTGACCCGCTGGCGAGCATGAACCAGCGCAGCGCGTCGGCGCCGTGCCGGTCCATGACCGGGATCGGCTCCATGACGTTGCCCAGGTGCTTGCTCATCTTGCGGCCGTCCTCGGCGAGGATGTGGCCGAGCACGACCACGTTCTCGAAGGAGTTGCGGCCGAACACCAGGGTGCTCACGGCCAGCAGCGAGTAGAACCACCCGCGCGTCTGGTCGATCGCCTCGGAGATGTACTGCGCCGGGAAGTTCTCCTCGAAGGTGCCGCCGTTGTGGTGCGGGGCGCCCCACTGGGCGAACGGCATCGATCCGGAGTCGAACCACGCGTCGATGACCTCCGGCACGCGGCGCGCCACCCGCTCCTCCTCGGGCAGCGAGGGGTCGGCGTCGGGGTCGGGGATGACGACGTCGTCGACGTGGGGGCGGTGCGGGTCCAGGTTGGACAGGTCCTGCCCGCTCAGGCGGCTCAGCTCGGCCAGGGAGCCGACGCAGATCTGGCGTCCGTCGGGGAACTCCCAGATCGGCAGCGGCGTGCCCCAGTAGCGGTTCCGGGAGAGCGCCCAGTCGACGTTGCCCCGCAGCCACTCGCCGAAGCGGCCCTCCTTGACGTTCTCCGGCACCCAGTTGGTGACGTCGTTCTGCGCGATGAGCTCGTCCTTGACCGCGGTCGTGCGGATGTACCAGGACGGGACCGCGTAGTACAGCAGCGCGGTGTGGCAGCGCCAGCAGTGCGGGTAGGAGTGCTCGTAGTCCTGGTGGCGGAAGAGCAGACCGCGGTCCTTCAGGTCGCGGACCAGCGTTTTGTCGGCCTCCTTGAAGAAGGCCCCGCCCACCAGTGCCAGGTCGCCCTCGAAGGTGCCGTCGGGACGCACCGGGTTGACCACGGGCAGGCCGTAGGCGCGGCAGGTGGTCATGTCGTCCGCACCGAAGGCCGGAGCCTGGTGGACCAGACCGGTACCGTCCTCGACGGTGACGTAGTCGGCGAGCAGGACGAAGTGCGCGGGCTCGTCGAAGGGCACGAGGTCGAAGGGGCGCTGGTAGGTCCAGCGCTCCATCTCGTCACCCTCGAAACGCTCGCCGGTCAGCTCCCAGCCCTCGCCCAGGACCTTCTCGAACAGGGGCTCGGCCACCACCAGGCGCTCGGTGCCGTCCGTGGCCACCACGTACGGCACGTCCGGGTGCACGGCCACGGCCGTGTTGGAGACCAGCGTCCACGGGGTCGTGGTCCACACCAGGAGGGAGGTCGGGTGCTCGGGCGCGGCCAACGGGCCGGAGGTCACCGGGAAGCGCACGTAGACGGACGGGTCGGTGACCGTCTCGTACCCCTGGGCGAGTTCGTGGTCGGACAGCGTCGTGCCGCACCGGGGGCAGTAGGGGCTGATCCGGTAGTCGCGGACCAGGAGCCCCTTCTCCCAGATCTGCTTGAGCGCCCACCACACGGACTCCACGTACCGGGGGTCCATCGTGCGGTAGGCGTCGTCCATGTTCACCCAGTAGCCCATGCGCTCGGTCATGGCGGTGAAGGCGTCCACGTTGCGCAGGACGGACTCGCGGCAGCGGTCGTTGAACTCGGCGATGCCGAAGCTCTCGATGTCCTTCTTGCCGGACAGGCCCAGTTCCTTCTCCACGGCGACCTCGACGGGCAGGCCGTGGCAGTCCCACCCGGCCTTACGGTCGACGTGGTAGCCGCGCATGGTGCGAAAGCGCGGGAAGACGTCCTTGAACGCCCGGGCCTCGACGTGGTGCACGCCGGGCTGGCCGTTGGCGGTGGGCGGTCCCTCGTAGAAGACCCAGTTGGGGCCGCCGCGGGTCTGGTCGAGCGAGCGCTGGAAGACGTTCTCCTTCGACCAGCGGCCGAGGATCTCGCGCTCCGTCGCGGGTAGGTCGATCTGCGCGGGCAGCTGGGGCAGCGCGCGGGATTCGGGCCGGGGGTCGTTGGCCACCGTCGTACCTTTCCATCAGGGGTGTGCCTGACGGAGGGACGAGGCTCGGGCCCCGCGGTACCACCCTCCTTGGAACCGCGGCCGATCCGCTGGGGGTCGGCGGGCGGGTCCCTCTTCGTTGCGCTGGTGCCGGTTCTACTGGGGAGCGCGGGGCTCCCGTTCCTCCGGCGGCTCCGGGGTGATCTTCGCGCTGGTCGTACCCCCGGGCTCCCACCGCCCCCGGGTCGCTTGGACGGTGCGGGCCCTCTAGGCTGTGTCCGTCCGGTCGGGGCCAGCGTTACTCGTCCCCATCGACGCCTTGAGAGTCAGGATAACGCAGCGCGGTGCGGCGCACAGCGCGATTTCGCCCAGGGGAGGGTGCCGTTCATGGCGGAGGGCACGCGCGGCGCGGTCATGGTGAGCCTGCCCGACCGCGAGGACGCCGACGAGCTGGCCGAGCAGTTGCTGGAGCAGGGCTACGAGCCCTGCCGCGTCCACCGGGACATGCTCGCCGGGGAGGACGACGCGGAGGACGCGGACTGGGTGATCGAGGTGCGCACCGGTCCGCACGGCGGTCCGGCGGTGTTCGACGAACCGCACCTGTCCGCCCTCGCGGAGGACTACGGCGGGTTCGCCGCCGCGGAGTAGGGCGGGGAAGTGTTGGGGCCCGACCGTCGTTTGAACCAGACGAGACGGGGGCACACCGCCCGGATCATTGCCTTGAGCTCGTGTTTTGCCTACGCTTCCGACACCGCTCGCACAACGTCCCACGTGGGGGAGGTCCCGCGGCCGGCGGGGCACGGGGAGGGCGAGTCCGTCTGGGAGGGGAAGTGCGATGAAGGCCACCGAAGCAGCCCGGCTGCCAGTCCGTCCGGGGGAGGACCCCTGGACGCCGGAGGAGATCTCCGAGGTCCGCGAACGGCTCCAGAACGAGATCGCGGCCCTGCGCGAGGAGATCCGCGAGAGCGAGGACGAGCTCGCCGCCCGGCTGAGCGACCCGGTCGAGGGCGCGGGGGACGACCCCGCGGACACCGGGGCCAAGGCCTTCCAGCGCGAACACGATCTGGCGTTGGCCTACAATACTCGTGACCTGCTCGCCAAGGGCGAGCGGGCGATCGAACGGATGGACGCGGGAACCTACGGGGTCTGCGAGTCCTGCGGTCAGGCCATCGGGAAGGCACGTCTGCAGGCCTTTCCCAGAGCCACCCTGTGCGTCACCTGCAAACAGCGCGAGGAGCGTCGCTGACTGAGGTAGAGCCCTCCGGGGACAGCAACATGACCACGCCCGACACCGCCGGGGCGCGGCCGCGCAGGTATCTGCTCCTGCTGCTGGTCGCGCTCGCCGCGGTCCTCGCCGACCTCGCCACCAAGCAGTGGGTCCTGTCGACCTTCTCCGAGGGGGAGAGCGTCGACGTGATCGGTGGGATCCTCCAGTTCACGCTGGTGTACAACACCGGGGCGGCGTTCTCGCTGGGCACCGACCACACCTGGGTGTTCACCGCCATCGCCACCGCGGTGGTGGGGGCCATCGCCTACATGGGCCTGCGCGTGCGCAACGTCTGGTGGGGGATCACCCTCGGGCTGATGATGGGCGGGGCGGCCGGGAACCTCCTGGACCGTCTCTTCCGCGCCCCCGCCCCCTTCCACGGCGCGGTCGTCGACTTCATCCGCGTGCCGTACTGGCCGGTGTTCAACGTCGCCGACTCCTGCGTCGTGGTGGGCGCGTGCCTGGTGGTGCTGCTGACCTTCCGGGGGATCAACCTGGACGGCAGCCGGGCCGCGGACGAGAAGAAGGACGGTGTGACCGGCCCTCCGGGCGAGGACACCGACGAGGGGACGGGCACGTGACCGACACACGGAGTCTGCCGGTACCCGACGGACTGGAGGGTGACCGGCTCGACGCGGCGATCGCCCGTATGTTCGGGCTGTCGCGCACCCGGGCGGCCGAACTCATCCTCGACGGCAGCGTCCTGGTCGACGGGGCCGAGGCGGGCAAGTCCGACCGGGTGCAGGCCGGGGCCTGGCTGGAGATCACGCTCCCGCCGCCGCCCACCGCGCCCGTGCCGCGCCCCGACCCGGTACCGGGTCTGCGGATCGTGCACGAGGACGCCGACATCATCGTCGTGGACAAGCCGGTCGGGGTGGTCGCCCACCCCACGGTCGGCTGGACCGGCCCCAGCGTCCTGGAGGGGCTGCTCGCCTCCGGCGTCCAGGTGGCGACCAGCGGGGCGGCCGAGCGGCAGGGGATCGTCCACCGCCTCGACGCCAACACCACCGGCCTGATGGTCGTCGCCAAGAGCGAGACCGCCTACAGCGTGCTCAAGCGGGCGTTCAAGGAGCGTACCGTCGACAAGCGCTACCACACGCTGGTCCAGGGGCACCCCGACCCGCTGCGCGGTACCGTCGACGCGCCCATCGACCGGCACCCCTCCGGGGACGGGCGCTGGGCCGTGGTCGCCGGAGGCCGTCCCTCGGTCACCCACTACGACACCCAGGAGGCGTTCCGGGCCGCCAGCCTGCTGGAGATCAAGCTGGAGACCGGGCGCACGCACCAGATCCGCGTGCACATGGCGGCGCTGCGCCACCCGTGCGTGGGGGACATGCTCTACGGCGCCGACCCCACGCTCGCCGAGCGGCTGGGGGTACGGCGCCAGTGGCTGCACGCGGTACGGCTGGGCTTCGACCACCCGACCGAGCACCGTCCGGTGGAGTTCTCCAGCCCCTACCCGGATGACCTCGCCGCGGCGGTGGAGAAGCTGCGCGAGGACTGAACCCCGCACGCCCCGCGGGGGCGGTCAGGAGGCGGTGCGCCCACCTGGCCGCCCCCGTCGCGTTTCCCGCCGCGGCCCGCGCCGCGTCCGCAGGACCCCCTGGCACAGGGCCGCGCCGAGGATGACGATGACGGCGCCCAGCGGCTGGTTCCAGGTCAGGCTCTCCCCCATGAGCACGGTGCCCGCCGCGATCGCCACGACCGGTACCACGTAGGTGACCGTCGTGGCCACGGTGGCGCCCGCGGCGCGCACGATGGCGTACTGGAGGATGTAGGCCAGCCCGGTGCCCAGGGCGCCCAGTGCGGCCACCGACGCGACCACCCGCCAGTCCATGCCCGTGGGACCGTCGGTGGTCAGCGGTGCCAGGACGACCAGCGGTACCGCGCCCAGCATCAGTTGGAGGGTGCTCAGCTCCAGGGCGCCGTGCGGGCTGCCGGCCACGAAGCGCCGCAGGTAGGGCGTACCGAGCCCGTAGCAGGCGGTCGCGCCCACCACGAGCAGCATGCCGACCAGCGCGTCCCGGTCGCCGACCGACACCTCGTCCAGGGAGTTCCACACCCCGAACACGGTGAGCACGCCGACGAAACCGATGGACAGGCCCAGCAGCCGGTCCCGGTCGGGGCGCTCGTCGGCGAGCAGGAGCATGGAGAACACCACGGCGAACAGGGGGGTGGAGGCGTTCACGATGCCCATGAGCGCGGACGGGATGAGTTGCGCGGCGTACCCGAACAGGGTGAAGGGCACCGTGTTCAGCAGCAGCGCGGTCACGAACAGGTGCCCCCAGAGCCGGGGCGAGCGCGGCAGCCGTCCGCCGCGCAGCAGGAGGACGACCAGGAGCGGGAGCGCTCCGCAGGCCATCCGCCCCAGGGTGAGGTGGACCGGGGCCAGCGCCTCGGCGCCGATCTTGATGAAGGCGAAGCTCGTTCCCCAGATCAGGGCCAGGAGCACGAACTTGGCGCGCCAGTCGGACAGCACGCGGACGACGGCCCCGGACGTGGTCGGGGACGGGGAGAGCACGGACATGCGACCGTTGTACCGTCGTCGGATCTCTTAGGTCTACTTATATTTCCTTAATCAGTGCGTTAGTGTTCCTTACATGCTCAGTGTTGACCGGCTCCGTGTCCTCCACGCCGTCGCCGCACACGGCTCCCTCAGCGCGGCCTCCCAGGCCCTCCACGTCACCAACTCCGCGGTGTCCCAGCAGCTGACCAAACTGGAACGCGAGGTCGGCCAGCCCCTCATCGAGCGGACCGGTCGGGGCGTGCGCCTCACCGACGCGGCCGAACTCCTCGTCGAGCACACCGCCCGGATCCTGTCACTGGTCCAGCGGGCCGAGGCCGAACTGGAGGCCCACCGCGACGACGTCGTCGGCCATTTGCGGCTGTCGGCCACCCCCACCGCCGTGCGCGGCCTCCTGCCGCACGCCCTGGTCGCCCTGCGCGACGCCCACCCCGGCCTGCGCCTGGAACTGCACGAGGAGGAACCGCACGAGAGCCTGCCCGCCATGGCGCGCGGAGACGCCGACCTGGCCATGGTCGTGGACTGGGACGGCGCACCGTTGGACCTGCCGAGCGGCATGAGCCGGGCACCGCTCATGGAGGACGTCGGCGACATCGCGCTGCCCGCCGACCACCCCCTGGCCCACCGCGAGCTGCTGGACCTGGACGAGATCCTCACCCTGCCGTGGATCAGCTGGTCGCGCAGGTCGATCTGCGACGACTGGCTGCACGACATGATCCGCTCGCGCGGCGCCGAACCCGTCATCATCCACAACGTCGAGGAACACCAGACCAAACTGGCGCTCATCGCCGCCGGGATCGGCGCCGCGGTCATGCCCCGGTTGGGCCGCGGACCCGTCCCCGAGGGGGTGCGGATCGTGCCCGTCCAACCCGCGCTGGTCCGTCAGGTGTACGTGTTCTGGCGGAGCGACGGCTCACGACGGCCCGCCATCCGCGCGGTCGTGCGCGCGCTGCGGGAGTCCGCCGCGGCCTACGCGGAGTGAGAGGTGCCCGCCTTGGTCCTGCGCTGCGCTTCGGACCGGGTTCGCCCGGGCCGACCACTCACCCGGCGTACAGCAGACCGGGCGGCGCCGCGGCCGGGCTGACCACCTCGGGGTCGGTGCGCACGTCCACCAGTGTGGGCAGATTCGCCTCGACCGCCTCCGCCAGCGCCTTCTCCAGCTCCTCACCGGTCTGGACGGTCGCCCCCAGGGCGCCCAGCGAACGGGCGTATCCCGCCAGGTCGAGCACCCCGGCGATCGGCCCCGGCTCCCGCGCCTGGTGCGTGGCGATGGTCGTCCCGTACCGGCCGCTCTGGAACACCACCACCGTGATCGCCGCTCCCTCCCGGACGGCGGTCTCCAACTCCTGCCCCGTCATCAGCGTGCCCCCGTCCCCGGCCACCGCGACCACCGTCCGCTCCGGGGCGGCCAGCTTGGCGGCCACGGCCGCGGGCACGGCGTAGCCCATGGCTCCGCTGGTCGGAGCCAACTGCGTGGCGGCGTGGCGGTACCACCAGCCCCGGTGCAGGAACGACGCGAAGGCGCCCGAGTCGTTGGTGACGAGTGCGTCCGCGGGCAGCGCCGCACGCATCCCCGCCAGGACCGCCCACGGGTGCATCCCCGGCCCCTCGTGACCGTCGGACCCCGGTGGGACGCTCGCGCTCGCCACCCACCGGCGGCGGGCGGCCGACCAGTCGCGGAAGGGAGCCTGTTCCCGGGCCTGGGCCAGCTCGCGCATCGCCTGACCGGCGTCGGCGACGGCACCGAACCACAGGTCGCTCCCGGCACCCACCTGGCCGGGGTCGATGTCGATCTGGGCGACCCGGACACCGCGCCCCGGCTCGGGAAACCGGAACCCCTGGGTGGTGGTCTCGCTCATCCGGCACCCGACGACCAGGACCGCGTCGGCCCCGCGGAGCGCCTCCAGCACGGGTGCTGGAGTCTCCAGTCCCAGGTGGCCGAGGTAGAGGGGATGGTCGTTGGGAAACACGTCCTGGCGCCGCCACGCCGCGTAGACCCCCGTGCCGAACCGCTCCGCCACCCGCACGAGGTCGTCGCGGGCGCCGCGGGCCCCGCCGCCCGCGATGATCACGGGTCGGATCGCGCGCGTCAGCCAGGACGCCAACCGGTCGCGCGCGGCCACGCCCAGCGGCGGGCGCGGCACGACCGGTGGTTCCGGTACGGTTTCCCACCCGACGCGCTGACCGAGCAGGTCGCCCGGTACCGCGACGGCCACCGGCCCCGGGCGGCCCGTGGTGGCGACCCGGATCGCCCTCGCGGTCGTCTCCGCCAGCCGGTCGGCCCGGTGCACGGTGGTCGACCACTTGGTGATCGGCGCGTAGAACGCGGTGAGGTCGACCTCCTGGAACGCCTCCCGTCCGAGCCGCCCGGTCTCCGCCTGCCCCAGGAACACGATCATCGGTGTGGAGTCCTGCATCGCCGTGTGCACGCCCACCGCCAGGTTGGCCGCTCCCGGGCCCCGGGTGGCCGCCGCCACGGCGGGGACCCCGGTGAGCTTGGCCTCGGCCTCGGCCATGAACCCGGCGCCGTTCCCGTGCCGGGTGGCGACCAGGGACACCGAGGGGTGTCGGTCGACCGCGTCGGCCAGTTCGGGGAGGCCCTCCCCGGGGACGGTGTAGCAGCGTCTGATCCCGGCCGCCGCGAGGACCTCCACCACGGCGTGTGCGGCGGTGTCGGCAGGGGGTCGGGGGCGGGCTGTGGTCATGGGGCGGGTCCTTCCATCGTCGCAAGGTCCACTCGGCGCGCCGGGGCGCCTGCGGCCGACTCTGGCATTGCGCCCGATACCGGTCAAGGCGGTCGGGCGGGCCCGTGGAAGGCCGGGAGCGCCCATCCGGCGGGTCCCGCGGGGCCGCCCCTCCGGCCCCCGCGGACCGGCGCCGCCGTGGCCGGACCTCAGCCCACACCCCACCACCGGAGCCCTGCCGTGGTCGCCGCGGCGACCACGACCACGACGAGGAAGGGGGCCCGCAGGACGAGGGCGACCACGGCCGCACCGACCCCGCTCATCCGCGCGGTGTCCCAGGCCAGCGACTGACCCTCGCCCCTCAGCGCCTCCACGGCGATCAGCGCGGCGAGCAGGGCGACGGGGACGGTCATGGCGAACCGCTGGAGCCGGGGGTCGTCCAACAGGCGGCGCGGAGCGGCGAGCCCCGCGTACTTGAGCAGGTAGCACCCGGCGGCGGTGGCGATCAGGGCGATCCACAGGGTCATGGCCGACCCTCCTCGACGGACGCGCGGTCGGTCCGTGGCTCCGCCTCCCGGGTGGGGCCCAGGAGTGCGACCAGGGCGGCCGAGGCGGCCAGCAGCACCGGCACCCCGGGTGGCAGGAGGGGCGTGGCGGCGAGCGCGACACCCGCGCCGAGCAGGGCGACCACGCGCACCCGCGCACCCCCGTCGCGGAGCCGAGGCCACAGCAGCCCGAGGAAGACGGCGGGCCCCACCGCGTCGAGTCCGAACGCCGACACGTCGGCCACCCGGTCCGTGGCCAGCGCCCCCACCAGGGTCGTGACCACCCAGGACGTGCCCAGGACCGCGTAGGTGGCGGTGAACGCCGCACGGGCCGTGGCCCGGTCGGTGTGGGGCAGGGTCATCGCCGCGGTCTCGTCGATCACCCCGTGCGCGGCGACGGCCCGCCGCACACCGCGCCACCCCAGGACATCGGCCAGCCGGAGGCCGTAGAGGGTGTTGCGGGCACCGAGCAGCAGGGCCCCGAGCACGCCCGCGACCAGGCTTCCGCCTCCGGCGACCACGCCGACCAGGGCGAACTGGGACGCGCCGGTGAAGGCGAACAGGCTCAGGAACACCGCCTGCGCGGGCGAGAGCCCGGCGGTCACCGCGGCGGTGCCGAAGGCCAGGCCGGCCGCGCCCACGGCGACACCGAGCCCGACGCCGTCGCGCACGGCCGCGGAGCGTGGGAACGAGGGAGCTTTCACGTCCACCGACGGTAGGTGCGCGCACCGGTCCGGGTCTTGAACGTTCTTGCGCGCGTGGACGGCGGCTGCCTCAGGAGGCCAGGATCGCCCGCTGGTAGGTAGCGGGAGGCACCCCCAGATGGCGTTTGAAGTGGCGGGTCAGGTGCGGCTGGTCGGCGAAGCCCACCTCGGCGGCGACCTCGCCCACGCGGCGGCCGGAGCGCAGCAGGGAGCGGGCGCGGTCGATCCTGAGCTGGTTCAGGTAGGCGTGCGGCGGCAGGCCGTGGGCGGCGCGGAAGGCCCGGGTCAGCGCGAACGGCCCCATCCCCACCTGTGCCGACAGTTCCTCCAGGGTGGGCGGGTCCACCATCCGCTCCGCCAGGACCTCGCGGGCCAGGGCGACCTGTGGCCGGGCGGTGCGCTCGACCGGCTCGGAGGCGCGTTCGCGTCCGTGGGAGCTCAGCAGCAGCCCCATGCCCCGCCGCGCGTGGGAGGAGGCGGCCAGCGGCTCGCCCCGTTCGGCGGCCAGGTGCGCGCGGGCCAGGACCCGGGCGGCCCCGGGCGCGTGGATGCCCGAGTCCGTGAAGGCGGGCGTTCCGCGCATCCCCAGTTCGCGGGCGACGTCCTCGACCACCGCGGGGGAGGGGTAGAAGACCCGGTAGCTCCACCCCTCCGGGATCCCGGCGTGCCCCGTGTGCACCTCGCCGGGGCCGACCACGGCCAGACCGCCCGGACCCACGCGCGCGTCGCCGCGCTCGTGGGTGTACTCCTCGATCCCGCCCGTGATGACCCCGATCGTGTACGTGGGGTGGGTGTGGCGGACGAACGCGGTGGTGACGAACCGTGCGGTGAGCAGTTCGGTGTCGGGCAGGCCGGAGAAACGCCAGTAGCGCGCGTGCTCCACGCGCGGGTCCTCGACGCAGGGGTGGACGGTCTCGGTCTGGCCCATGCCCCCAGAGTAGGGGCGGTGCCCCTGGGCGGTCCGGTTCCGGGGCCGGTTAGTCTGCGGTCATGACCAGTACCGAACCGCTGATCCGCCTGGCCGTCGGCGACCACGACCGCGCCGCGGTGTTCGTCATCCGGGGGGCCGTGTTCGTCTCCGAGCAGCAGGTGCCCGTCGAGGAGGAGTGGGACGAGCGCGACACGACCGCCGACCACCTGATCGCCCTGGTCGACGGGGTCCCCGTGGGCACGGTCCGACTCGTGGACGAGGGCGGGGGAGTCGGCCTGCTCGGCCGGCTGGCCGTGCTGCCCAAGGGGAGGGGGACCGGTACCGGGGCGGCCCTGGTGCGCGCGGTGGAGGACCGGGCCAGGGAGCGCGGGTTCGCGAGGGTCGAGCTGCACGCGCAGACCCACGCGCTCGGTTTCTACGAGAGGCTCGGGTACACCGCGCACGGCGAGGAGTTCCTCGACGCGGGTATCCCACACCTGCACATGGTGCGTGACCTGCGCTGACCCGCTCCCGCGGATCGGGGTGTGACCGAGAGCGCGCGGTACGGGACGTCTTCCTGGAATACTACCGAGTAGGATTCGGTTTGATGTTCGTGCCCCCAGTCGCCCGTGCCCACCCCGATCCGACGAGGAACACATGACGGTCAACACGCAGCCGGTCGCCGCACTGCCCGACCCCCGGGAGTACGGCCTCCCCGTCGTCGACGCCGCCGACATCCCCCTGGAACTGCGCTCCCTGGTGGCCCGCGTCCACGACCTCATCGACGCCGTCGCCAACACCGAGGCGGGCACCGACACCCTCGCCGAGGCCGCCGCGACCGTCGAGGCGCTCACCGGTCGGCTCAACGTCGCCCGCCGCGAGGTCGGCACCATGGTCGAGCGCGACCTGCGGGACGGCACGACGGAGTACGGCACCATCACCAACATCGTCGCGGGTGACACCAACCCCGCCGCCCCGCCGCTCTCCCTGGAGCGGACCGCGGAGGGCCTGCGCGGCGAGGTCACCCTCAACACCGTCTACCAGGGCCCGCCCGGCCTGGTCCACGGCGGATGGGTCGCGGCCCTGCTCGACCAGGCCGTCGGCAGCGCCGCCGCCGTCGCGGGCATGCCCGGACTCACCGCCAGACTCGAGGTCGACTACCGCAGACCCACCCCGCTGTTCACCCCGCTGGAGATCACCTCGCGCGTGACGGCGGTGGAGCGGCGCAAGGTGTTCGTCTCCGGTGAGATCCGCGCGGGGGGCGAGGTCACCGCCGAGGGAACCGCCATCATGGTGCAGCTCAAGCTGCCCGAGGCCGGTGCGTAGCCGCCGCGGGGGACAGACGGTAGTATCGGCGTCATGATCCACCGCTATCGCGTGTTTAGCCAGCCGACGGTCCCGTCGGCCGCTGACACGTAGGCGGACACAGGGATCGTCGGCAACGGAGCACCCGGGCATCGCCCCGGTGCTCCTTCGTCTTTCAGGCGGCCGATGCTCCCCACCGACGGCACCCCGACGGGACGTTCGGCCGCACCACGTCCACACCCGTTGGAGAGCACCGTGCACCGTCCGGCCACCACGCCCGAGCCCGCCGCCGACGAGCGGATCCGCCACCTGCGCGGCCGCATCGACCAGATGGACGCCGAACTCGCCGAACTCCTGGAGCGCCGCGCCCTCGTCGCCGCCCAGGTCCAGCGGCTCAAGCCGGTCGGCTACTTCGCCGGACGCGACGCGCGCCGCGAGCGTGAGCTGGTCGAGCGCATGGCCGAACACGCCCCGCGACTGGGCGCCGACCGCATCGCCGAGATCATGGACAGCGTCATCAGCACCGGCCTGTCCGCCGCCCAGGAGGAGGCTGAACGGGGCCGCTGAACGGCTCCGGTCCCACGGCGCGGGGAACCGGCCGCCCCGGCACCGCGTCCCATTCCCCGAGGCCCGGGTCCTGCCCCCACTCCGGGCCGTGACGGGAGGGACGATGGCCTGGTTCCGCGGACGGAGGGAGACCGCCTCCCACGCGTCGCCCGAGGTACGGAGACGGCGCCTCGACGAGCAGCGCCGTGCGAGGCTGCGCGGGGAGGCGAACCGCTGGCTGCTGCCCGCGCTGCTGCTCCTTCTGGTGGGTTTGGCGTCCGCCGTGTTCGCCGGGGCCTGGGCGGTGGACAACCACGCGCTCGACACCCGGGGCGAGGACGGTACCGGGCAGGCCGTCTGGGTCCTCGCCGACGATCAGTACGTCTGGTACGAGCGCGACGGTGAGTGGCGTACGGACCCCGCACTCAGCGACGGGGACCGCGCCCACGGAACCCCCGTCGCCGTCGAGGTGGTGCCCGGCCCCGACCCCCTGGTCGCGATCGACGGTGCCCGGCACCCGGCCGGGGCGGCCGTCGCCGTCGCGGCCGCCTCCCTGGCCCTCGGGGCCGCCCTCTTCCTCCTGCACCTGAGGGTGTCCAGGGACCAGCGCGAGCTTCCCGGGCGGCGCGGTGTGACCGACCTGGCGCTCGACACCTTCCTCAGCGGTCGGGGGATGATGTTCTCCTTCATCGCCCTGATCACGTTCGGCGTCCTCGTGCCCGTCGGTGTGGTGGATCCGGTACCCGTCGACAACCCCAGACGCACCACGGCCACCGTTCTGGACGTCTGGCGGTGTTCGGGGCGCGGTTGCGCCCACGAGGACGGGGAGGTCTCCTACGTGGTGCGGGGCAGCGAGTACGTCCGGGAGGTCGAGAACGTCGCCTCCGGCGTGGGGGAGGAGATCGAGGTCCTCTACGACCACGACGACCCCGGTGACGTCGTGACCGCGAAGGCCGCCGTCAGAGGAGACGCGTGGTCCGTCGGCCTGGTCCTCCTGACCGTCTTCCTGTTCGGTCTCGCCTTCCACGGGGCGGCCACCCAGCCGCTGCGGGTGCTCCGGCGACGCCGGAAACGCCGAACCTGACCCTTTCCGTTCAGGGACGCCCCACGTCCACCCACACCAGCCGGTGGTCCGAACTGGGGAAGGGGCGGTCCCCCGTCAACCGGAACAGCGGGTCGTCCGCCGCGGGCCAGAACACCCCCGCCCCGCCCACGGGCAGCTCCGCCGACGGCAGGACGTAGTCCGCGCGCAGGTGCCCCTCGGGCGGCGCGGCCTCCGCGTCCAGGGCGGCGGCACCCAGTCCTCCCCTGCTGGAGGGTGCCACGTCCCGTACCCGGGGGTGCTCCAACAGCTGGGTGACCGCCTTGGGGTGGCCCTCACCCGCTCCCGGATCGGCGTTCAGGTCCCCCGCGACGACGAACGGGGCTCCGGGGGCCAGCCCGCCCCGCCGCCCCCCGTCGTCGTACAGGTGTCCCGCGTCCGGGGACAGGTAGTCGACCCAGAACCGGATCTCGTCGTGGTTGCGCAGCACGTTGCGCCGCTCGGGGCCGTCGAAGGCGGGCGGTGTCGGGTGGCTCGCCAGTACGTGCACCGGACGGCGTCCGCCCACGTCCACCGGCACGTCCCAGTGGCTCTTGGAGGACAGCCGCAGGACCGCCAGCGCCTCCTCCGCGTGGAACGGCGCCCCCGTGTCGGGGCGCACCGGAAGCAGGGCACCGGGCAGGTCCGCCCAGCGGAACGTCCGGAACGTGCGCACCCGGTCGGTGAGGACCGGGTACCGGGAGAACAGGACCATGCCGTACTGGCCCGGGAACAGCCCGAAACCGAACGCGTCCCCGGCGTAGGCGACGCTGCCGGGCTCGGTCGCCACCCGGCCGTCACCGTCCAGGTCCGCCCCCGAGGCCACACCGGTGTTGACCGGGGCCGTGTACACGTACGGGTACTCGATCGCCTCGGCACCCCGGTGTCCCACCGACAGGTAGCGGTCCTGGAACAGCCGCGGCCCGATCCCGTGGGGGTCGTGGTCGAACTCGTTGACGAGCAGGACGTCGGGGCGCACGCGCTGGACGACCTCGGCGACGTTGCGCAGCTGCGCGCCGCCCGGCCCGGCCAGCTCGGCCAGCAGCGCCCCGGACTCCGGGCGGGTCAGCGCGGCGTTGAAGGTCGCGAACCGCACCAGGCCGGGTTCGGGCGGACCCGGCACCGAGGGCGAGACCGCCGACACCGGACGCGCCGGGCGCACGCCTGAGGACGCCAGCACCAGGGTCGCGGTCGAACACATGGGAGGACCTCTCACGGGCAGGACGGGGCACGCCCGCCCCGTCGGCCGGACGTTAGCAGGTCGCCCGTCCACAGGGAACGCAAACCGGTTGTCCCGCCCGCCCCGCCTTGCTTCAATGCCCCCCATGGAACCGATGCGCCCCTTCCGCTGGAACATCGCCCGCGGTGACCGGCTCGGCTCACTCCTCGACGGAACCGGCCACGAGCATCCGTACCTGCCCTGGATGACCGAGTGCGCCGCCAAGGTTCTCGCCCGCAGCTCCGACGGGGACCTGTACTTCGTCGGACGGTCGGCGGACAGCGTGTTCGACCTGCTCAGCGGAGCGCTCGCGGGCACCCCGTACGCGTCGCGGCTCAACCTGCTCCCGCTGTCCCTGTACGGTCTCGACGGCACGGGGCTCACCCGGGGCGAACGCGCCCAGCTACGCGTCAACCTCGCCGCCTGCGGCCTCTCGCCCGGGGAGCTCGCCGCGCGGCGCCGACCGGTGGTCTTCGCCGACCTCGTCCTGCACGGGTCGACGTTCACCAACCTCCACCGCGAACTGCTCGACTGGATCGACGACGAGCGCGCCGCCTGGAACGTGATCCGCACCAGGCTCCGCTACGTGGGCATCACCGGTCGGGAGAGGACCAGCCCGAACACCTGGCGGTGGCAGCAGCACGAGGACTGGGTCCGGGACCTTCCGGGCAGGGCCGTGCGCAACGTCTCGATCGACCCGAACCTGTGGCGGTACCTGGGTAACCACCAGCCCAAGACCGCCCACTCCTTCCGACGCACGCGCTGGTCCGACCCGGAGGTGAGGGTGCCGCGCCACGACGGGGAGGCCCGTCGGGGGCTGGCCCAGGCGGTCGCCCTCCACCAGCACGGCCGTACGCGCCGGGTGCGGGAGGAGATCCACGCGGTGCTCACCGGTGAGCCGACCTTCCGCGAGTCCTGGTTACGCGACGTCGCCCGCGCGCTCCGGGGCGGTCGGACCGCCGGGGTCGGCTCCGGATCGGCCGGGGCCGGGACGGGCACCGCCGTCCGTCACCGGGGCCGCGGCGGCGGGTCCGTGATCCGGGTCGCGGCGCCGTGACCCAGGCCCGTGCCGACCGGGACCGAACCCGGTTTCCTCGTCCACAGGGGTCCGCGAGAGTCGTGGGACGGGCGTAGGCTCAGGAGTCATCACCCGTCCGTCGACCCTCCTGGGGGCACCCGAACCATGGCTGACTCCTTCACCCATCTGCACGTCCACACCGAGTACTCGATGCTGGACGGCGCCGCGAAACTCAAGCCCCTGTTCAAGGAGGCTTCGCGGTTGGGCATGCCAGCGGTGGCCATGACCGACCACGGCAACATGTTCGGGGCCTACGAGTTCTTCCACCAGTCGAAGGGCACCGGGGTCAAGCCCATCATCGGCATCGAGGCGTACGTGGCGCCCGAGTCCCGCTTCCACAAGAAACGCGTCTTCTGGGGCCGGGCCAGCGGATCCGACGACGCCGCGGCCGAGGGCGGCAAGGACATCTCCGGCGGCGGCCGCTACCTGCACATGACCATGCTGGCCCAGAACGAGGCCGGGCTGCGCAACCTGTTCAAGATGTCCTCCCTGGCCTCCGTCGAGGGCTACTACATGAAGCCCCGCATGGACCTGGAGCTGATGGCGGAGAACAGCGAGGGCATCATCGTCAGCACCGGCTGCCCCTCCGGTGGTGTGCAGACCCGCCTGCGCCTGGGCCAGGAGAAGGAGGCGATCGCCTACGCCTCCCAGCTCCAGGACATCTTCGGCAGGGAGAACGTCTTCCTGGAGCTGATGGACCACGGGGTGGCCATCGAGAAGGAGGTCCGTGACGGTCTGCTCAGGGTCGGCCGCGAACTGAACATCCCGCCGCTGGTCACCAACGACTCCCACTACGTCTACGAGAACCAGGCCGCCGCGCACGACGCTCTGCTGGCCGTGGGCGTGGGCAAGAACCTGGACGACCCCACCAGGTTCCGGTTCAACGGCTCGGGCTACTACCTCAAGACCGCCGACGAGATGCGCGGCATCCTCAACTTCGACGAGTGGGCCCAGGGATGCAAGAACACCCTGCTCGTCGCTGAGCGGATCGAGCCCGACGCCTATGACGCGGTGTTCGCCGAGCGCGACCTCATGCCCACCTTCCCGGTGCCCGAGGGCGAGACCCAGTCCTCCTGGCTGGCCAAGGAGGTCGAACGGCTGCTGCGCGGGCGCTACCCGGACGGGATCAGTGACGAGGTCCGCAGGCGCGTCGACTTCGAGCTGGGCATCATCAACGAGATGGGCTTTCCCGCCTACTTCCTGGTGGTTTCCGACATCTGCCAGTACGCGCGCAAGGCGGGCATCGCGCTGGGTCCGGGCCGCGGCTCCGCGGCCGGGTCGATGATCGCCTACGTCCTGGGCATCACCGATCTGGACCCCCTGGAGCACGGCCTGCTGTTCGAGCGGTTCCTCAACCCCGAACGCGTCACCATGCCCGACATCGACCTCGACTTCGACGAGCGTCGGCGCGGGGAGATGATCGACTACGTCACCCGGCTCTACGGCGAGGAGCGCGTCGCGCAGATCCTCACCTTCGGCACCATCAAGGCCAAGGCCGCGGTGAAGGACTCCACGCGTATCCTCGGCATGCCCTATTCGGTGGGCGACCAGATCACCAAGGCGTTCCCGGCGGCCGTCGGCGGCAAGGAGATCCCGCTCGACGCCGTGTTCAACTCCGAGCACGAGCGCTACAGCGAGACCACCGAGCTGCGCGGGCTGGTGGACAACGACCCGCAGGTCGCCAAGGTCATGGAGACCGCGCGCGGTATCGAGGGGCTGACCCGCGGTACCGGCGTGCACGCGGCGGGCGTCATCCTGTCCAAGGAACCCCTGCTCGACGTCATTCCGCTGCACAAGCGCGACACCGACGGCGCCATCATCACCGGCTTCCCGTTCCCGCAGTGCGAGGACATGGGTCTGCTGAAGATGGACTTCCTGGGCCTGCGCAACCTCACGATCATGGACGACGCGGTCAAGTCCATCAAGGAGGCCGAGGGGGTCGAGCTCGACCTGGCGCAACTGCCGCTGGACGACAAGAAGACCTACCAACTGCTCTCGCGCGGCGACACCCTGGGCGTGTTCCAGTTGGACGGCGGCGCGATGCGCAACCTGCTCAAGCGGATGGAGCCGAAGAAGTTCGGTGACATCGCGGCCGTCCTCTCCCTGTACCGGCCGGGCCCGATGGCCGCCAACGCGCACAACGACTACGCCGACCGCTCGAACGGCCGCCAGGAGATCACCCCGATCCACCCGGACCTCAAGGACGCTCTGGAACCGATCCTGGGGGAGACCTTCCACCTGCTCGTCTACCAGGAGCAGATCATGGCCATCGCCCAGCAGCTGGCCGGGTACAGCCTGGGCGGCGCGGACCTCATGCGCCGGGCGATGGGCAAGAAGAAGAAGGAGGCACTGGAGGCGGAGGAGGCCAAGTTCTTCCCCGGCGCCGCCGAACGCGGCTTCTCCAAGGAGGCCACCCAGGCCCTGTGGGACGTCATGCTGCCCTTCGCCGGGTACGCGTTCAACAAGTCGCACGCCGCCGGATACGCCCTGGTCTCCTACTGGACCGCCTACCTGAAGGCCAACTACCCGGCCGCGTACATGGCCGCGCTGCTGACCTCGGTCAGTGACGACAAGGACAAGATGGCGGTCTACCTGGCCGAGTGCCGCACCCAGGGCATCAAGGTGCTCCCGCCGGACGTCAACGAGTCGGGTCTGCGCTTCACCCCGGTGGGCAAGGACATCCGCTTCGGCATGGGCGCGGTCCGCAACGTCGGCGCCAACGTCGTCAACTCCGTCATCAAGACCCGTACGGAGAAGGGCAAGTTCACCTCCTTCACCGACTTCCTGTCCAAGATCGAACTCGCCGCCTGCAACAAGCGCGTCATCGAGTCGCTGGTCAAGGCGGGCGGGTTCGACTCCCTGGGCCAGCCGCGCCGTGAGCTGTACCGCCACCACGAGACGGCGGTCGACGGCATGATCAGCTCCAAGAAGCAGGAGGCGCACGGCCAGTTCGACCTGTTCGGCGGCGGTGACGATGACGGCGACTCCACACCGATCGGGCTGAACATCCAGTGGGGCGACGAGGAGTGGGACCGCAAGACCAAGCTCGCCTTCGAGCGCGAGATGCTGGGCCTGTACGTGTCCAGCCACCCGCTGGCCGGCGCCGAGCGCATCCTGGCCCGCTCGCGTGACACGTCCATCGCCCAGATCGTCGCCGGTGAGCTGAGCCGCGAACGCGGCGAGGTGCGCATCTCCGGTCTGATCTCCAAGGTGGACAAGCGCGTCAACAAGGCGGGCAACCAGTGGGCGATCGCCACGGTGGAGGACCTGGACGCCAGCATGGAGGTCCTGTTCTTCCCCAAGACCTATCCGCTGTACGTGGAGGCCCTGCTGGAGGACACCGCGGTCACCGTCAAGGGCCGCCTCAACGAGCGCGACGGCACCTACTCGATGTTCGCCTCGGAGATGTCGATCCTGGACATCTCGCACGTGTCCGACGGTGAACCCCCGGTCCTGCTGACCGTGGACGAGAAGCGGCTCACCACGGAGCTGGTCGACGACCTGCGCCAGGTCCTGAGCTCCCACAGGGGGGAGACCCCGGTCCGGATCCGGGTGGACAATCCGGTGAGGTCGCGGATCTACGCCGTGGACCGGTACTCCGTGCGGATCTCCCCGGCGTTCAACAGTGAGATGAAGAGCCTGTTGGGGGCCTACGCGGTCGACTACTGACGGCTGTGCCCCGAGGGGGTCCCGTGTGCCGGTTCGGGCACGCGGGACCCCCTTCGCCGTGTCCGGGGCCGACTTCTCCGCTCCGGTCTCTTGCATCAATCGAGTTAGCGATATATCTTTGACCTATCAGAACAAGTAATGACTGTCGTAGACAGTACAGACAGTCGTCTTGTGTCATCGCAGGCAGAAGGAGTGAGTCATGAGCGCCATGGCGCTACCCGGTCCCTGGTCCTGGGAGGGGCGCGGCGGTCGACCGTTCCGCGGTCCCTGGTCCTGGCGGCCGACCGACACCCCGCGCGGTCACCACGACTGCGGTCACGGCCACCACCGCGGACAGCACGGCCCCGAGGCGTCCGACGAGGAACACCACGAGCACCACCGGGCCGAGTTCGGCCACCGGCCGCCGCCTCCCCCCGGAACCCCCGTGCCGCCCGTCGTGCCCCCCGCGCCGCCCTGGGGCGGCGGCTCACAGCACGGGTTCGGCGGGTTCGGCGGCTTCGGGCCGCACGGAGGCCCCTTCGGGCACGGCGGAGGCCGTCGCGGCGGGCCCCGTGCCCGGCGCGGTGACGTCCGCACCGGGATCCTGCTGCTGCTCGCCGAGGAGCCGCGCAGCGGGTACGAGATCATCCGCGAGGGCCGCGAGCGCAGTGGCGGCATGTGGCGGCCCAGCCCCGGCTCCGTCTACCCCATGCTCCAGCAGTTGGAGGACGAAGGCCTGGTCAGCCAGATCGAGGGCGAGGGGCGCCGCCGCCCCTACCAGCTCACCGAGGAGGGCATCGCCCACCTGGAGGAGCGCGGAGCCGACCTCACCCCGCCCTGGGAGGCGGGGGCCGACGCCCACGCCGACACCCGATCGCGCTACGAGGAGGTCGGCGAACTCGCCTACCAGCTCAGCGCCGCGGCGGCCCAGGTCGCCCAGGCCGGCACCGCCGAACAGGTGGAGCGGGCCAAGCAGCTCCTGAACCGGACCAAGCGGTCCCTGTACCGGATCCTCGCCGAGGACGACACGGTCACCGGCCGGGCCGACACCGACGAGCCGGACACCGACTGACCGACCGCGGCCAGCCGTACGCCGCCCGGGCGCCGGAGACACCGCGTCCCGGAACGCATCGGGGCCGCCGGGGGCTCTCCGCCCCGGCGGCCCCTCCGGTGCCGTTACTCGCCGGTCACACCGTCGGCGAGTTCGCGCAGCACGTCCAGATGCCCGTTGTGCCGGGCGGTCTCCTCGACCATGTGCACCAGCACCCATCTCAGGGTGGGGTTGGGCCGGGCACGGCGGGCGGTCGTGCCCAGCTCCAGACGTGCGGTGATCTCCCGGGAGCGCGCGCACTGGGCGTCGTACTCGTCCAGGAGTTCGTCCAACGGCCGCCGCGCGCCGATCCGGAACTCCGCATCGGGATCCTCGGCCGAATAGGGGGCGTTGTCGGGTTGGTTCAGCATGACCGTCTCGAACCAGAACGCCTCCACCCAGCGCAGATGCGACACGATGCCGCCCACCGTCATCAGCGGCGAGGTCGGCAGCGGCGTCGCCCCCACGTGCTCGGGGGCGAGCCCGGCACACTTGAGGCGTACGGTCGTGCGGTGCCAGTCCAGCCACGACGAGAGCATCGTGCGCTCGTCGGCGGCCATCGGAGGATCGAT
Source organism: Nocardiopsis sp. KDC1DS13DA1 (assembly GCF_055632325.1). Lineage (NCBI taxonomy): Bacteria > Bacillati > Actinomycetota > Actinomycetes > Streptosporangiales > Nocardiopsidaceae > Nocardiopsis > Nocardiopsis sp. KDC1DS13DA1. Next base: position 41,625 of record NZ_JBVMUY010000004.1, read on the forward strand.
CCGGGCGGGTCCGGTCAGGGGCGAGGGGACGGTGGTGTCGCTCATGCGGGTATTCTCCTTCCGGTCACGTCCCGCAGCCAGTGCTTTTCCCGGGGCGCCCACAGGCCCGGAAGAAGGGGGAACATGACCGGTCACAGTCGTGCGGAGGCGGCGCGCCGTGCGCTCCTCGTGGGCGCGTGCGTCCTGTTCGGCACGGCCCTGACCGGTGTCGCCCTGGGCCCGGTGTGGTGGCTTCTGGCACCCGACCGCGTGGTGGGCACCGCCCTCGGTGACGGCGGGGTCTTCACCGGAACCGCGCAGGAGGTGTTCGCGGGGGAGGCCTACTTCGCCCTCCTCACGGGGGCGGCCGGTATGGTCACCGGTTACGCCGCCTACATGGTCCAGTTCTCCCTGGCGCTCCGCCGCATGCAGGACCTGCGCCTGGTCTGCCTGGTCGCGGGTGCCCTGGGCGCGGTGGCCGCCGCCGTCCTCACCTGGCAGGTCGGAACCCTGCTCGACGCGCCCCTGCACGAGGCCGCGGCCGCCGCCGAACGGGGGGAGTCCGTCACGATCGGACTCGAACTGCGCGCGACCTCGTTCCTGATGGTCTGGCCCTTCCTCTTCGTCCTCCAGTACGGACTGCTGGACGGGATCAGCGCCCTGCGCTCCGACCAGCCGGGGGTGCCCCGCACCCTCCCCGAACCGGGGGTCCTGAGGGGGCCGCAGGGACCGGACACGACCGACACCTCCGGGGCCGCCGAACCCGGCCGCACCGGAACCGGGGACCCCGCCTCCTGAGCGTCGCGGTTCACAGGTTCTGGACGGTGCCCTCGTACATGCCGTCCAGCAGATCGCGGTACTTCTCCTCGATCGCCCGGCGACGCATCTTGAGGCTGGGCGTGATCTCGCCCTCCTCCACCGACAGGTCGCTCGGCAGGATCGCGAAGCGCTTCACGGTCTCGTGCCGCGGCAGATCCCGGTTCAACGCGTCGACGGCCTCCTGCACGACCGCCCGCACCGCGGGCTCCCCGGTCAGCGCCGTGTAGTCGAGCCCGCCCAGGCCGTTGTCGGCGGCCCACTCGGCGATCGCCTCGGGGTCCAGGGCCACGAGCGCCACGCAGTACGGCCGACGGTCCCCGTGCACGACCAGGTTGCTCACGTACGGGCACAGCGCCTTGAACCGGCCCTCGATGCCCTGCGGTGCCACGTACTTGCCGCCGGAGGTCTTGATCAGCTCCTTCTTGCGGTCGGTGATGCGCAGGTGCCCGTCCTCCAGCACGCCGATGTCCCCGGTCGCGAACCACCCGTCCTCGGTCAGCACCGCCTCGGTGGCACCGGACAGGTTGTGGTAGCCGCGCATCACCCCGCCGCCGCGCAGCATCACCTCGCCGTCCTCGGCGATCCTGACCTCGGTGCCGGGCATCGGCAGACCCACGCTCCCGAACCGCACCTGGCCCGGACGGTTGACGAACGTGGCCCCGCTGCTCTCCGTGAGCCCGTACCCCTCCAGGATCGTGATCCCCGCGCCGTGGAAGAACCGGCCGATCTCCGGTGCCAGGGGCGCGCTGCCGGAGACGAAGAACCGGAGCCGCCCTCCGAACCGGGCCCGCAGCCTGGCGAACACCAGACGGTCGGCGACACGGTGCTGGGCGGCCAGCGCACCGCCGGGTTCGCGTCCCCGCTCGCGTTCGCGCGCGACCCGGTCGGCCACGCCCGCCGCCCAGCGGAAGATCCGGTACCGGGCCGCACCACCCTCCCTGGCCTGGAGCACCACGCGGTTGTACACCTTCTCGAAGATGCGCGGCGCCGCCGCCATGAACGTCGGCCGGACCACGGCCAGGTTGTCCACGATCCGGTCCATGCGCCCGTCCACCGCCGTCCGGTAGCCGATGCGTAGCTGGCCCACCTGGATGACCTTGCCGAACACGTGCGCCAGCGGAAGCCACAGGTACTGCACGTCGTCACCGGTCAGCAGTGCCCGCCCCTGCGCGCGCAACTCCTGGTCGAGGGTGTGCAGGGCCTCGGCCTCGTACAGCCAGTTGGCGTGGTCGAGGCGCACCCCCTTGGGCCTGCCGGTGGTGCCGGAGGTGTAGATGAGGGTGGCCAGGTGTTCGGGGCGCACGCGTTCCACCAGCTCCTCGAACAGCCCGGGCCGCTCGGCGGCCAGCCGCGCGCCGCGCTCCTCCAGTTCGGTGAGTGAGATCACCCAGTCGTCGTCACCCCCGGCCGCGCCCTCGAAGGCGACCACCCGGGACAGGCCGGGCATCCGGGAGCGCTGGCGGAGCAGCTTGGCGACCTGTTCGTCGTCCTCGGCGAAGGCGACCATGCTGCCGGAGTCGGAGACGATGTAGGCGCAGTCGGGCGGAGTGCACGAGGGGTAGATGGTCGTCGTCGCCCCTCCCGCGCACAGCACGCCGAGGTCGGCCAGGATCCACTCGATCCGGGTGCTCGCCGCGATCGCGCACCTGGCCTGGGAGGTCACCCCGAGTGAGTGCAGCCCGAGGGCGATGTCGCGGACGCGGTCACGGGTCTGGGCCCAGGTCAGCTCGGTCCAGGTCTCACCATCGCCGTCCGCGGTCGGGACGGGGTGGGTGAAGGCCACCGCGTCGCCGGATTCGGCGACGCGGGCGGTGAACATGGCGGCGATCGAGGGAAAGGGGGATGAACTGTTGTTCATGTCACAACGCTACCCCCGGGTAGTGGGACCGGCAACGCCCCGTGGCCGACTGTGCGGGGAAGCACCGGCCCCTGTGGCGCGGGGGATGCGGGACCGTGCCCCCCGTCACTCAGGAGGCGCCGATCGGAGCGGTGACCGCCTCCGTCAGCCGGATCAGGTCCCGGGGCGCCAACTCCATCTGGAGACCGCGCCGACCCGCGGAGACGTAGACCGACACCAGTTCCGTCACCGACGCGTCGATCACCGTCCGAAGCCGTTTGCGCTGCCCCAGCGGGCTGATGCCGCCGCGCACGTAACCGGTGATCCGCTCGGCCCTGGCCGGGTCCGCCATCGTCGCCCGCTTCCCGCCGACCGCGGCGGCCAGCGCCTTGAGGTCCAGCGACGTGCTCACCGGCACCACCCCGACCGTGAACACACCGTCCACCTCGGCGACGAGTGTCTTGAGGACCCGCTCGTGCGGGACCCCCAGCGCGTCGGCGGCGTCGGTGCCGTAGGAGTGCCCGTCCGCACCGCCGTCCACCTCGTAGGGGTGCAGGGTGTAGGCGGTCTTGGCCCGCCCCGCGGCCACGGTCGCGGGTGTGCCCCTTCCACTCATGCCGGGAATCTCCTCAACTCTCACGCGATCACTGGAGGTCGCGGACACCGGACACGTGTCGCGCGCGGCCACCGTACCGGCCCGCACCAGCAGACTAACCCCGTCTAGTTGAAGGAGACACCGTTGTTCAGGAAGGGACCGGCGGGCAGGTTGGGGAGGGTGGGAGCGTCCACGATCCGGTTCTCCCGGCGCAGGAAGCGCGCGGTCACCGCGAGCCGGGTGGCGGCGTCCTCCGCCTCCAGCAGCCGCTGCTTCTCCGCCTGGTCCAGGACCACCGACGCCGCCACCGTGTAGGACAGGGCGATCGGATCCTTGGGCAACTCGGGATGGGTCTCCGGCGCCATCCCGATGGCGGCCAGGCGCTGGCAGTAGGTGTCGTACAGGTCCCGGACCCGCTCGGCGTGCTCCTCGACGTCCGGGCCGACCGGTTCGGGCAGGAACGACACCGACGCTGTCGAGTACGCGTCCGGCGACGAGGCGTCGACCTCGGACAGGTCGGTCACGGTGAACCGCGCGCCGCCCTCGACGACCAGGTCGTAGCGCCCGTCCTCGTAGGTGCGCACGTCCCGCACGACCGCGGTGCACCCCGTCCCGCTCACCCTCGGCAGGGACACCGAGCCGCGGCCGGTCGCGGGCACGCCGGTGTCGGCGCCGCCCGAGCCCTGGCCCGACTCGCTGGCCACCTCGTGGCCGAGTTCGATCCACACCACGCCGAAGCGGTGCGGGCCGCCCCGGCGGACCGGGCCCTCGCCCCCGCTCAGGGTGGGTCCCAGGAGTTCCGAGACGAGTCGGCGGTAACGCCGCTCGAACACGTGCAGGGGGACACTCATACCGGGGAACAGGACGGTGTTGAGCGGGAAGATCGGCAGTGCCACGGGCATGGTTCCAGTATGCCCGTGGCGCCCGCGTGCGGCACGGCCCGGGCGGTGTCCGGCCTCTCCTCAGGGCCGGACGCCCGCGCCCGGGCCGCCTGGAACAGGCCCTCCCGGCGTCGGGACGGCCCCGGGGTCAGGACACCGACGGGCCCGCCGTGTCGGGCGCGCCCTGGCTGCCGTGGTCCTCGCTGGGCATGTCGCGCGCCACGAAGGTCTCCACGTCGAAGAGGTTGCCGTCGGCGCGGTCGACCACGTTGAGGAGGGTCGACATCCTGGCGACCTCCTCCGTCTGCTCCTGGACGAACCACTGGAGGAACTGCTCGCCCGCGTAGTCGTCCTCGTCACGGGCGACCTTGGCCAGACGGTGGATCTGGTCCGTCACCTCGCGCTCCTGACGCAGGGCCAGCGCCACCAGGTCGCGTGCGGTGTTGAAATCGGTCTCGATCTCGTCCACGGCGGGAAAGGCGAAGTCCACGTCGCTGTCGATGAGGTAGCGCACGATCATCTGCGCGTGGTCGCGTTCCTCCAGCGACTGCTCGTAGAAGACGCGGGCCAACTGCGGCAGGTCCCGGGCGTCGAACCACGTTGCGATGGCCACGTACTGGTGCGACGCGGTGTACTCGTGTCGCACCTGGTCAACCAGGAGGCGGTGGAACTTGGAAAGGCCGCTGTCGCCACTCTTGTTCGAAGTCATGGCATCACGATAACGCATTCAAATGCTTTATGCGACACACGTCCAAAACGTGTCGAAATTTGTTAGGCAAGCCTTTCTGAAGATAACTGAGGTTAGGTGTTCCAAAGTAAGGCGACACTGATGGGATCCATTTGTGGCGGACTGGTCGGCGATGCCCGCGAACGCCGCGCCGCGCCGGACGCTCACGTGTGCTGTCCAACATTCGGACACGACACCCTCGGTCGCGGGGGAAGCGCCCTAGACTGGGGCCGTGATCAGTCGAATCGACCTCCGAGGCACCCAAGGCGACCCCCGCGAAGCGCTCCCGCGCGCGGAACTGGACGTGGCGGACGCGGCCGAGCGCGTACGCCCCCTGTGCGAGGACGTGCGCCATCGCGGAACCGAGGCGCTGATCGAACTCACCGAACGCTTCGACGGCGTCCGCCTCACCGACATCCGCGTCCCGCGGGAGGCGATCGACGCCGCCCTGGTCGGCCTCGACCCCGCCGTGCGTGCCGCGCTGGAGGAGTCCATCCGCCGCGCCCGCAAGGTCCACCGCGAGCAGCGCCGCACCGACCACACCACCCGGGTCGTCCCCGGCGGCAGCGTCACCGAGAAGTGGATCCCGGTCGGCCGCGTCGGCCTCTACGTGCCCGGCGGCCGCGCCGTGTACCCGTCCAGCGTCATCATGAACGTCGTCCCGGCCCAGGAGGCGGGCGTCGCGTCCCTGGCCGTCACCTCACCGCCCCAGCGCGAGTTCGGCGGTCTGCCCCACCCGACCATCCTCGCCGCCTGCGCGCTGCTCGGCGTCGACGAGGTCTACGCCGTCGGCGGAGCCCAGGCCGTGGCCATGTTCGCCCACGGTGCGGGCGAGTGCGCCCGAGTCGACATGGTCACCGGACCCGGCAACATCTGGGTGGCCGCGGCCAAGCGCCTGCTCAAGGGCGTCATCGGCATCGACGCCGAGGCCGGGCCCACCGAGATCGCCGTCCTGGCCGACGCCACCGCCAACGCCGACTACGTCGCCGCCGACCTCATCAGCCAGGCCGAGCACGACGTCGTCGCCGCCTCCGTCCTGGTCACCCCGGACGAGGCCCTGGCCGACGCCGTCGTCCAGCGGCTCGCGGTGCGCGTCCCCGCCACCAAGCACGCGGACCGCGTCCGCGAGGCCCTCGGCGGCCCCCAGTCCGGCATCGTCCTGGTCGACGACGTCGAACACGGGCTCGCCGTCGTGAACGCCTACGCGGCCGAGCACCTGGAGATCATGACCGCCGACGCCGCCGGCGTCGCCGCCCGCGTGCGCAACGCCGGAGCGATCTTCGTCGGCGACCACTCCCCGGTCTCGCTCGGCGACTACGCGGCCGGATCCAACCACGTCCTGCCCACCGGCGGGTGCGCCTGCCACAGCGGAGGCCTGAGCGTCCAGACCTTCCTGCGCGGCGTCCACGTCGTCTCCTACGACCGCGACGCGTTGGCCGAGGTCGCCCATCACGTCGTCACCCTGGCCAACGCCGAGGACCTGCCCGCGCACGGTGAGGCGGTCACCGCGCGCACCGGCGACGGCACGGCCTGAGCACCCGACGGACGACCCGAGACACCAAGAGCGTGCAACCGTGAGCTTCACACTGAACGACCTGCCCCTCCGTGACGACCTGCGCGGCCGATCGCCCTACGGCGCGCCGCAACTGGAGGTGCCGGTCGTCCTCAACACCAACGAGAACCCGTACGCGCCCTCGCCGAAGCTGGCCAAGGCGGTGGCCGAGGCCGTCGCCGACACCGCGCTGGGCCTCAACCGCTACCCCGACCGCGACGCCGTCCGCCTGCGCGGGGGGCTGGCCGCCTACCTCGGCCACGGACTGACGGCCGACCAGGTCTGGGCGGCCAACGGCTCCAACGAGATCCTCCAGCAGATCCTCCAGGCCTTCGGCGGGCCCGGCCGGACCGCGATGGGCTTCGAACCGTCCTACTCGATGCACCCGATCATCGCGCGCGGCACCAACACCGACTGGCTGCCGGTGCCCCGCGACGACCGGTTCCGGGTCGACGTCGACGCCGCCCTCGCCGCGATCGCCGAGCACCGCCCCAGCGTGGTGTTCCTCACCTCGCCCAACAACCCCACAGGCACCGCCCTCGACATCGCCGCCATCCGGCGGATCGCCGAGGCCGCGCCCGGTGTGGTCGTCGTCGACGAGGCCTACGCCGAGTTCCGCCGCGAGGGCACCCCGAGCGCCCTGACCCTGCTCCCGGAGTACCCCCGGCTCATCGTCTCGCGCACCATGTCCAAGGCCTTCGCCCTGGCCGGGGCCCGGGTCGGCTACCTCGCCGCCCACCCGGCCGTGGTCGACGCCCTCCAACTGGTCCGCCTGCCCTACCACCTGTCCGCCGTCACCCAGGCGGTCGCGTCCACCGCCCTGGAGTACGCGGACGAACTCCTCTCCGCCGTGGCCGACCTGCGGGCCGAACGCGACCGACTCGTCGCCTGGCTCCGCGAGCAGGGCTTCTCCGTCGCCGACTCCGACGCCAACTTCGTCCTGTTCGGCGAGTTCGAGGACCGCACCGAGGTCTGGAACGCCATGCTCGACCACCAGGTCCTCATCCGCGAGACCGGCCCGCCCGGATGGCTGCGCGTCACCGTCGGCACCCCCGACGAGATGGCCAGCTTCCGCCGCGCCCTGCTCCGGGCCACCGGGCGCTGACCGCGCTCCACCGCCCCGGCGTGCGGCCCGCGCCCACCCCGGGACCCACGTTCCACCCACCACCGAGAGAGTCACCATGAGCCGCACCGGACGCGTCGAACGCACCACCAAGGAAACCAAGGTCCTGGTCGAGATCGACCTCGACGGCACCGGCGTCGCCGACGTCTCCACCGGCGTCGGCTTCTTCGACCACATGCTCGACCAGCTCGCCAAGCACGGCCTGTTCGACCTCACCGTGCGCACCGAGGGCGACCTGCACATCGACTCCCACCACACCATGGAGGACACCGCGCTCGCCCTGGGCGCCGCCTTCCGCGAGGCACTCGGCGACAAGCGCGGCATCCGCCGCTTCGCCGACGCCAAGGTGCCCCTGGACGAGGCCCTGGCCGAGGTGACCGTCGACGTGTCCGGCCGCCCCTACCTCGTGCACAGCGAGCCCGAGGGCATGGCGCCGATCATCGGCCGCGACTACGACACGACCATGACCCGGCACATCCTGGAGTCCTTCGTGGCCCAGGCGCGCGTGGCCCTGCACGTGCGCGTGCCCTACGGCCGCAACGCCCACCACATCGTCGAGTGCCAGTTCAAGGCCCTGGCCCGGGCCCTGCGCGCCGCCACCGAGAACGACCCGCGCGTCACCGACATCCCGTCCACCAAGGGCGCCCTGTAGATGGACACCGACCTGTGGGCGCTGTTCCTCATCGTCCTGGGCGGCTTCCTCGTCGGAGGCGCCTACTCCCTGTGGAAGGCCAACCGGATCGTCGCCGTCGCCCTCGGCGCGTGCGCGGCGCTCGCCGTCGCCTCCGGGGTGCTCCGACTGGGCTACTTCTAGCGGAAAGGCAGGCTTCATGCCGTCACGAGTGGTCGTCTTCGACTACGGATCGGGCAACCTGCGCTCGGCGCAGCGCGCCATGGAGCGCACCGGCGCGGACGTGACCGTCACCTCCGACCCGCATGCCGCCCTGGACGCCGACGGGCTCGTCGTTCCCGGCGTGGGCGCCTTCAGCGCCTGCATGTCCAGCCTGCGCGCCGCGGGCGGGGACCGGATCATCGGCAAACGCGTGGCCGGGGGCCGCCCCGTCCTGGGCATCTGCGTGGGCATGCAGGTCCTCTTCGAGCGCGGCGTGGAACAGGCCGACGTCCACGCCGAGGACGTCGCCACCGAGGGCTGCGGGGAGTGGCCCGGCACGGTGGAGCGCCTGCGCGCGCCCGTCGTGCCGCACATGGGCTGGAACACCGTCCGCCCGCCCGGGGACACCCGCCTCTTCGCCGGGATCGACCCCGGGGACCGCTTCTACTTCGTGCACTCCTACGCCGTGCGCACCTGGGAGTTCACACCCACCAACGAACGCATCCCCGCCCCGGGGGTGACCTGGTCCGAGCACGGAGAGCCCTTCGTGGCCGCGGTCGAGAACGGACCTCTGTGCGCCACCCAGTTCCACCCGGAGAAGTCCGGCGACGCGGGCGCCCGCGTGCTGGCCAACTGGGTGGGCACGCTCGGGTGACCCCGGCATCCGACCGACCTACGACACCGACCACGGGAAGGCCCCATGACTGACACCGCGTCGTCCACCGCACTCGAACTGCTGCCCGCCGTGGACGTGGCGGGCGGGCAGGCCGTCCAGCTCGTCCAGGGCGAGGCGGGCTCCGGCGGCCGCTACGGCGACCCCCTCACCGCCGCCGCGCGGTGGCAGGAGGCCGGAGCCGAGTGGATCCACCTGGTGGACCTCGACGCCGCCTTCGGCCGCGGCCACAACCGCGACCTGCTGCGCGACATCGTCGGCCGGCTCGACGTCAAGGTGGAGATGTCCGGCGGCATCCGCGACGACGAGTCGCTCGCCGCCGCCCTGGCCACCGGCTGCACCCGCGTCAACATCGGCACCGCCGCCCTGGAGAACCCCGAGTGGTGCGCCAAGATCATCGCCGAGCACGGCGACCGCATCGCCATCGGCCTCGACGTGCGCGGCACCACCCTGGCCGCCCGCGGCTGGACCCGTGAGGGCGGCGACCTGTTCACCACCCTGGAGCGCCTGGAGTCGGAGGGCTGCGCCCGCTACGTCGTCACCGACGTGAACAAGGACGGTACCCTCAAGGGCCCCAACCTCGACCTGCTGCGCACCGTCTGCGCGCGCACCGACAAGCCCGTCGTGGCCAGCGGCGGCGTGTCCAGCCTCGACGACCTGACCGCCATCGCCACCCTCGTTCCCGAGGGTGTGGAGGGCGCCATCATGGGCACGGCACTCTACGAGGGCGCCTTCACCCTGGAGGACGCGCTGGCCGCGGTCAGGGGGGAGCGGCGGTGAGCCTCGCCATCCGGGTCATCCCCTGTCTGGACGTGGACGCCGGACGGGTGGTCAAGGGCGTCAACTTCGAGAACCTGCGCGACGCGGGCGACCCGGTCGAACTCGCCGCGACCTATGACGAGGGCGGCGCCGACGAACTCACCTTCCTCGACGTCACCGCCTCCAGCGGCAACCGCGAGACCACCTACGACGTGGTGCGCCGCACCGCCGACCAGGTGTTCATCCCGCTCACCGTCGGCGGGGGAGTGCGCACCACCGACGACGTCGACACCCTCCTGCGCGCGGGCGCCGACAAGGTGGGGGTCAACACCGCCGCCATCGCCCGCCCCGAGCTCATCGGCGAGATCGCCGAACGCTTCGGCCGCCAGGTCCTCGTCCTGTCCGCCGACGTGCGCCGGGTCCGCGACGGAGACCAGCCGACCCCGAGCGGGTTCGAGGTGACCACCCACGGCGGGCGGCGCGGCACCGGCATCGACGCCCTGGAGTGGTGCGAGCGCGCCGCCGGCCTCGGCGCGGGGGAGATCCTGCTCAACTCCATGGACGCCGACGGCACCAAGGAAGGATTCGACCTGGACCTCATCCGCGCCGTGCGCGCCCGCGTCGACGTGCCGCTGATCGCCTCCGGCGGCGCCGGAGCCGTCGAGCACTTCGTCCCGGCGGTCGCCGCGGGCGCGGACGCGGTCCTGGCCGCCACCGTCTTCCACTTCGGCGAGTTCACCATCGCCGATGTCAAGGCGAGCCTGCGCGAGGCCGGATACGCCGTGCGCTGAGCCCGGTGCGCGCCCTCACGGACACCGTCCCGGGGCGCGCGCCCCCCGGGACGGCGGTGCCCGGGGCACCTCGGGGGCACGGCCGGCGCCGGGAGCGAACCGTAGGCCCGGAACGGTCATCACACGGAGTGCCGGAGGACCGCCCACCGGGGAAGGAGCACCCCCCATGCCCACCCAGACGCGTACCCGCCTTCCCGGCCGCCTGGCGGCCCTGCTCACGGCCGGACTCATGGTCCTGGCCGTCGCCCTGGCCGGCTCGTCGTCGGCCTCCGCCCACGACCGGCCCGCCGCCCCCGCTCCGGTTCCCGCCGCCGGCGCCGACCCCTGGCCCGAGTACGGCGAGGGCGACGCCGACGTCGACATCGCCGCGGCCAAGCTGCTCCTCATCCAGATCGGGTTCGACCCGCACATGGACCTCGGCCGCCCGATCCCCTTCGACGCCCAGATGGGCCACGCGGTCCGCGCCTACCAGGAGTACGCGGGGATCGCCCAGACCTCACGGCTGGACGCGGCGACCTGGGAGGCGCTGAGCTCGGAGACCTTCGGCCTGTACCGGCGCGGCTCCGGGGGCCTGGTCGTCGAGGCGATCCAGCGCCTGCTCAACGCCAAGTTCGCGCTCCACCTGTTCACCGACGGCCTGTACGGGCCGCAGACCGAAGCCGCCGTCCGCAGCGCGCAGGACTTCCTGGGCATCGGTGTCGACGGGATCGCCGGACCGGCCACGTTCCGCGCACTGATCACCTACCAGGACTACGACCGCTGACCGCCGCCGTCCCGTCCCGGACCGCCCGCAACGCCCGTCCGCCGCCCTGCGCCGCGACACATCACGAAACCGGCTGACACAGGTGGAATACGCCCCCCACGTCCGGTGCTGAAACAACTCGGTGGAACCTGTCGGCACCGCTGGATAGGTTGACCCGACGGGTGCCCCGAACGCCTCCGGCACGTCCGGAGCCGCGCGGGGCACCACCGGTCGGCCCCATCCGGGCCGACCCGGACGCGGAGGTGAACGGGGGGCGTATGGCGCAGGCGACGAGGACTCAGGGACCGGACGAGAGGGAGGACCCCGCCCCGACCGCGGCGCCCGAGGGCGCGGACGACCCCGCCTCCACCGATCCCGGACGCGACACCGCAGGAGAACGCGGCGACCGGATCTTCACCCGGGGGATGCGCGTCCTGGGCGTCGCGATCCGCACCGAGCCCTGGGTGTTCCTCATCGCCGTCGCCGGCGCGATGCTGCACGCCGCGGTCACCGTCGGCTCGGCCTCCGTCCTCGGCCACCTCACCGACGAGACGATCCTGCCGGCCTTCGAGAGCGGCTCCACCACCTTCGCGGCCCTCCTCGGTGCGTCCGCCCTCCTCCTGGCCGTCGGGCTCGGCAAGGCGGTCGGCCTGGCCCTCCGACGGCTCTTCGCCGGACTCATGCAGTTCCGCATGCAGGCCCGCTACCGCCGCGCCGTCTCCCGCAAGTACCTGGAGCTGCCCCTGGCCTGGCACCACCGCCACCCCACCGGGCAGCTTCTCTCCAACGCCAACGCCGACGTCGAGGCCGCCTGGCAGCCGCTCGCGCCGCTGCCCATGGCCGTGGGATCGGTGTTCATGCTCGGCACGGCCGCCGTCGCCATGGTCGTCACCGACCCCGTCCTGGCCCTGGTCGCCTTCGTCGTCTTCCCCGTCCTGACCGCAGCCAACGTCGTCTTCCAGCGCCGGATCTCACCCATGGCCTCCCGGGCCCAGGCGCTGCGAGCCGAGGTCAGCGGGGTCGCCCACGAGTCCTTCGACGGCGCCCTCGTCGTCAAGACCCTCGGCCGCGAGGACACCGAGACCGAGCGCTTCACCCACGCCGCGCACCGCCTCCGCGACGCCCTCATCCAGGTCGGCCGCATGCGGTCGATGTTCGACCCCTTCATGGAGGCGCTGCCCAACCTCGGCGTCCTGGCCGTCCTCCTCCTCGGCATGTGGCGGCTGTCCACCGGCGCGGTCGACCCCGGCGAACTCGTCACCATCGCCTACCTGTTCACCCTCATGGCCCTGCCCATCCGCTCCTTCGGCTGGCTTCTGGGCGATCTGTCCCGGACCGTCGTCGGCTGGGACCGCGTCCAGTCGGTCCTGCGCTCCGAGGGCACCATGAGCCACGGCGACCGGACGCTGGAGGAGACCCCCACCGGCATCGCGCTCAGCGTGCGCGACGTCACCTTCTCCTACGCCGACAGCTACGACGCCGACGACCGCGTCCGCGACCTCATGGACGCCACCGGTGACGAGGCGCGCACCACCGTCCTCGACGGCGTCGACCTCGACATCGCCCCGGGGCGCACCGTCGCCCTGGTCGGCCCCACCGGCGCGGGCAAGTCCACCCTGACCACCGTCCTCATGCGGCTGGTCGACCCCGACACCGGGACCGTCGCCTACGACGGCGTGGACACCCGCGACCTCGCCCGCGGACAGATCCCCCGGCACGCCACGCTCGTTCCGCAGAGCACCTTCGTCTTCGAGGACACCGTCCGCGACAACATCACCCTCGGCGCCGCCGACCTCGACGACGACCACGTGTGGTCGGCCCTGCGCCTGGCCCGCGCCGACGGGTTCGTCCGCGAACTCGACGGCGGACTCGACGCCCGGCTCGGGGAGAAGGGCACCACCCTGTCCGGCGGTCAGCGCCAGCGCCTCGCCCTGGCCCGCGCGATCGTCCGCCGCCCCCGCCTGCTCGTCCTCGACGACGCCACCTCCGCCGTCGACCCCCAGATCGAGGCCCAGATCCTCGCCGGACTGCGCGGACGCGACGACGCCGCCACCGTCGTCGTGGTCGCCTACCGCCGCGCCACGATCGAACTCGCCGACGAGGTCGTCTACCTGGAGGGCGGCCGCGTCCTGGCCCGCGGCACCCACGAGGAGCTCCTGGCCGCCTCACCCGGTTACACCAGGCTCGTCACCGCCTACGAGCGGGCCTCCGAGGAGAACGGCGCCGGACGCGCGCCCACACCCGAGGACCCGGGCCCGCCCCAGCCCCAGCGCACACCCGCGGCGCAGTCCGACGCCGACACCGAACGCCACCACGCCTCCGCCACCGAGGAGCCCAGCCGATGAGCGCACCCGCCCAGCCCCGCACCGGGCGGCCCGCCCCCGAGCCCGACCGCCCCGACGCCGACCGGGCCGCGACACCCGCACTCAGCAGGTCCGAGGACTCGGCCGTCCAGACGCTGCGCCGCGGACTCCAGCTCTCCCCGGAGTTCGCCCAGGGCCTGTGGCTGACCCTGGTCCTCGCCGTCGTGGCCACCGCGGGCAAGATCATCGTGCCCGTCGCCGTCCAGCAGATCATCGACAACGGGCTCTCCGGCCCCGACGGGCCCGACCTCGCCTTCGTCGCGCGCATGGTCGGCGTGTGCGCGGCCCTGCTCATGGCCACCATGGTCTGCTCCTACCTGATGAACGTGCGCCTGTACCGGGCCACCGAGTCCGGCCTGGCCACCCTGCGCCGCAAGGCCTTCCGCCACGTGCACGACCTGTCAGTGCTCACCCAGAACAGCGAACGCAAGGGTGCCCTGGTCTCCCGCGTCACCGGCGACGTCGACCAGATCAGCACCTTCATGCAGTGGGGCGGACTGCTGCTCATCGTCAGCGCGGGCCAGCTGGTCGTCGCCACCGCCCTCATGGCGGTCTACTCCTGGCAGCTCACCCTGGTGGTGTGGATCTGCTTCCTGCCGCTGCTCTTCGGCGTCCGCTGGCTCCAGAAACTGCTCTCCCGCGCCTACATCAAGGTCCGTGAGCGCACCGGTGACATGCTGGGCGCCATCGGCGAGACCGTCATGGGCGCCGCCGTCATCCGCGCCTACGGAACCGAGGAGCGCACCGCGCACCGCATCGACTCCACCGTCCTGGCCACCCGCAGCGCCCAGGTCAGGGCGCAGCGCCTGTCCATGGCGGTGTCGCCCTTCGCCGAGATCGTCGCCGCCGTCGGCAACGTCGCCGTGGTCCTGGTCGGCGTGTGGCTGGGCATCGACGGCGAACTCACCGCGGGGCAGCTCGTCGCCTTCCTCTTCCTCATGACGCTCTTCGTCATGCCGATGATGATGGCCACCGAGATCTTCAACGAGGCCCAGAACGCCATCGCCGGGTGGCGCCGGGTCCTGGGCGTGCTCGACACCGTTCCCGACATCGCCGACCCCGGAGAGGCCGGGCGCGTGCTGCCGCGCGGCCCCGTCGAGGTCCGCTTCGACGGCGTCACCTACGCCTACCCCGAGGGGCCGGTCGTCCTCGACGGCATCGACGTCCGGATCACCCCCGGCACCCGCCTGGCCGTGGTGGGGGAGACCGGTTCGGGCAAGACCACCTTCGTCAAGCTCCTCACCCGCCTGATGGACCCGGCCCGGGGGCGTGTCCTCCTCGACGGCGTCGACCTGCGGGAGGTGGCCTTCTCCTCCCTGCGCAGCCGCGTCGTCATGGTGCCCCAGGAGGGCTTCCTGTTCGACAGCTCCCTGGGCGACAACATCCGCTTCGCCCGCCCCGAGAGCACCGACGCCGAACTGGAGGCCGCCATCAGCCAACTCGGCCTCAGCGACTGGCTCGCCAGCCTCGCCCACGGCCTGGACACCCCGGTCGGCCAGCGCGGCGAGTCCCTGTCGGCGGGTGAGCGGCAGCTCGTCGCCCTGGTCCGCGCCTACATCGCCGACCCCGACCTGCTCGTCCTGGACGAGGCCACCTCCGCCGTGGACCCGCACACCGAGGTACGCATCCAGCGCGCCCTGGACCGGCTCACCCGCGGTCGCACCTCCGTGGCCATCGCCCACCGCCTGTCCACCGCCGAGGCCGCCGACCGGGTCCTGGTCTTCGACCAGGGGCGCGTCGTCCAGAGCGGCACGCACGACGAACTGGTCGGGCGGCCGGGCGTCTACGCCGACCTGTACGCCTCCTGGGTGCGGTCCTCGGCCTGAACCGCGGGGCGGGCCGCGGCGGCGGTCAGCGGCCGGAGGCGCGCCACCAGTGCGCCGCCACCAGCTCCGCCACCAGCGGCTCCACCAGAAGGTTCACGTCCGGGTCCCGGTCACCGGGGTACCGCACGGTCAGCTCCGCCCCCGGCACGCTCTCGCGTTCGGGGGTGGCGCCCACGGCCACGAACCGTCCCCGCAGCTGCCCCAGGTGCTCGGCGAACCGCTCGTCGTAGACCGAACCCGCGAACAGCAGCGCGCGGTAGTCGGTCACCGCCGCCAGGTAGCGGTCGGTGTGCGACCACTCACCGGTCTCGACCGCGTGCGCCACCCGCACCGGACCGCCGCGCACGACCCGCACCCCCTGACCCGCCGACGCCAGCCGTTCGGCGGGCGCCACCAGGTGCACGCCGTCCGGCGAGTCCAGGACCCGGGCCGCCTCCGGCACCCATCGCTGCGCGTCGGCCAGCAGCGCCTCCGTCGCGTTGGCCGCCCGCCGCAGCAGACCCGGGAAGTTCCCGCTGCTCCCCGACGCCGGTGCGCCCAGGCGGTGCCCCAACAGCAGGGACAGCGCCATCGCGTGCTGATAGGAGCGGCAGCCCAGCCCGGACGGCTCCGCGCCCGCGTGCAGCGGAACCACCAGGTCCGCCAACCGGGCCACCACCGCGTCCGGGTCCGGTGTGAGCACGATCACGGGCGACCGTGCCACGTAGCGGTCCAGCACCGTGCACAACTCGCGCTGTCCTCCGCCCAGGCTCACCCCCACCACCAGGGTCTCCGGACCCGCCGGAGGCTCCTCGGCGGACGAGGCGTGCTCGGCGCTGGCGGAGATCCCCGCCCGCCGCAGCCGGGCCGCCGCCGTCTCGCACACGCGCCTGGCCGCGCCCAGGCCGAGCAGCCGCACCGCCGCGGGCTCGTCCTCCAGCAGCGCGGGCAGCGCCGCGTACGGATCCCACCGGGGGAAGCGCTCGGCGAGGGAGGTCAGGGCGGCGGGCTTTCCCGCCAGGTCGGCGGACAGGAACGCGGCGGTCACGGGACTCCCCTCGTGCGGGACCGTCGGAACGGAAGCGGTGACGGACGGACGAACCCTACGCCTCCGAACGCCTCGACGGCGCCGTCCGGCCCCGAACACCGCTGCGGACACCGCCGCGAACCGCGACCCGGTGCGCGGTGGCCGGTCAGCGGCCATAACCTGGACAACATGAGTGTCTCCAGCCTCGACCCGGACATCGCCGCGCGCCTGAAGCGGAACCCGGACGGCCTCGTGCCCGCCGTCGTGCAGCAGCACGACACCGGGGAGGTCCTCATGCTCGCCTGGATGGACGACGAGGCCCTGCACCGCACCCTGACCACCGGTGCCGCCACGTACTGGTCGCGCAGCCGCGGCGAGTACTGGGTCAAGGGAGCCACCTCCGGGAACACGCAGCGTGTGATGTCGGTCGCGCTCGACTGCGACGGCGACACCCTGCTGGTGCGCGTCGACCAGACCGGGGCCGCCTGCCACACCGGCGACCGCACGTGCTTCGACGCGGGGCGGCTCCGATGAGTTCCAGCCAATCCGGTGCCCGTGCGCGCCGCGAGTACCTGGTCGCCACCGTCGCCCTGGCCGCCGGGGCCGGACTGCTGCTCGCCGCGGGCGGCAGGGTCTGGGCCACCGGGGAGATCGCCGTTCCCGGGCCGGTCGAGCCCGTGGCGGTCGCACTGACCGGCGCCGACCTCACCGGCACCCTGTCCGGGATCGGCTGGGCCGGGCTGGCCGCGGTCGTGGGCCTGTACGCCGCCCGCGGATGGGCGCGCCGGGCCATCGGCGGGCTCGTCGCCCTGGGCGGGGCGGGCGCGCTCGCCGCCGTCTGGGGCGCCACCCGGGCCGGTGCCCTGGCCGCCGAACTCGCCGACCACGCCGCCGACGGCACCGGTGCGGCGCAGATCACCGCCGATCCGCGTCTGGTGGTCCTGGGACCGCTGATGGCCGGCGGAGGGGCCCTGCTCGTCGCGCTCGCGGGGGTGTTGTCCGCCGCCCGCTCCCCCGCCTGGCCAGGTATGGGCACCCGGTACGATCGGGACGCCGCACCGCGTTCGACCCGGGCGGACACACCCGCCGACCTGTGGAGATCGCTGGACGCCGGTGACGACCCCACGCTCGACGCCCGCGGTGGCGAC
This sequence comes from Nocardiopsis sp. KDC1DS13DA1, assembly GCF_055632325.1. Lineage (NCBI taxonomy): Bacteria > Bacillati > Actinomycetota > Actinomycetes > Streptosporangiales > Nocardiopsidaceae > Nocardiopsis > Nocardiopsis sp. KDC1DS13DA1. The sequence goes on from NZ_JBVMUY010000004.1 coordinate 59,278, forward strand.
GCCGCGGCCGACGCCGGCCGCGCCGACACCGAGGACGGCACAGAACCCGCACCGCTGGCAGCACGGCCAGCCGAACCGAAGGAGAAACACTGATGGCTGACGAACACCACGACGACCACGGCAACACCGTCTCCGCCTGGTTCCTCACCATCTCCTGGATCGCTGCCTGGTCCGTCGCCGGCGTCGCCATCATCTTCGGCGGCGGCCTGGTCACCTGGACCGCGATCGGCCTCGGCCTCAGTGTGGTGCTCGCCATCATCGCCGGTGTGATGAAGAAGGCCGGACTGGGCCGCAGGGAGCCCCGCCCCGTTCCGCCCACGCGCGAGGAGTGGGAGGCCGCGCGCAAGGCCCAGGACAAGAAGGGCTCGGGCGCGAACCGTAGGGTGGCCGCCACGGCCAGCAAGGCCTGAGCGCTCCCTTCCTGCGGTGAATCACCAGCTCACAACGAGTGAGTAACGGAAAATGGACGAAGGTCCGGTGGGGCGGGTAGATTCTCCCCACCGGCCCGGTCCGCCGCGTTGGAATCCGTCGGTACGAGTCTGACGGATCTGGCATGATTTCTGCCCGCGGTGTGTGTCCGCCGGTCATCCGACCCTGCCCCCGCAACGGACCGACGTGTTCGTTCCACACGCCGCTCCGATATCCCCATCCGCTTCAGGAAAGTTGTTGCGAACATGAGCTACGGTCCCCCGCCCCCCGGTAACCCCGGTCCGCCCCCGCCCCCCGGCGGCGGCTACGGCCCGCCCCCCGGCAACGGCGGCTACGGGGCGCCCCCGCCCCCCGGCGGCACCGGCGGCTACGGGGCCATGCCGCCCTCGGCCGAACCGCCCAAGAACTTCCTGGTGTTCAACATCCTGGGACTCTTCGGCTGCACGATCCTCGCCATCGTCGGCCTGGTGTTCTCCATCCAGGTCAACAGCAAGTGGCAGGCGGGCGACTACGCGGGCGCCGAGGCCGCGGCCAAGACCGCCAAGATCCTGGGGATCATCAGCTTCATCGGCTTCTGCCTCGCGATCCTCTACGTCGTCTTCATCGTCCTGTTGGGCGTCTTCGCCAGCGCCAGCGGCTACTAGGCCCCAGCGCATTCCTGCGCGTCCGCCCCCGGACACCTCGGTGTCCGGGGGCGGACGCCTTGTCCCGGTGCCGGGACCGGACCCTGATCCCCCACCCGAACGCCTAGGCTGGTGCGCGTGCGACCACAGCAGACCGAGCGGTCCGTGAACCTCCGACACAACGGCTCCGTTCCCCGGTCCCTCACCGAACGGGTCCGCCGACGCCTCGGATCGTTGCACCCGATCGTCTGGCCCGTCGGACTCGGAGCCCTGGGGCTGGTCGGCGCCACGATCCTCCACTTCGTGGACCCCAACGAGCCCGGCAACTACCCCACCTGCCCCTGGCTTCTGCTGACGGGGACGCAGTGCCCGGGCTGCGGCACGATGCGTGCCGTCGCCCTCGTGACCCAGGGGGACGTCCTCGGAGCCGCCAGCATGAACCCCCTGCTCGTGTTCGGCTTCGGACCCTTCCTCGCCTACAGCTACGTGCGTTGGTTCGGAGACAGCCTCAAAAGACGCAGGACGCCCCGCAGGCCCGCGCCGATGTGGGTCTACTGGACCGTCATCACCTCGGTCCTCGCCTTCTGGGTCCTGCGCAACCTGCCCTGGTTCGACTTCCTCGCACCGGGTGTACCCCTGTTCCCCGGGTGGTGACCCGCGAATCGCGCCCGACGCGGGAACCGATGCCCCCTCCGCCGCGTCCCATGCGCAGACGCCCACGACCCTAAGGACCACTCCATGAGCTACGCTCCCCCTCCTCCCGGCGGTTACGGCACCGGCGGGTACGGAGCGACGCCCCCGGCCGGGGAACCGCCCAAGAAGTACCTCGTGCACAACATCCTGGGTATCCTCAGCTGCCTGAGCCCCGTGGGGATCATCGGACTCATCTTCGCCCTCCAGGTCGACAGCAAGTGGGCCATGGGTGACTACGCGGGTGCGGAGGAGTCCGCCAAGGTCGCCAGGATCATGGGCATCATCGGCCTCGTCGTGTTCATCCTGGGCCTGGTCGGCATCGTGCTCTACTTCCTGTTCTTCTTGGTCATGTTCGGTATCGCCGCCTCCGCACCCACCTACTGACCCCTCCGGGCCCACCGGACCCCGCGGCGCCCCGCCCTCCGACACACCGGAGGGCGGGGCGCCGTTCCCGTGCCACCGCGACACTCCCGCCGCCGTCCCCCGGGGGTGGCGGCCCCCCGGGCCCCGAGGGTGGATACGATGACGATCAACACGGTGCGTGCGCGGTCTCGCCGGTCCCGCCGCGTGACCGCGCCCGCGCGGCGGGCACACCGACCATCCTGACCGGCCACATCACGAGGGAGCGGTAACTGGTGAGCGTGCTCGACGAGATCCTCGACGGAGTACGCACTGACCTGGCCCGGCGTCAGGAGGCCCTGCCTCTGGACCGCCTCAAGGCCCAAGCCGAGTCAGTGCCCACTCCGCAGGACGCCGAGGCCGCCCTGCGCCGTCCCGGCGTCCACGTGATCGCCGAGGTCAAGCGCGCCAGCCCCTCGAAGGGGCCGCTCGCGACCATCGCCGACCCCGCCGCCCTGGCCCGCGACTACGAGGCCGGCGGCGCCACCTGGATCAGCGTCCTGACCGAGGAGCGCCGGTTCAACGGCAGCCTCGCCGACCTGGAGGCGGTCCACAAGGCCGTCGACACGCCGCTGCTGCGCAAGGACTTCGTCGTCAGCTCCTACCAGCTGTGGGAGGCCCGCGTCCACGGCGCCTCCGCGGTCCTGCTCATCGTCGCCGCGCTGCCCCAGGAGGCCCTGGTCTCCCTGGTCGAGCGGGCACGGTCGCTGGGCCTGACCCCGCTGGTCGAGGTGCACGACGAGGAGGAGGTCGCACGGGCCCTCGACGCCGGGGCGACCGTCATCGGCGTCAACGCCCGCAACCTGAAGACACTGGAGGTCGACCGGGACACCTTCGCCCGGCTCGCCCCCCTCATCCCCGCCGACCGCGTCAAGATCGCCGAGTCCGGGGTACGCGGCCCGCACGACCTGCTGGCCTATGCCGGTGCCGGGGCCGGAGCCGTCCTGGTCGGGGAGAGCCTCGTGCGCGGCGGAAACCCGCGCGAGGCCGTCGCCGACCTGGTGACCGCCGGAGCCCACCCCGCCCTGCGCGACCGGAACTGAGCACGATGCTGACGACGACGGCCCACCCGCCCCGCCCCGGTCACCGATGGCGATGGCCCTAGGGAGCCCGCACCCACACCCGCACGGGTGAGCCGCGGGTTCCCGACGCCGCGTGACCCAACAGCCCAACCGCGCCGCCCCGCGGCGCGAGGCCGGTCGTCGCGGGCCCCGAGGCCGTGCCCGGGGCGCGTACCGCGGTCGGCCCCGTACCAGGAGACCCAGCCATGAGCCACGCCCAACCCGTGCCCGACGCGCACGGGCACTACGGCCGCTACGGCGGCAGGTTCGCCCCCGAGGCGCTCATCGCCGCCCTCGACGAGGTCGAGGCCGAGTGGGACAAGGCCCGCCAGGACCCGGAGTACCTCGCCGAACTCGACGAACTGCTGCGCAGCTACACCGGTCGGCCCAGCCCGCTCACCGACGCGCGCAACTTCGCCGAGCACGCCGGCGGCGCCCGGATCCTCCTCAAGCGCGAGGACCTCAACCACACCGGCTCGCACAAGATCAACAACGTGCTCGGTCAGGCCCTGCTCACCAAGCGCATGGGCAAGACCCGCGTGATCGCCGAGACCGGCGCCGGACAGCACGGTGTGGCCACCGCCACCGCCTGCGCCCTGCTCGGTCTCGACTGCGTCATCTACATGGGGGAGGAGGACACCCAGCGCCAGGCGCTCAACGTCGCCCGCATGCGCCTGCTCGGCGCCGAGGTCGTCCCCGTCACCATCGGCAGCCGCACCCTCAAGGACGCCATCAACGAGGCGTTCCGCGACTGGGTCGCCAATGTCGACCACACGCACTACCTGTTCGGCACCGTCGCGGGCCCGCATCCCTTCCCCAAGCTCGTGCGCGACCTGCACTTCGTCGTCGGCAAGGAGGCCCGCGAGCAGGTCCTGGAGCTGACCGGGAGGCTGCCGGACGCGGTCGCCGCGTGCGTGGGCGGCGGGTCCAACGCCATCGCGATCTTCTCCGCCTTCATCCCCGACGAGTCCGTCGCCCTGTACGGCTTCGAGGCCGGGGGAGAGGGCGCCCGCACCACGAGGACCGCCGCGTCCATCACCGCGGGCAGCCCCGGGGTCTTCCACGGCGCCCGCACCTACGTGCTCCAGGACGAGTTCGGGCAGACCCTGCCCAGCCACTCCATCTCCGCGGGGCTGGACTACCCGGCCGTCGGCCCCGAGCACGCCTACCTCGCCGACACCGGCCGTGCCGCCTACGAACCCGTCACCGACGCCGAGGCCATGGAGGCCTTCCGGCTGCTGTGCCGTACCGAGGGCATCATCCCCGCCATCGAGAGCGCCCACGCCCTGGCCGGGGCCCGCAGGCTCGGAGAGCGCCTCGGACCCGACGCCGTCATCCTGGTCAACCTGTCGGGACGCGGTGACAAGGACGTCGACACCGCGGCGACCTACTTCGGCCTCGTGGACCCGGAGGGACAGCGATGACGACCACCACCCTGAGCACCGCCCTGGCCGCCGCGCGCGAGGAGGACCGCGCCGCACTCATCGGCTACCTGCCCGCGGGCTTCCCCGACGTGGCCTCCTCCATCCGCGTCATCGAGGCCATGGTCGAGGGCGGGTGCGACGTCATCGAGGTCGGCCTGCCCTACTCCGACCCCATGATGGACGGCCCCACCATCCAGCGGGCCGCCGACCGGGCGCTGGCCGCCGGAACCACCACCGACGACGTGTTCCGCGTCGTCGAGGCGACCGCCGCGACCGGAGCCGCCGCCGTGGTCATGTCCTACTGGAACCCGATCGAACGCTACGGCGTCGACCGGTTCGCGGAGGGGCTCGCCAAGGCGGGTGGAGCCGGGGTGATCACCCCCGACCTCATCCCGGAGGAGGCCGACGCGTGGGTCGCCGCCTCCGACGCCGCCGGGCTCGACCGGATCTTCCTCGTCGCGCCCTCCTCCACCGACCGGCGCTTGGCCCTGACCACCGACGCCTGCACCGGTTTCGTGTACGCGGCCTCGCTCATGGGGGTCACCGGCACCCGGGCCCAGGTCGCCGGCACCGCCGAGACCCTCGTGCGGCGCACCCGCGAGGTCACCCGGTCCTCCGGCCTGCCCGTCTGCGTGGGCCTGGGCATCTCCACCGGTGCGCAGGCGGCCGAGGTCGCCGGATACGCCGACGGCGTGATCGTCGGCGCCGGCTTCTGCCAGCGCGTCCTGGACGCGCCCGACCTGGAGACCGGACTCATCGCGGTCCGCTCCTTCGCCGAGGAACTCGCCGCGGGGGTGCGCTCGCGGGGTTAGCACCCGGATCCACGACGGCGGTGGGCCGCCCCGGCACCGGGGGCGGCCCACCGCCGTCGCCGTGTACGGGCGTGAGACCGGCCGGGCGGGCCGGAGCCGGACGAGGACGGGTCGGCCGGCTCAGGTTAAAAGGGTGAGAATCCGGTGAGAGAGCCCCCCTGACCCGCCCGGAACCCCGCTCGGGGCCCGCTCCGGTGGTGTGATGGAGGGCGGGTGAACGCGGCGGGGCACCCGCGCGGACCTGTGCGGGCACAGCCCAGCGTCACGAGTCGCCCACAGCGAGTAGGATCTGTGCTGTCACCCACAGGAACGATCCAGGCACCACACGTCACAGAACCGATCGGTCAACCTCCTCCCGAAGGCCAACACGATGGACACAGCCGACGCGACCACCACACCGCCCTCCAGCGAGCGCACCCCCCGCTGGCAGACCGTCCAACCCTGGCTGACGCTCGCGTGCCGGGTCGGGCTCGCGGCCGTCCTCATCGCCGCCGCCGTCACCAAGTACCCGCCCGCGCTGTCGGTCCAGGCGGTCGAGGCCTACGACCTGTTCCCGGCCGAACTGGCCAGGCTCATCGGCTACACCCTGCCCCTGTTCGAACTCGCACTGGCCGTCCTGCTCCTGGTCGGGCTCGCCACCCGCTACACCGGGGCCGCCACCGCGCTGCTCATGGTCGTGTTCATCGCCGGGATCACCTCGGCCATGGCACGCGGGCTGAACATCGACTGCGGGTGCTTCGGCGGCGGCGGACAGGTCGACCCGGAGGAGACCGAGTACGGCCTCGACATCGCGCGCGACATCGGCTTCGCCGCCCTGGGCGCGTTCATCGCGATCTGGCCACGATCCCCCCTCGCCCTCGACCGCCCGCTCGGGCTGTTCCGGTGACCCCGGAACCCCCCGCGGCGGCCGACCACGTCCAGTAGCAGGAAAAGGAAGAAACTCATGGGGAGTGCAGCCCGCCAGCGTTCTCGCGAACGGCTCAGGGAACAGCGGGAGAAGGACAAGCGCAAGGCCGCGCGCATGCGGACCCTCGGCGTCATCGGAGCCGCCCTCGGGGTGGTCGTCCTCATCGTCGGTATCGGCTACGCCGTCCTCAACTCCGACCGCAGCGGATCGGAGTTCGACGGCGCCCTCGCCCCGCAGGCCGTCCAGGAGGACGGCAGCGTCATCATGGCCCAGCCCGGCGCCCAGGCACCCGTCGTCGAGGTCTACGCCGACTACCAGTGCCCCGCCTGCCGCCAGTTCGAACTCCTCAACGGCGACGTCCTCAAGGAGACGGCGGCCGCGGGCGAGGCGATCGTCCACTTCCGTCCGGTCAGCATCTTCGCGCAGCAGGCCGTGCCGATCAGCAGCAACTCCCTGCGCGGCGGAGCGGCCGCCCGCGCCGCCGCCGACCACGGCGCCTTCGTCGAGTACAACGACCTGCTCTTCGAGAACCAGCCCACCGAGGGCCAGGCCGGGTTCACCGTCGACGAACTCAAGGACTGGTTCCGCGAGACCGGCGCCTCGGAGCAGGACGCCGCGGCCTTCGACGAGCGGATCGACGCCGAGGCCGCCGTCGTCACCCGGTTCACCGAGGACTACCTGCCCGCCCTGACCGAGGACGCCCTCGACCAGCTCGGCCAGGAGAACCTCGGCACCATGGTCCTGACCGACCTGATGGCCTGGGGCGCCGACAACGGCCACGACCCGTCCTTCCTGGACGGGACCTACACGGGTGAGATCATCGACGCCACCGGAAACGCCTACACTCGCTACAGCGGAGACAACGCGTTCCGCGCCACGCCCTCCGTCTACATCAACGGCGAGCTGCTCGACAACAGCACGACGATGACGGTGCGCGGCCTCCAGGGGGCGATCGACGAAGCCAGTCCCGGCGAGGTCCAGACCGAACCGTTGACCGACGGGGGTGGCGAGGAGTAGCCACCAGACATCCCCCGCGTGCGGGGCGAACCCGAGAGCAGAGAAGTGACTTTGTCGTCGACAGCTTCCGAGGGCGCGGCCGAGCTGGGCCGCGCCCTCGCGGCCATTCCCAGTCCCCAGGTGAACTCGATCCCCATCGGTCCGCTGGAGATCCACTTCTACGCCCTGTGCATCCTCGCGGGTGTCATAATCGCGGTCTTCTGGAGCGAACACCGCTGGGCGGCCATGGGCGGTGAGAAGGGCACCATCGTCGACATGGCCGTGTGGGCCGTCATCCTCGGCCTCATCGGCGGGCGGCTCTACCACGTCATCAGCGACGCCCAGCTGTACTTCGCGCCCGGCCGCGAGCCGATCCGCGCCCTGTTCGTCTGGGAGGGCGGGCTCGGCATCTGGGGCGCCATCCCCATGGGCGCTCTGGGCGTGTACCTGGTCGCCCGCAAACGCGGGCTGTCGATGTCCAAGCTGTCCTTCGCCATCGCCCCCACGCTGCCCCTCGCCCAGGCCATCGGCCGCTGGGGCAACTACTTCAACCAGGAGCTCTTCGGTGCCCCCACCGACCTGCCGTGGGCCCTGGAGATCTACCCCTACCCCGAGGGCGGACTCCGCCAGGGCATGATCCCCGGTGAGGGCACCTACCACCCCACGTTCCTCTACGAGTCCCTCTGGTGCCTGGGCCTGGCCGTCCTCCTCGCCTACCTCGGCCGCCGCTTCGAGGCCAGGCTCCAGGGCGGCCGCCTGTTCGCCCTCTACGTCATGGGCTACTGCGCGGGCCGCTTCTGGATCGAGTACATGCGCATCGACCCGGCCAACGAGTTCTTCGGCATGCGCCTGAACAACTGGACCTCCATCGCGGTCTTCCTCGCCGCCCTGCTCTACTTCCTCTGGGCCGGCCGCCGCATCGACTCCTTCTCCAGCGCCGTCGTCCCGCACGGCCACGACGCCGGAACCCAGGTGATCAGGTCCACAGGCGCGGACGAGCCCGCCGACGACAGCACCGTCTACAGCGCCGTGGACACCGACGACTCCGAGATCGGCTCCGTGACCTCCGACTCCACCGGGGCGGGCACGGAATACCACCCCAGCCCCGAGCGATCTAGTAGCGAGGGCTCGACGGAGAACGACGCCGACGACACGGGCACGGACTCCGGGTCGAAGCCCGAGTAGGGTCGCCCGCGTGACGGCTGGCCGGACGCGTTCGTCCGGGCCGTACGGTGCACCCCTGTCCCTGTCGAGTTCCTGTCGAGCAGACCACGGGTTGACGATTGAGAAGGACCGTGAGCAGAGCTGAGTCCGGTCACCGCCGGAGAAGTTGGCGCGGCGGCCGGCGCCGCGCCGAGGACACCCACGTCGAGGAGTACACCGAGGTCGAGGACTACGACACCGGCCCCGAGGACGACTACGATCCGAACGAGGACTTCTCCGCCGAGTACGGCCACACCCACGCCCGTTCCGACGTCGCCGAGGCCGACGGCGGCGACGGCGCCGAACCCGTCGAGGAGGAGGCCGCCGGGCACGGGTCCCGCCGCTCCCGCCGCAGGAAGGACAAGGGCGGCGGCCGGAGCACCCCCGGCAGGCGCGCCGGAGTCGACCGCGTCTCGGCCTTCTCCGCCTCGGCGATCAAACGCGTCTCGGTACTGGGCGACCGGCCCAACCAGATCGTGTACACGCTCGCCGAACAGAGCAAGCGCAAGCGCGGAACCGCCGTCCTGGGCGTCCTCATGGGTGCCTTCGGTGTCGCCCTGGTCGCCCTCCTCGGCCTGCTGATCTACCAGCTGTTCAGCCCCGCCGCGGGCGCCGTCGCCGAGGGCGAGCAGAGCATCGTCGCACCGCCCGAGGGCCACGGCACGCTCACCCCGGAGCAGTTCCTGCTCGGCGCCAACCTCGAGGACACCTTCGGCCCCATCAACGGGCGCCCCGAGGGCGCCGAGCCGATGACCGAGGAGGACGTCTTCGGCGACGCCGAGGAGGTCGAGGTCAACGGGATGGAGCTGTCCCTCGGCGAGGGGCGCGTCACCGACTCGTGCACCTCGCTGGTGTGGGGTGACGACCTCGGGCAGAGCCTGATCGACGCCAACTGCTCCAGCGCCGCCACCGGTGTCTACACCGACCCCGAGGAGGAGTACGTCGCCCAGGTCACCCTGTTCGACCTGGTCGACGCCGAGGGTGCCACCGGGGTCGCCGAGGCCCTGGACCCGAACAACGCCGAGACCGGCGCCGGGTTCCTGCTCGCCGACACCGGTGACGTGCCCGGCCTGCAGGAGGGCTTCAGCCAGGCCTCCACCCAGGTGATGGGCCACTACCTGGCCGTCTTCTGGGTCGCGCGCACCGACGGCTCCCCGCCCGGGGACGACACGGACATGGCCTCCGTGCGCGTCGCGGCCATGGACACCGTGCTCCTGCCCTACGAGGAGGTCGTCGCGAGGAGCCAGGCGGAGGAATGAGTCCTGTCAGGGGGTGTCGGGCTCCCCGATAGGATTTCGGACGGATCGACCCGCGCGGGGGCACCCACGGGTGCCCCCCACGCCATCCGGTGAGCCGGTGCCCACGCATCCGCCCGGACCCCTTGCGCGGACCGCGATCCGTCCGCCGACGTCCACACTTTCGAGGCCCGATGTACCCGGAACCGAACAGGCGAGCCCTCCCCGGGGGCGCCGCGCAAGAACCAGTCCAACGGGCGGAGTCCGCCCCAACGCGGAGCCGCGGGGGAGACGGCACCCCCCAGGGTGAGCCGGAGGGGCGGAGCGCGCGGTCCGGTGGCCGCCGCCGCGGGGGCGGCCGGAGGAAGCAGGGCCCGCGCCGCCGCGGGCCGCTCCTGATCATCATCCCGGCCGCCGTGCTGGTCCTGGCGCTCCTGGCCGTCGGTGCCGTGTTCTACCTGCGCTCCCCCGACGAGGGGGGAGCGGACGCGCCCCCCGTCCAGGCGAGTCCGGCCCTGTACCAGGTCCGGGACACCGGCCGCATGAACGACGTGCTGGCCTCCCGCGAGGTCGACAGCCTTCCGCTGAACGAGGGTGAGCTGTTCGAGCGGAACAACAACGAGATCTCCAACGCGGACGGGACCATCGAGTTCACCCTGCGGGACTCGGCCCTGACCGACGACTGTTCCTCGGCGGTGTGGGGTCAGGAGCTGACCGAAGCCGTGGCGGACGCCGACTGTACCCAGGTCGGCCGGGCCACCTACGTGTCGGACACCTACTTCGGCGTCACCGCCGTGTTCAACCTCGCCGACGTCGACTCCAGCCGTCGGCTCGCCGCCGCCATGACCGCCCCCGACGAGGAGTCGGGGAGCGGTACCGCCGTTCGCGGATTCGTGCTCGCCCCGACCGGAGCCGCACCCTTCGACCGGCTCGGCGAGGGTTACAGCGCCAGCGACGCGATCGTCAGCGGCCACTACCTCGTCGTGGTCTGGGTCCAGCCCACCTCCTCCGAGACGGTGGAGGACCGGGTCAGCCTCGCGGGCCCGCTCGTGGCCCTGTCCAAGGTCCGCGACCCGCTCTACCGGCGCATGGTGCAGCTCGACGACGGGTCCGAAGAGGACACACAGGGCACCGGGACGACCGGCGGAACGGGTCAGACCGGTACGGAGGGCACCGGGACGACCGGCGGAGCGGGCCAGAACGGCACGGAGGGCACCGGCCAGACGGGCACCGAGGGCACCGGGACGACCGGTACCAACGGCACCGGCACCAACTAGAAGGCTCGCGCGGGGCCCGGGGAGCAGTTCAATCCCCGGGCCCCGTTCTGTTCGGGGCCTTCGCTCCGCACAGAACGGGGCCCCGGCTAGTCGGGCTCCACCCGACCGACCAGCTCCCGGACCGCGGCGGGCAGCTCCGCCCAGCGGTGGTCGGGAAGGTCCAGGGGCGTGTGCCCCGCCAACCACGCCGGAGCCGCGGCCACGGCGTGCCGCGACGTGCGCTTGTTGATCGGACTGCCCATCCACGCCGCGACCTCGGTCAGCCCGCCGCGCAGCGTCGCCCGCAGCATCCCGTGCGCGCGCTCCTGTACGTGGGCGAGCAGCCGGTCCGCCGCCGTCCCCGCCTCCGCGCGCCGGGTGAACCGCACCGCCGTCAGGTTCCGCGCCCCGAACCCCCGCAGGAAACGCACCTCGAACCGCGGTTCCACCATGGCCCGCACCGCCCGCTGCCCCGCCTGGTCGCGCACGGCCGCCGCCGCCGACGGCACCAGCGCGTACACCGTGTCCGAGGCCGCCGCCAGGGCCGCCCGCGCCACCAGGCGCTCCCATCCGCCTGTGAGGTTGACCACGGCGTGCTCCGTCGTCGAGGTGGGGGCCGCCAGCCACGTCGACAGGCGGACCCGACCCGCTCCCGCCGCGCCTTCCATGTCCGTGGGCCACTCGCCCACCAGCGTCAGCGCCCGGGCCTCCACCGCGCCGTCCAGGTCGTCGAGCACCGCCCCGACCACGGCGTTCGCGCGCTCGGCGTCCAGCCCGCCCCGCGCCTCCTTGGCGTTGACGCCCTGGCTGTAGACGCGCGCGGCGTCCCCCGACGGGGCGGGCGCGGTACGCGACAGCGGCCGCAGCACGTACAGGTCCGAGGCGGCGCCGATCGACTCCGCGCCGTGGTACCGGTTGAAGTCCGGCCAGACCGCCTCCATCAGCAGGTCCATCCGCACCATCCTGGCCTGCGTCGCCGCCGCCAGCCGCGGAGTGGTCTCACTGGCCCCGTAGGCCACCACCACCCGCCCCCGGCGCGGGTCGGTCATCCCCTCCAACCCGCGCCGAACGAACAGCTCCACCCCGTCCGGGGTGTACGGCGGGTCGGTGAACACCAGGTCCGCTCCGCCGCGCAGCGACGACGGCAACCCCAGCCGCAGGTCCGCGAAGTGCGTCCGCACGGGCAGCCCCTCCCGTTCGGCCACCGCGTCGATGTGCGCCAGCACCCGCTCGTCCACGTCCACGACCTCGGCGCGCGCGGTCGGGCACACCAGGGTCACCGCCAGCGCGGTCAGGTCGTGGTCGCCCACGCACAGCAGCACACGGCCGTCGAGGTCGAACCGCGTGCTCAGGAACAGCGCGCGCCGCAGCGCCGTCTCCGCGGTCGCCGCCACGTGGTCCAGGTTCGGGTCGGAGGCGGGACCCTCGCTCACGGCCCGGGTCAGGATCGCGCCCGCCCGCGCGTACCGGGGGAGCAGGTGGGCCACGGGGTCGGCGAGGTCGTCGGCGGCGGTGCCCCGGTACTCGGAGGGGGCGACCAGGCGCACCCTGCGCTGCCCGTCACCGCTCTCGGTGTCCAGTTCGCCGGCCTCGTCCAGCTCCCTCAGCACGGCCGCCACGATCGCGTGGGCGACGCTGCTGGAGCGCACGAGGTCGTTGGCGCTCCACCACCGCCCGTCCGAGAGCAGAGCCAGGACCCGGCGTACCCGGGGTGCGTCCACCCCCTGGTCGAGCAGCAGTCGCAGGGCCACCTGCGGCAACGGCTGCGGCGGCTCGGAGGTGACCGAAACCGGTGCCCGTGGGGTGAGGGCGGTCGGGTGCGCGTGGGCGGCTCCGGGGCGGTCCGGGCCGGGGGAAGTCGGGTGTCCTGCCATGCCCCGATCGTCCCACGTACGGGCGGTGGGGATGGAATCGCTGGTCAGGGCGGTTCAGGGTGGATGAGGGAGATATCACTCACGAGCGGGCGGAGCACCCCTTGGAGCCGACGTTAACACCGGGGTAATGTGGGTGTGCGGAGCGCCATGTTCACGTTCTGATGTGGAGGGACCCGGCCACCAGTCGAGGTTTAATCCACTTTGGGAGGTTTAGCCAGGTTCCCAGGTGGAAGAACGGCTAGGCCAGCCCTCATCGGAGGACCTCCTCCGAGAGGGACCCGTGCCGCCTCCCGCGGGAGGCGCGGCCCCGGAGCGAGGGCGCACCGCGGCTCCACATGGTCTAGACCTGCGATTCGCATCGCGGCTGGACCGGCATGTATAAGAGGAACCTGCCCGAACACGGGTGACCCTCCGCAACCGCGGCCACGAGGACGTGACCGCCCCGACGGTAGCGGACAGGGACGCCCCGCACACGGGAACCGGCCGCAACCCGGCCACACAACCGAATCTTGACGCAGCAGGGCCAACGTCGTCCCGGATGCGCTTTTCACGAAGCCGACGAAAGACGACAGGAGGGTAGATGCCTGCTGCTCAGGTGCGGCGTTCGTCCGTCCGAACGAACGCGGAAGCCACGTCCCAGGGCCTGTACGACCCCGCCTTCGAGCACGACGCCTGCGGTGTGGGCTTCGTCGCCGACCTCACCGGCCGCCGCAGCCACGAGACCGTCCAGAAGGCGCTCACCGTCCTCCGCAACCTCGACCACCGAGGCGCCTCGGGGGCCGACCCCGACGACGGTGACGGCGCGGGCATCCTCACCCAGATTCCGCACGAGCTCTACACCGAGGTCTGCGACTTCGACCTGCCCGACGCGGGCGCCTACGCCACCGGCATCGCCTTCCTGCCCGCCGGCGCCGCCGCCCGCGCGGACGCCGTCGCACGCATCGACGCCATCGTCGCCGACGAGGGCCTGACCGTCCTCGGCTGGCGCGAACTGCCCTTCGAACCGCAGTACAGCGGCCCCGCCGCCCGCGAGGCCATGCCCTCCTTCGGTCAGCTGTTCATCACCGGCCGCCGGGGCACCCCCACCGAGGGCCTCACCGGCATCGCCCTGGAGCGCTACGCCTACTGCGTCCGCAAGCGCGCCGAACACGAGACCGACGTCTACTTCCCGAGCCTGTCCCCGCGCACCATCGCCTACAAGGGCATGCTCACCACCCCGCAGCTGGAGCCGTTCTTCCCCGACCTGTCCGACCGGCGCTACACCTCCGGCCTGGCCCTGGTCCACTCCCGGTTCTCCACCAACACGTTCCCGTCCTGGCCGCTCGCCCACCCGTTCCGCTACGTCGCGCACAACGGCGAGATCAACACCGTCAAGGGCAACCGGAACATGATGCGGGCGCGCGAGGCCAAGCTCGCCACCGACCTCATCCCCGGCGACCTCGACCGGATCTTCCCCATCGTCGACCCCGACGACTCCGACACCGCCTCGCTCGACGACGCCCTCGAACTGCTCCACCTGGGCGGACGTTCGCTGCCGCACGCGGTGCTCATGATGATCCCGGAGCCCTGGGAGAACCACACCGAGATGGACCCGGCCGTCCGGGCCTTCTACGAGTTCCACTCCACCCTCATGGAGCCCTGGGACGGACCCGCCTCGGTCACCTTCACCGACGGCACCGTCGTCGGCGCCGTCCTGGACCGCAACGGCCTGCGCCCCGGCCGCTACTGGGTCACCGACGACGGCCTCGTCGTCCTGGCCAGCGAGGCCGGCGTCCTCGACATCGACCCGGCCGACATCGTCCGCAAGGGACGACTCCAGCCCGGCCGCATCTTCGTCGTGGACACCGACCAGGGCCGCATCATCGAGGACGAGGAGATCAAGGCCGAGCTCGCCGCCGAACACCCCTACCAGGAGTGGATCGACGCCGGCCTCGTCCGCCTGGGCGACCTGCCCGAGGCCGAGCCCGCCCCGGTCGCCGAACTCAACCTCGCCCAACAGGTGTTCGGCTACACCGAGGAGGAGGTGCGCGTCATCCTCACCCCGATGGCCCGCACCGGCGCCGAACCCATCGGATCCATGGGCACCGACACACCCGTCGCCGCCCTCTCCGACCGGTCCCGCCAGCTCTTCGACTACTTCTCGCAGAACTTCGCGCAGGTCACCAACCCGCCGCTGGACGCCATCCGCGAGGAGATGGTCACCAGCCTCAACACCCTGCTCGGCGCCGAGGGCAACCTCCTCAAGGCCGAGGTGGGCGACACCCGGCGCCTCGTCCTGCCCACACCCGTGGTCGACCAGGCCCAGCTCGCCGCCATCGTCAAGGCCGGAACCGCCAACCCGGCCCTGCGCACCTTCACCGTCGACGGCACCTACCCCGTCGACGGCGGCGGCGAGGCGCTCTCCGCGCGCCTGGACCAGATCAACGCCGAGGTGTCCCGGGCCATCGCCGACGGCGCCCGCATCCTCGTGCTCAGCGACCGCGGCGCCGACGCCACCCGCGCGCCCGTCCCGTCGCTGCTGCTCACCGGCTCCGTCCACCACCACCTCGTGCGGGAGAAGACCCGCACCGAGGTCGGACTGGTCGTCGAGGCCGCCGACGTGCGCGAGTGCCACCACGTCGCGCTCCTGCTCGGCTACGGCGCCTCCGCCGTCAACCCGTACCTGGCCCTGGCCACCGTCCGGGACCTGGTCGAGCGCGGTGTCATCGGCGGCATCGACGCCGACCAGGCCGTCGCCAACACCGTCAAGGCGTTCGGCAAGAGCGTCCTGAAGATCATGTCCAAGATCGGCGTGTCCACGGTCAGCTCCTACACCGGCGCGCAGATCTTCGAGGCCCTCGGCCTCGGCCGGGAGGTCATCGACCGCTGCTTCACCGGCACCACCTCCCGCCTCGGCGGCGTCGGCTTCGACGTCCTCGCCGAGGAGGTCGCCATCCGCCACCGCCGCGCCCACACCGCCAACCCCAACGCCCACCGGCGCCTGGAGGTCGGCGGCGAGTACCAGTGGCGCCGCGAGGGCGAGCCGCACCTGTTCAACCCCGAGACGGTCTTCAAGCTCCAGCACTCCACCCGTACCCGCAAGTACGAGATCTTCAAGGAGTACACCTCCAAGGTCGACGACCAGGCCGAGAAGCTCATGACCCTGCGCGGACTCTTCCGCTTCAAGGAGGGCGTGCGCGAGCCGGTCCCGATCGACGAGGTCGAGCCCGTCTCCGCCATCGTCAAGCGCTTCTCCACCGGCGCCATGTCCTACGGCTCCATCTCGGCCGAGGCGCACGAGACCCTCGCCATCGCGATGAACCGCCTCGGCGGCAAGTCCAACACCGGCGAGGGCGGCGAGGACCCGGCCCGCTTCACCCCCGACGCCAACGGCGACCTGCGCCGCAGCGCCATCAAGCAGGTGGCCTCCGGCCGGTTCGGCGTCACCTCGCACTACCTCACCAACGCCGACGACATCCAGATCAAGATGGCCCAGGGCGCCAAGCCCGGCGAGGGCGGCCAGCTGCCCGGCCACAAGGTCTACCCGTGGGTGGCGCAGACCCGCCACTCCACCCCCGGCGTCGGGCTCATCTCCCCGCCGCCGCACCACGACATCTACTCCATCGAGGACCTCGCCCAGCTCATCCACGACCTCAAGAACGCGAACCCGTCCGCGCGGGTCCACGTCAAGCTGGTCTCCGAGGCCGGAGTCGGCACCGTCGCCGCCGGCGTGTCCAAGGCGCACGCCGACGTCGTGCTCGTCTCCGGCCACGACGGCGGCACCGGCGCCTCACCGCTGAACTCGCTCAAGCACGCGGGCACCCCCTGGGAGCTCGGCCTCGCCGAGACCCAGCAGACCCTGCTGCTCAACGGGCTGCGCGACCGCATCGTCGTCCAGACCGACGGCCAGATGAAGACCGGCCGCGACGTCGTCATCGCCGCCCTGCTCGGTGCCGAGGAGTACGGTTTCGCCACCGCGCCCCTCGTCGTCTCCGGCTGCGTCATGATGCGCGTGTGCCACCTCGACACCTGCCCCGTCGGCGTCGCCACCCAGAACCCGACCCTGCGCGAACGCTTCTCCGGCAAGGCCGAGTACGTCGTCAACTTCTTCGAGTTCATCGCCCAGGAGGTCCGCGAGTACCTCGCCCAGCTCGGCTTCCGCAGCCTCGACGAGGCCGTCGGCGCCGTCGACCTGCTCGACACCACCGACGCCGTCGACCACTGGAAGGCCCAGGGCCTGGACCTGAAGCCGATCCTGCACGAGGTCGAACCCTGGGCGGGCGACCACCGGCTGCACACCCGCGGCCAGGACCACGGCCTGGAGAAGGCTCTGGACAACACCCTCATCCAGCTCGCCGAGGGTGCCCTGGACTTCGGCCAGCCCGTCCGGCTCGAACTGCCGGTGCGCAACGTCAACCGCACCGTCGGCACGATGCTCGGCCACGAGGTCACCAAGCGCCACGGCGCCGACGGCCTCCCCGAGAACACCATCGACGTCACCTTCACCGGCTCCGCCGGCCAGTCCTTCGGCGCCTTCGTGCCCAGGGGCGTCACCCTCCGCCTGGAGGGCGACGCCAACGACTACGTCGGCAAGGGCCTCTCCGGCGGCCGCGTCATCGTCCGCCCGGACCGGACCTCCCAGCTCGTCGCCGAGGACCACATCATCGCCGGCAACGTCATCGGCTACGGCGCCACCTCCGGCGAGATCCTCCTGCGCGGCATCGCCGGCGAACGCTTCTGCGTCCGCAACTCCGGCGCCACCGCCGTCGTCGAGGGCATCGGCGACCACGGCTGCGAGTACATGACCGGCGGCCGCGCCGTCGTCCTCGGCCGCACCGGGCGCAACTTCGCCGCGGGCATGTCCGGAGGCGTCGCCTACGTCCTCGACCTCGACCCCCGCCGGGTCAACCCCGAGATGGTCGAGATCGAGGAACTCACCGACGAGGACCGCGTCTTCCTCACCGACGTCCTCACCCGCCACCGCGACGAGACCGGCTCCGCCGTCGCCGAGCGGCTCCTCGCCGACGGCCCCGCCGCACTCGACCGCATCGCCAAGGTGATGCCGCGCGACTACAAGCGGGTCCTGCTCGCCCAGGCCGAGGCCGAACGCGACGGCCGCGACGTCAACGAGGCCGTGATGGCCTCCGCGCAGTCCTGAGCGTCAGCGAACACGAAAGGAGGAACACACACCATGGCTGACCCCAAGGGTTTCCTGAAGATCACCGAACGCGAACTGCCCGGCCACCGCCCGGTGGACGTGCGCATCCAGGACTGGCGCGAGGTCCACGAGGACTTCGACCGGGGCACCGTCACCAAGCAGGCCTCGCGCTGCATGGACTGCGGCATCCCCTTCTGCCACAACGGCTGCCCGCTCGGCAACCTCATCCCCGAGTGGAACAACCTCGTCTACACCCACGACTGGGCCGAGGCGATCGAACGCCTGCACGCCACCAACAACTTCCCGGAGTTCACCGGGCGGCTCTGCCCCGCCCCCTGTGAGTCCGCCTGCGTGCTCGGTATCAACCAGCCCGCCGTCACCATCAAGAACGTCGAGGTCTCCATCATCGACCGCGCGTGGGAGGAGGGCTGGGTCAAGCCCCTGCCCCCCGCCACCCGCACCGGCAGGAAGGTCGCCGTCGTCGGCTCCGGCCCCGCCGGACTCGCCGCAGCCCAGCAGCTCACCCGCGCCGGACACGACGTCACCGTCTACGAGCGGGCCGACCGCGTCGGCGGCCTCCTCCGCTACGGCATCCCCGAGTTCAAGATGGAGAAGCGGCACATCGACCGCCGCCTCGCCCAGATGACCGCCGAGGGCACCACCTTCCGCACCGGTGTCGACGTCGGCGTCGACATCACCGTCGACCGGCTCCGCGCCGACCACGACGCCGTCGTCCTGACCGGCGGTGCCACCGCCTGGCGGGACCTGCCCGCCGCCGGCCGCGAACTCCGGGGCATCCACCAGGCCATGGAGTACCTGCCCCTGGCCAACAAGGTGCAGGAGGGCGACTACGACACCCCGCCCATCACCGCCGAGGGCAAGCACGTCGTCGTCATCGGCGGCGGCGACACCGGCGCCGACTGCGTCGGCACCGCCCACCGCCAGGGCGCCGCCTCCGTCACCCAGCTGGAGATCATGCCCAAGCCGCCCGCCAAGCGGCCCGACCACCAGCCGTGGCCCACCATGCCCATGCTGTACAAGGTCACCAGCGCGCACGAGGAGGGCGGCAAGCGGATCTACGCCGTCAACACCGTCGAGTTCCTCGGCGACGAGAACGGCAACGTCCGCGCCCTCAAGCTCGTCGAGGTCAGGCGCACCGACAAGGGCTTCGAACCCGTCGAGGGCACCGAACGCGAGATCCCCGCCGACCTCGTCACCCTCGCCATGGGCTTCGTCGGTCCCCAGAAGGAGGGCCTGCTCGAACAGCTCGGAGTCGAACTCGACGGACGCGGCAACGTCGTCCGCGACGCCGACTACCGCACCACCGTCGACGGCGTCTTCTGCGCCGGAGACATGGGCCGGGGCCAGTCCCTCATCGTCTGGGCCATCGCCGAGGGCCGCTCCGCCGCCGCCGGAGTCGACCGCTACCTCGGCGAGACCACCACCCTGCCGGTCGCCATCCCGCCGACCGAACGGCCCCTGGTCTGAGCCGACCGCCGGTGCCGGGCGCGGGGACACCCCGCGCCCGGCACCGGCGGTCCCCGGCCTGGGAACACGCTCTGACGCCTCATCGGCCCCGCCGCGACGGTCACCCGCCCGGCGTCCCTCCTCGGCACCGCCGGCACCGGCCGGAACGGCCCTCCCACCCGCGCCGGAAACCGGGCACGCGCACACACCGGGCTTCCCGGCACGTGCTTCGCCGACCGCCGCCCCACGGGCCCCGTCCACCTCGGGAACACCTCCGCACGCCCCACGCGCCGTCGCCGCGGCCGTCCCCATCCCCTGGAGCGGACTGGCCGTATCCCCCTACCTGGGGCGATGCAACGACAACATTCCGTAATCGGCGTAAAGATCGCATATATTGCACGGCCGACTATTCTCCGCGACGATCCGCTGGTCGTACCGTCGAAGAATGAGCGTTGTGACCTGGGACGCATACCACGCCGCGGAGCACTTCACCATGCGCACCGCGCGCCTGATCGACCGCCACCGTTTCGCCTACCACTTCCAGAGCGGCCCGGCCGCCCCGATCCGCTCCACCCTCGCCGCCTACCGCAACCTCGACGGCGGCTACGGCAACGGACTCGACCCCGACATGCGCGGCCACGCCAGCCAGCCCGCCGCCATCGGGATCGCCCTGCGCTACCTCGACGAACTCGGCCCCATCCCGCACAGCATCGGCACCGGCGCCTGCCAGTTCCTCGCCAACGTCTGCGACCCCGACGGCAGCGTCCCCCTCGTCCTGCCCACCATCCACCACACCGAGGCCGCCCCCTGGCACCTGGCGACCGAGGACTTCTCCGGGCGACTCGACGTCACCGCGCTCATCTGCGGATACCTCCACAAGCACCACATCACCCACCACTGGCGCGACACCGCCACCGCCTACTGCTGGAAGCGCATCGACACCCTCGCCTGGACCAACCCCCAGGAGGCCATCGGCGTGTGCACCTTCCTGCAGCACGCCCCCAACCGCACCCGCGCCCTGCAGGCGGTCAACCGGCTGTCCACCATGATCCGCGCCGTCATCGACGTCCACCCCCGCGTCGGAGGCCGCGCCCACACCCCGCTCGACCTGGCCACCCACCCCCACCACATCGCCCGGCCGCTCTTCACCGACGCCGAGATCAGCCGCAACCTCGACGTCTTCGAACAGCAACAGCGCACCGACGGTGGATGGGACGCCGCCCCGGGCCGGTGGGACCCAGCCGCCACCCTCGACCGCGAGGGCATGCGCACCATCCAACGCCTGTGCGTCCTGCGCGCCTACGGCCGCGTCGGCCCCTCCCTGCCCCAGCCCAGGCGCGACCGGTAGGGGTTGCCCGCCCCGGTCCTCCGCCCGACTCCGGACCTTCCTAGCCCAGCGCCAGGAACCGCACCCCGGCCGCGGTCAACGCGTCCCGCCCCGCCGCGCCGCCGTCGGAGCGGCCCGTCACCGCACGCAGGGCCCGCTCCGCCGCGGCGGCGCCGGACCACACCCCCGGCAACACCCGTTCCAACGCCTCCCGATCCGCCGCGCCGAACACCAGCCGCGTCACCAGGTCCAGCCCGGACCGCGTCGTCCACGGCTCCCGCCCCAACGCGTCCGCCAGATCCCAGCCGTGCAGGACCACCTCCACCACACGCGTCACCAGGAAGTCCCTCAGGTACATGGGATCACCATGCCGTGTGAGCACCCGACGTCCACCCTCCTCGGCTGCCAGCCGCGCACTCAGCGCCGCCCAGCCCGCACGCAGCACCCGGCCCGGCTCCCCGGCGTCGGTCCGCCGAGCCGCGGCCTCCACCGCGGAACGCACCCGGTCCGCGTTCACCTCCGGGGAGAAACGAACATCCGGCGCGTAGTACCCCGTCGCCGACACCAGAGCCACCCCGCCCCCATCCGGAACCGGCTCCTCCACCATGTCGCCCACCCGCAGCACGGCCCCCACCGTGTGCGCGGCCAACGCCGCCACGTCCCACGGGTCGCACCGCGTGGGCAACCCCGCCTCCTCCTCCGACAACCCCTCCAGAACCCCCGCCAACACCGCCGTCTGCGCATCCAAAGCCGCCACGACCTCTTCGTACGCGAACACCACGCACCCGCCTCCCGCACGAACCCGACAGACACCGCCCGAACCGTAGCCGAACCCGCCCCACCAGGCAGATCCGGGGGCCGCCACCCCCGCCCCCGTTCGCCCCGCCGCAGCCAGACATACGTCCATTCGCAACCTGGTTTAGACCACTCCATCCCCCAGACGCTCTAGAGTTGGAGCTGTGACACGTCGAGCAAAGATCGTCGCGACCCTCGGTCCCGCCACCTCGAGCCCGGAGACACTCCGCAAGCTCGTCGACGCCGGACTGGACGTAGCGCGACTCAACCTCAGCCACGGAACCCACGACGACCACAGCGCCAACCTCGCCAACGTGCGAGCGGCCGCTGAGGCCGCACAACGATCGGTCGGCGTCCTCGCCGACCTCCAGGGGCCCAAGATCCGCCTCGGCACCTTCGCCGACGGACCCCACGAACTCGCCCCCGGCGACGAGTTCACCATCACCACCGACGACATCCCCGGCGACGCCACCCGGGTCTCCACCACCTACAAGGGACTCCCCGGCGACGTCCGCCCCGGCGACCGCGTCCTCATCGACGACGGCCGCGTCGTGCTGGAGTGCACCAAGACCACCAGCACCGACGTCCACACCCGCGTCATCTACGGCGGCGCCGTCTCCAACCACAAGGGACTGAACCTCCCCGGAGTCGCCGTCAGCGTCCCCGCCCTCACCGACAAGGACGAGGCCGACCTGCGCTGGGCCCTGCGCAACGGCGTCGACATGGTCGCGCTCTCCTTCGTCCGCAGCCCCGCGGACGCCGAGGAGTGCCACCGGATCATGGACGACGAGGGCGTCACCGTCCCCCTCATCGCCAAGATCGAGAAGCCCCAGGCGGTCGAGCGCCTCCACGACATCATCGAGGTCTTCGACGGCGTCATGGTCGCCCGCGGCGACCTCGGCGTCGAACTGCCCCTGGAGAACGTTCCCATGGTGCAAAAACGCGCCATCGAACGCTGCCGCGACAAGGCCAAACCGGTCATCGTCGCCACCCAGATGCTCGAATCCATGATCGGAGCCCCCCGGCCCACCCGCGCCGAGGCCTCCGACGTCGCCAACGCCGTCCTCGACGGCGCCGACGCCGTCATGCTCTCCGGCGAGACCAGCGTCGGAAAGTACCCGGTCGAGACCGTCGAGACCATGGCGCGCATCGTCAGCGCCGCCGAACAGGAATCCCTCCGCGCCTCGCACATCCTCACCCGGGTGCCCGAGACCACCGGAGGAGCCATCGCCCGCGCCGCCGCCGAGATCGGGGCCACCGTCGGCGCCAAGGCGCTGGTCGCCTTCACCATGTCCGGCGAGACCGCGCGCCGCCTGGCCCGCTACCGGTCGCCCATCCCCCTCATGGCCTTCAGCACCGAGGCCAGCACACGAGGCCTGCTGTCCCTCGTCTGGGGCACCGAGACCAACCTCGTGCCCTGGGTCGACAACACCGACGACATGGTCCGCCAGGTGGAGGCCGAACTCCTCCAGCTCGGCGAGTACACCAAGGGTGACAAGGTCGTCATCGTCGCGGGCAGCCCGCCCGGGACCGTGGGGTCCACCAACTCCCTGCGCGTCCACAAACTCGGCGACGCCGTCACCCTGAACACGTAGCCGCACCCAGCCACACCGGAGCGCCCACAAGGCGCCCGCAGACGGGCCGCATCAGGTCCGGCCCGGAGGAAGGCGAATGAGCCGCGCCGACCATCCGGGCCAGGGCCGGTGCGGCCGACGCGTGTCCGGACCGGGTCCGCCCGAAGACACGGCCGGGGGAGCGGGCGCACGTCGACCGCACCCGAGGCGGGAGCGCCCTACGACTGCTCCTGGCCGCTGGACACCCCGCCCTCGGAGATCACCCGCTCCAACGGCATGTCCCACGGCAACAGGTTCCACGGACTGGCCGGATCCTCGGTCAACAGCCCCAACGCCGTCCACACCCGGTCGGCGCCCCCGTGCTCACCCTCCACGCCGCGCTCCGGCCACAGCAGGTACCCGGCGTGGAAGGCCACCGACAACTGGTGCCACGACGAGTAACGGCGCTGGAGGTCGGAGGCCACCCGGCGCAACAGCGTCTGCGTCTCCACCGGACTCAACCAGTCCAACGTCGCCCCGCCGCACACCAGACGGATCACGTGCACCGACTTCCACCACTGGAAGGCACCGATGATCACCGTCTCGTCGGCCTCCGGAGCGTCGGCCACCGTGCGCAGCCGGTCGATCTGCTCCGGGGTCAGCCGCACGTTGGCACCGGTGGAGTGCCCACCCCGCTCCTCGGGCAGCCGCGATTTGGCCACACCCGCGCGCAGGTCGACCACCAGGTCGAGGGACGGCCCCGAGTGCAGCTCCTCATGGAGGCCCTCGACCGCGGCCAGCAGGGACTCCCGGTCGGTCACACCCCACTGCCGCTCCAGGACCCGCCGGTAGCGGCGGCGCAGCGACGGCCGGGCCACCACGTCCCAGGGCTCGGCGAGCGCCACCCGGAACGGGGCGGCGACCGCGGCGGCCCACCGCTCGGTGCTGAGGGGGGCGTCGGGGTTCTTGGTCCGTACGGCCGGGGACTCCCGCGATCCGACCACCAGCTCGGCGAAGGAACCGGCCACCAGGGCCACGACGGGCAGGAACGACCACCCGGGCCGGCCGACGGCGACGAGCAGGACGATGAGGAGCGCCAAGGGCGCCAGCAGCCACGGCAGGCGGCGGCGGGATCCCCAGGCCACCACGACCCAGGCACCGATGACGAGTGCGCCGATCACCCCGGCGACCGCGGTCAGCACCCGCTGCTCCTCTCCTGGAAACCTCTCTGCACAACCAGGATCGGTGACGCGGGGCCCGAACGGCGCCCGAACCCACGGGTTGTACCCAGGTTGTGGCCGTGATGTGACCGGTTCAGCCCGCTTGCACCGGCATAAAGTGACAAAAGGCCCAAGTGGGCTCGAACTGGCCGGGTAGATACCAAGGTTCTGGCCCGAACCTTCGGACCCCGCACAGGGTCAGTACTTGGGCCCCACGAAGGAGTCCATCCGCGCCA
This sequence comes from Nocardiopsis sp. KDC1DS13DA1, assembly GCF_055632325.1. NCBI lineage: Bacteria > Bacillati > Actinomycetota > Actinomycetes > Streptosporangiales > Nocardiopsidaceae > Nocardiopsis > Nocardiopsis sp. KDC1DS13DA1. Next base: position 83,925 of record NZ_JBVMUY010000004.1, read on the forward strand.
CGGCGGCCCTGGTCGAGACGGAGACGACGAGGGCGTCCCGATGAGGCGGATTCTTGCCGGTGTGGATCGTCCAGGCGATCCCCAGTCGGTCGAGGGCCGCGGTGAAGATCCGGGTGATGTCCGCCGACACGTTGGTGAAGTGGTAGCGGGGGTACTCGTACCACCTCACCCCGCCTCCGGGGAGCCTCTTGCGTATTCGGTTCGCGACTCGGCATCCGTCGGAGTGGATGAACCCGCGTATGAGCGCTTCGGGGTGCTCGTCCACGATGGCTTGTTGCCAGGGTTCCAGGGCGATGGTCCGCTCGTGCTTCTTCCCCGGCCCGTGTTGGGGGAACAGGCAGGGCCAGTGCTTGGATGCGGCCTTGATCGCTGTGCAGCCGTTGCGCTTGGCCATGAACACCCCAAGAGGGAAGACGGCTGACATCGCGGCCTTGCAGTAGGCGATGAGCTGGGGGTAGCGGTTGTCGTAGAAGATCCACAGAACGTGGACGCCGCGCCTGCTCTCGGTGATGTGTCCATCACCCAGATAGGCGCCGAGGAGGTAGGAGTAGGCCTCCCCGTTGACGGAGGCGCCGCCGCACCGGGGGCAGTAGTTCGCGCGCCCGGCGCGAGCGGCTTCCTTCTCCGGGGTGCGGCGGTTCCCGTGTCGCCAGTGCCGGACCGCCTGGATGGAGACACCGCACCGGGCCGCGATGGCCTTGTCGGTCAGCCCCAGGGACTTGAGCCGGAAGGTTTCGTCAACGATTTCGCGTGCGTACATGGGGTGAAGGATTGCTCACACATGCGACAAACGGCGACTCTGGGTGATGTGGTGCCTACACGGGAAGAGCCGCCCGGGGGCGGCTCTTCGGAAGGGTGCCGGAAGTGGGACTCGAACCCACAAGCTCTCTCGAGCGGAGGTGTTTGAGACCTCTGCGTATGCCATTCCGCCATTCCGGCTGGTTTGTCCGGTTTCGTTGAACCGGAGGGGATCCGTCAACGCCGACGTCACGATTGGCGCGCATTGCCGGTCCCGACGTCCAGCATCCTAGCGGATCTCGGTAACCTCGTGTACGTGACGAGGACGCAGAGCCGCGTGGTGATCGCGGAAGACGAGGCCCTGATCCGCCTGGACCTCAAGGAGATGCTGGAAGAGGACGGGTACACCGTCGTCGGCGAGGCCGGTGACGGCGAGACCGCTATCCGGCTTGCCCAGGAGCTGAAGCCCGATCTGGTGATCACCGACATCAAGATGCCGGTGCTCGACGGCCTCTCCGCCGCCGAGCGCATCGCCGGGGAACGCATCGCCCCCGTCGTGATCCTCACCGCCTTCTCCCAGCGCGAGCTGGTGGAACGGGCGCGTGAGGCCGGGGCCATGGCCTACCTGGTCAAGCCCTTCAACAAGTCGGACCTGGTTCCGGCGATCGAGATGGCCACCTCCCGCTACGCCGAACTGGCCGCGCTGGAGTCGGAGGTCAGCAGCCTCCAGGACCGTCTCGAGACGCGCAAGCTCGTCGAGCAGGCCAAGGGCCTGCTCCAGAGCCGCCACGGCATGAGTGAGCCCGAGGCGTTCCGATGGATCCAGAAGAACTCCATGGACCGCCGCCTGACGATGCGCAAGGTCGCCGAGACGGTCGTCGAGACGCTCGGCGGCCAGCAGGGCTGACCGCCGGAACCCCAACCACCGCACGGGGGCCGCACCCTATCCGGGTGCGGCCCCCGTCTGTTTTTCTGCACACCTCCGGCGGAGGAAACATGCAGATCAGCTGGTGTTCGCGACGAAAACCAGACACTCGTTCAGGGTCAACCGGGGGAACGTACCGGTTCGGTCTCGGTTTCACACAATGGGATGACGGTTGCATCACGTGGCTTAAGCAGGGCTGAATGACCTGGCTAAACCGGGCTAAACTCACCGCACCGAACAGCAAAGGACAACGGTGTCGAATGCGCGCATTCGGCGCCGCCAACCTCAGATGCGCAAGGAGCGCGCGTGCGCACACGTCTCGTGACCGTGCTGCTCGCCCTGATCACCGCCATCCTGGTGATCCCCGGGCCAGCGGCGACGGCAGACGAACAGGGCGGTGAGTCGCTGCACGGTCGGATCCTCAATCCGCAGGACCGGGACCAGGGTGTCGAGGGCATCCTGCTCACGGTCTTCGAGAACGAGGACGAGATCGCGGCGGCCGAGACCGGCCCTGATGGAAATTGGGAAGCGGAGCTGCCCGGACCGGGCGAGTACCGCGTGGTCGTGGACCAGGAGTCCATCCCCAGCGAGTTCGCCGTACGAGAGACGTCGCTCGTGGTCGACGGTGAGGCGCGGGTCGAGGTCGAGGCGGGTGACCGGCGTCCGCTGATCATCGCGCTGGACGCGGCCGGCGCCGCGGCCGAGGACACGGACTCCCCCTCGCCCTCGGACGAGGGGTCGGAGGGCTCCGGCGGGGACGACGCCGCCGACGACGAGTCCATCGCCACGAATGTCGACAGCGGCGGCTCCTTCGGGGACCGGTTCGCGCAGCTCACCGCATCGGGTCTCCTGTACGGCCTGGTGATCGCGGTGTCCGCGATCGGTCTGTCGCTGATCTTCGGCACCACGAAGATGATCAACTTCGCGCACGGCGACATGGTCACCTTCGGCGCGATGATCGCGCTGCTGTTCAGCACCGGAGCGGCGGGGATGGGCAACTCCCTCCTGGCGATCTTCCTGGGGCTGGCCGCGGCCGTGGTCCTGGGCGGGTTCTTCGAGGACAGGCTTCCCCGTACGACGCTGGTCGTCGCCCAGTGGCTGGCCATCCTCCTCGGCATCGTGCTGGCGACGGTGCTCGGTGTGATGGGCGACTCGGTGGGCTGGCAGGTTCCCCTCTGGGGCGCGGCGGTGATCGCCGTGCTGATGGGCGGTGTCCTGGGGGCCGGTATGGAGCGCTACATCTGGCGTCCGCTGCGGCACCGCAACGTGGCGCTGATCCAGATGTTCATCGTCTCCATCGGTCTGGCCCTGGTGGTGCGGCACGTGGTCCTGGTGCTCTTCGGGGCGGGCCGTGAGCGTTACGCCGGGTACCAGATCCAGGAGCCGGTGGACCTGGGGCTGGTCTCGCTGCCGCCGCGTGACCTGGTGGTCATGGGTGTGGCCGTGGTCGTGCTGGTGGGGGTGGCCTGCCTGTTGCAGTTCACCCGGATCGGCAAGGCGATGCGCGCGGTGTCGGACAACCGGGACCTGGCGGAGTCGTCGGGGATCGACGTGGACCGCGTGACGCTCTACGTCTGGGGTCTGGGCGGCGGACTGGCGGCTCTGGGCGGTGTGCTCTACGGACTGAACCAGATCGTGGAGTACGAGATGGGCTTCCGTCTGCTGCTGCTGATGTTCGCCGCGGTGATCCTGGGCGGTCTCGGTACGGCCTACGGTGCGATGGTCGGCGGCCTGGCCGTGGGGTTGGTGGCGATGCTGTCGACCCTCTGGTTCCCGACACAGATGATGCAGGCGTGGGCGTTGGCGCTGATGATCCTGATGCTGCTGATCAGGCCGCAGGGCCTGCTCGGTCGGCGCGAGCGGGTCGGCTAGAGGAGGCAGACGATGGATATTGTTTCGATCCTCGCGGAGTCGATCCGGTCGGCGTTCGGTCCGATCGCGGCGATCTACGCGTTGGCCGCGATCGGTTTGAACCTGCATTTCGGTTACACGGGCCTGCTGAACTTCGGCCAGGTCGGGTTCATGCTGGTGGGTGCCTACGGTGTGGGCATCAGCGTGGCGGTGTTCGACCTGCCGCTGCTGGTCGGGTTCGCCGTCGGACTGCTGTGCGCGGTGGTGTTGGCGCTGCTGCTCGGTATCCCGACGCTGCGGTTGCGGGCGGACTATCTGGCCATCACCACGATCGCGGCGGCGGAGGTGATCCGTCTGGTCTATCGGGCGGGTTTCGCCGAGCCGCTGACCGGTGGTGTGTACGGCCTGCAGAACCTGTCGGACGGTTTCCGCGCGCTGAACCCCTTCGACGGGGGTGAGCGCTACGGGGTGGGCGCCCTGTCCTACAACGGCAACCACATGTGGCTGCTGGTGGTGACCTGGGCCCTGGTGGCCGTGATGTGCGGTCTGGTGTGGATGTTGATGCACAGCCCGTGGGGGCGTGTCATCAAGGGCATCAGGGAGGACGAGGAGGCGGTCCGCAGCCTGGGCAAGAACGTGTTCGCGTACAAGATGCAGATCCTGGTCCTGGGCGGTCTGATCGGAGCCCTGGCGGGTTGCATGCTGGCGGTGTACCAGGCGTCGATCCAGCCGGACCAGTTCAAGCCGCAGGTGACGTTCTTCCTGTGGGTGATCCTGCTGCTCGGTGGCGCGGGCCGGGTGTTCGGCCCCGTGCTGGGGGCGATGACCTTCTGGTTCCTGATGAACTTCACCGACGGTCTGCTCCGGGGTATGGGTTCGATGGGCTGGCTGCCGTTCCTGGACTCGCCGGACTTCGGCGCGATCCAGCTGGCCTTCGTCGGTGTGCTGCTGGTGGTGCTGATCGTGTTCCGGCCGCAGGGCCTCATCGGCGACCGCAAGGAGATGTTGATCAATGTCAAGTGACGAGACGAACTCCTCCGCGGGTGTCGGGGTCGACCGGATGGCCGGTGCGGAGCCGGTCCCGGGTTCGGGCAAGCCGGATCCGATCCTGGTGGCGGACGGGGTGCGCCGTTCGTTCGGCGGTCTGACCGCGGTGGACGTGGAGCACCTGGAGGTGCAGCGCGGGACGATCACGGCGTTGATCGGCCCCAACGGTGCGGGCAAGTCCACGCTGTTCAACCTGCTGACCGGGTTCGACCGGGTGGACCAGGGCACCTGGACGTTCGAGGGCGCCAGGATCGACGGCAGGCCGGGCCACAAGGTGGCGCGTGCCGGGATGGTGCGGACGTTCCAGCTGACCAAGGCCCTGACCCGGATGACGGTGCTCGACAACATGTTGTTGGGCGCGCAGGGCCAGGTCGGCGAGCGGATGGCCGGTGCCTTCCTGCGGAGCGTGTGGGGCGGGCAGGAGCGCAGGAACACCGAGCGGGCGCTGGAACTGTTGGAGCGGTTCAAGCTCATCGACAAGCGCGACGAGATGGCGGGTGCGCTGTCGGGCGGCCAGCGCAAGCTGCTGGAGATGGCCCGTGCGCTGATGACCGATCCGTCGATGATCATGCTGGACGAGCCGATGGCGGGTGTGAACCCGGCGTTGGTGCAGTCCCTGCTGGGCCACATCACGTCGCTCCGGGACGAGGGCAAGACGGTCCTGTTCGTGGAGCACGACATGGACGTGATCATGGGGATCAGCGACTGGATCGTCGTGTTGGCGCAGGGGCAGGTGATCGCGGAGGGCCGCCCGTCGGACATCCGCTCGAACCAGCAGGTGATCGACGCCTACCTGGGTGCCCAGGAGGACGACTCGGCCGAGGCCCGGGGGAGTGCTGATGACTGAGAAGGACGATCGGGGACCGGCGGAGGTTCCGACGGAGGCCGTGGCCTTCGAGAGGCACCGTGAGGAGGTCCTGGAGCACTCGGGCGCCGAGGCGCTCGGCGAGGTGGGCGGTCCGGAGGACTACCTGCTGCTGGCCAAGGAGTTGGTGGCCGGGTACGTGCCCGGGGTGAACATCCTCAACGGTTGCACGCTGACGCTCACCGAGGGTGAGGTCGTGGCGATCATCGGCCCCAACGGCGCGGGTAAGTCGACGCTGATCAAGACGATCTTCGGTCTGATTCCCGTGCGTGAGGGCAGCCTGACGCTGCGCGGGTCGAGTATCAAGGGCCTGGCGGCGCACAGCCTGGTCGAGCGCGGTGTGGGCTACGTGCCGCAGACGCAGAACGTGTTCCCGTCGCTGACGATCGAGGAGAACCTCCAGATGGGGGCGTTCCTGCGGCCGAGGTCGTTCGCGGAGCGGTTCGCCGTGGTGGCGGAGCTCTTCCCGCTGTTGGGGGAGCGCCGCAAGGCGAAGGCGGGTTCGCTGTCGGGCGGTGAGCGCCAGATGGTGGCGATGGGCCGTGCGCTGATGATGAACCCGTCGGTGCTGCTGCTGGACGAGCCGACGGCGGGGCTGTCGCCGATCTACCAGGAGGAGGTCTTCCAGCGGGTCAAGGAGGTCAACTCCACGGGTGTCTCGGTGGTCATGGTGGAGCAGAACGCCCGTCGCTGCCTCCAGATCTGTGACCGCGGTTATGTGCTGGACCAGGGCCGCAACGCGTACACGGGGACGGGGCGCGACCTGTTGAACGACCCGAACGTGATCGAGCTGTACCTGGGGACGCTGGCCAGGGACTGAGCCGGTCGTCTGTGGGGGGCGGGGCCTGCGGGCCCCGCCCCCTCGTCGTGCGCGGTGGCGGTCGCGGCGGGGCCGGTCCCGCGGGCGGGTGCCCGACCCCGTGCCGTGTCCGGGGGCTGCGGGGGTGCGGGAGGGCGGAGTCGTGTCCGGGGGTGCGAGGTGCGGTGCAGGGGGCGGGGGCGCCGGGTTCCCCGCCCCCTGCCGGTTGCGTCCGGGGGCGCCGCGTCCGGGGTCGGGGCTGCGCCCGCTCCGGGGCCGCCGCCGCGGCGGGCGCACCGCCCGGGCGGTCGTGCGGCGGTCGTACGCGAAGCGCCCCGGGACGGGTGTCCCGGGGCGCTCGGCGGTGTGCGTCCGGGCGGCTGGGCCGCCCGGTGGCCTTCCCTAGTCGTTCAGGGAGTGCTCCTCGTAGGCGAGGACCTCGTGGCCGTCGTCTCCGAAGGCGAAGATCTCGAAGGTGGCGGCGGTCGGGTCGCCGTTGTCGTCGAAGTCGATGTTGCCGCTGACGCCCTGGTAGTTGATCTCCTCGCCGTCCGCGATCAGCTCGGCGCACTCACCGAAGCTGCTGCACTCGGTGCCCTCGGGGCGGCTGACGTTGGGCAGTTCGGCCACGTAGTCGGCCGCGTCGGTGCTGCCCGCGGCCTCGGCGGCCAGCGCGATGACGGTGACGCAGTCGAAGACCTGCGGGGCGAACTGGAAGACCTCCAGCTCCGGGTTGAAGGCGGCCAGCCCGTCGGCGAACTCGGCGTTGTCGGCGGAGGGGGCGACGCCGGTGATGCCGTTGACGGCGTCGGGGTCGCTCTCGTTGACGGTGGCGCCGAGTTCGGGGTCGTTGAGCCCGTCGGTGATGAAGAGCTGGTCGCCCTCGACGCCGCTCTCCAGCAGCTGGGCGATGACCTGGGCGCCCTCCTCGAAGGCGATGAGGGCGACGGCGTCGGCCTCGGCGTCGTTGACGCTGCTGACCACCGAGTCGAAGGTGGTGGCCTCGGGGTCGTAGGTCTCGCTGACCGCGACCTCGGCGCCCAGGGCCTGCAGCTCGGCCTCCAGGTTCTGGGCGTAGCCGGCGCCGTAGTCGTCGCCTCGGGCCACGACGGCGACGCTCTGGTTGCCGGCCTCGACGATCTTGCGGGCCATCACCACGGCGGAGAGGCTGTCGCTGGGAGCGGTGCGGAAGTAGTAGCCGTTGTCGTCGATGTCGCTCAGGGCCGCGGAGGTGTTGGACCCGGAGCACTGGACGATGTTGGCGCTGGTGATGGTGTCGTAGGTGGCCTGGGTCATGCCGGAGGCGGCGGCGCCGATGACGGCGTTGACCTCGTCGGCGACCAGGTTGTTGGCGGCCTGGTTGGCCTGGGCGTTGTCGCCGGCCTCGTCGCCCTCGACGATGGCGGGGACCTCGGTGCCGAGGATGCCGCCGGCGTCGTTGATCTCGGAGATGGCGTACTCGGCGGCGGTGATCTGCGGCGGGCCGAGGAAGGCGAGGTTGCCGGTCTGCGGGTAGAGGATGCCGAAGGTGAACGCCTCGCCTCCGCCCTCTCCGCCTTCGTCTCCTCCACCGTTGCCACACGCGGTAAGTCCGAGTACCAGGGCCGCGGTCGCGGCTGTGAGGCCGAGCAGCTTCTTGCTTGCCATGGTCGTGGTCCACTCCATTCAACCGGAGCACGGGCTGCATGAGGCAGGCGTGCCGAAGGTGCTTGTGCGTCCTGTATGCCCGCGTTGTGTGGCATTACTTAACCAGGAGCGTTAGCGGAGCTTAATCACGTATGTTCCCGGCGCGAAAGCTCGGTTCCGGCGTTGGTGCCGACTCGCCGTCAGGCTGTTATGGGTCCGTAGTCATCGCAGCTCGTCAGGGCTGTGGTGGTTGGACGGACATCGCTGTTTCGTGATCGCGGGGTGGCGATGTGTCGTGGTCCGCGGGCATGACGAGGCCCGGCCGTCGAGAGTCGCGGTGCCTCGTCAAGGCGTGCGGCGCCGTCGTCGGCCGGGCCCGGCGGTGTGTCACACGGCGCGTGGTCAGCTGCCGGGCATCTCCCGCAGCATGCACGTCAGCCGGGAGGTGCACACCTTCCGGTCCTGGTCGTCGGTGATGGTGATCTCCCAGGTGGCGAGGGTGCGTCCGAGGTGGACGGGAACCGCCACGCCGGTGACGTGGCCGGTGGTGGCCGAGCGGTGGTGGGTGGCGTTGATCTCGATGCCGACCGCGACGCGTTCGAACCGGGCGGCGTGGATGGTGGAGCCGATCGACCCGAGGGACTCGGCGAGGACACAGGAGGCGCCGCCGTGCAGGAGGCCGAAGGGCTGCTGGTTGCCCTCCACCGGCATCCGGCCGACCACGCGTTCGGCGGAGGCTTCGGTGACCTCGACGCCCATGCGGTCGGCGAGGGCGCCCATGGTGATGGTGCCCTCGTCGAACTGGTTGCGCAGGGACTCGATGCCTGTGGACATGGTGGTGCCTTCCGGTCCGGTGGTGCGCCCCCGTGGGGTGCTCGTGTGTGGCGCGGTCACCGTTCTCCCGGTGATGGCCACGGATTGTCTGGTCCGCATCTTAGGATTTCCCTGTGGTGACCAAGCGAGAGACCCCCGACGACAATTCCCGAGCCAGTGCCGGGGCGGAGAGCGCCTCCCCCTCCGCGGGCGGTGGTGCCCGGCCCCGCCTGCTGCTCCTGGACGGCCACTCGATGGCCTTCCGCGCGTTCTTCGCGCTTCCGGTGGACAAGTTCGGGACGAGCACCGGGCAGTCGACCAACGCCATCTATGGTTTCACGTCGATGCTGGTCAAGCTGTTGCGGGACGAGGAGCCCACGCATGTGGCGGTGGCGTGGGACCTGTCGGGCCCGACGTTCAGGCACGAGGAGTACGCCGAGTACAAGGACGGGCGGTCCGAGACGCCCGAGGGCTTCCCGTCGCAGGTGCCGCTCACCCAGGACCTCATGCGGCTGTTGGGGGTGGCGAACCTGTCGGCCCCCGGGTTCGAGGCCGACGACGTGATCGCCACCCTCGCCCACCAGGGCGGCGAGGCCGGGATGGAGGTGCTGATCGCCTCCGGTGACCGGGACGCCTTCCAGTTGGTGACGAAGGACTGCACGGTGCTGTATCCGGGCAAGAGCCTGTCGGACCTCAAGCGCATGACCCCCGAGGCGGTCGAGGAGAAGTACGCGGTCCCGCCGGAGCGGTACCGGGACCTGGCCGCCCTGGTGGGGGAGAAGGCGGACAACCTGCCGGGCGTGCCGGGGGTGGGACCCAAGACGGCCGCCAAGTGGATCGCCAAGTACGGGTCGCTGGAGGACCTGGTCACCCGTGTGGACGAGGTCACCGGGAAGGCGGGCCAGAACCTGCGCGACCACCTGGACGACGTGCTGCGCAACCAGCGGCTGAACCGGTTGGTGACCGACGTCGACCTGGGCGTGGACGTGGCCGACCTGATCCTCGGTGAGGCGGACCGCGCGGGGATCGACGCGCTCTTCGACAACCTGGAGTTCGCCTCCAACCTGCGTGAGCGCCTGTACGCGGTGATCCGCTCCGGTGAGCCGGAGGCCGGGCCCGGGGCGGCGGCGGAGGGCTTCTCCGTCGACCTGACGGTCGCCGACACGGGCACGGTGGCGGCCTGGCTGGCCCGGCACGCGGCCCCCGGGGCGCTGGCCGCGGACGCGCCCGCGGGGGTGGCGGTCGAGGGGGCCTGGGGCCGGGGGACCGGCCGGGTCGACGCCCTGGCGCTGTGCGTGCCCGGCGGCGCCGCCCTGTACGCGGACCCCTCCGTCCTGGACCCGGCCGACACCGAGGCCCTGGCGGAGTTCCTGGCCGACCGGGACCGCCCGAAGGCCGTGCACGAGGCCAAGGGGGCGCTGCTGGCGCTGGGGGCGCACGGGTGGTCCCTGGCCGGAGTGGTCAGCGACACGGCGCTGGCCGCCTACCTGGCGCAGCCGGGACAGCGCCGGTTCGACCTGGCCGACCTGTGCCACAGGTACCTGGGCCGGGAGCTGGAGGAGGACACCGACGGCGCCCAGATGACCCTGGACCTGGGGACGGGGACCGACGAGGGCGGGGGGCGCCAGCGGCTGCTGGCGGTGCGCGCGGCGGCCACCCGCGACCTGGCCGGTGTGCTGTCGGCGGAGCTGGACAAACGCGGCGGCAGCCACCTGCTGCACGAGGTCGAGCTGCCGTTGGTGGACGTGCTCGCCCGGATGGAGCGGGCGGGTATCGCCGCCGACCTGCCGTACCTGGAGGGGCTCCAGGGCGAGTTCGCGGCCTCGGCGCGCGGTGCGGTGGAGCGGGCGCACGGGATCGTGGGCCGCGAGTTCAACCTGGGCTCGCCCAAGCAGCTCCAGCAGGTCCTGTTCGAGGAGTTGGGGCTGCCCCGGACCAAGAAGATCAAGACGGGGTACACGACGGACGCGGACGCGCTGGCGTGGCTGGCGACGCAGACGGACAACGAGCTGCCCGCGGTGCTGCTGCACCACCGCGACCAGACCAAGCTGCGGACGACGGTGGAGGGGCTGATCAAGACCGTCGCCGAGGACGGCCGCATCCACACGACGTTCAACCAGACGGTGGCGGCGACCGGGCGGTTGAGCTCGACCGACCCGAACCTGCAGAACATCCCGGTGCGCACGGACGTGGGGCGGCGGATCCGGCGGGCGTTCGTGGTGGGCGGGGGTTTCGAGGAGCTGCTCACCGCCGACTACAGCCAGATCGAGCTGCGGATCATGGCGCACCTGTCGGGTGAGCGGGCGCTGATCGACGCGTTCAACAGCGGATACGACTTCCACGCGCACATGGCGGCGCAGGTGTTCGGGATCGCGGTCGAGGAGGTCGACGGCGAGGCCCGGTCGAAGATCAAGGCGATGAGCTACGGGCTCGCCTACGGGTTGAGCGCGTACGGGCTGTCGCAGCAGCTGGGGATCACGCCGGACGAGGCCAAGAAGCTGATGGAGGACTACTTCGAGCGGTTCGGCGGGGTGCGCGACTACCTGCGCTCGGTGGTGGACGACGCCCGCCGGGCCGGGTACACGGAGACGATCCTGGGGCGGCGCCGGTACCTGCCGGACCTGACCAGTGACAACCGCCAGCGGCGCGAGATGGCGGAGCGGATGGCGCTCAACGCCCCGATCCAGGGGTCGGCGGCCGACATCATCAAGGTGGCGATGCTCCAGGTGGACGCGGCGCTGACCGAGGGCGGGTTCGCGTCGAGGGTCCTGCTCCAGGTGCACGACGAACTCGTGGTGGAGGTCGCGCCGGGCGAGCGTGAACGGGTGGAAAACCTCGTGACGCACGAGATGGGCACCGCGTACGATCTGCGTGTCCCGCTGGCGGTGTCGGTCGGCAGCGGGCAGAACTGGCACGACGCCGCGCACTAGGGCCGCGGCTCCGCGGCGGCGATGATGGTTGTGGGAGGTGGGAACGGTGGCGGACACGGAAGGATCCTCCGTGACGGGCGGGTTGACCGTGGGTTCGGTCACCGTTCCCGCCGACGCCCTGGTGTGGCGGTTCTCCCGCTCCTCGGGGCCGGGCGGCCAGCACGTCAACACGTCGGACACGCGGGTGTCGCTGTCGCTGGACGTCGCCTCGTGCCGGGCACTCGGGGAGACGCGCCGCCGGCGTGCCCTGGAGCGGTTGGAGGGGCGCCTGGTCGACGGTGTGCTGACGGTGTCGGCGCAGACGCACCGGTCCCAGACGCGCAACCGGGCCGAGGCGCGGGAGCGGATGGCCGCCCTGTTGGCCGAGGCCACGGCCCCGCCCGCGCGCGGGCGGCGGGCGACGCGGCCCAGCCGGGCCTCCCGCCAGCGGAGGCTGGACGCCAAACGGCGGCGCGGGGACGTGAAGCGTTCGCGGTCGCGTCCCACGTGGGACTGAGGGACACGGGGCCGGGGAACCCGTCGGGTGACGACGGGGACCCGAGGCCCGTTTCCGGGAATTTTCCCGGTGCCCGGCGCTACGCTCCGCCACGGTGCCGTGTCGCTGGCGCACCCCCTCGGACATGGGGCGGCGTGTAGTTGATCTTGACCGCCATGCTCGGGTAAATTGCGGCCAACGTGACCTTCGTCGGGTTGGCGGCCCTGGGTTCCGATTGACCAGGACGCCCATGTCTCATATTCTGGCCAGAGCGTTGTGGGTTCGTGCGGGCGTCTGTCGTCCCCGGTTCGGGGTTCGGTGATCGCACCGCTTCGGTCAACACTCTGGACCCGGCGGCCCGCGGACACGGATGGCTTCACCTTCCGTGACCGGGGTTCTCACTTCTGGACGACGGATCGACGGGCTCGAACCCCTGGCGTGCCCATTTTCTGAACCTGTCCGTATCCGGAGTCCACCCACAAATGACGAGCAGCACCGAGGCCACCTCGACACCCCAGGTAGCGGTCAACGACATCGGGTCCGAGGAAGCCTTCCTCGCGGCGATCGACGAGACCATCAAGTACTTCAACGACGGTGACATTGTCGAGGGCACCATCGTGAAGGTCGATCGAGACGAGGTCTTGCTCGACATCGGCTACAAGACCGAGGGTGTGATCCCCTCCCGTGAGCTGTCGATCAAGCACGACGTCGACCCCGGTGAGGTCGTCGCCGTCGGCGATCAGGTCGAGGCCCTGGTCCTCCAGAAGGAGGACAAGGAAGGCCGCCTGATCCTGTCCAAGAAGCGCGCCCAGTACGAGCGCGCCTGGGGCACGATCGAGAAGATCAAGGAGGAGGACGGCGTCGTCACCGGCACCGTCATCGAGGTCGTCAAGGGTGGTCTCATCCTCGACATCGGCCTGCGCGGCTTCCTGCCCGCCTCCCTGGTCGAGATGCGCCGTGTCCGCGACCTGCAGCCCTACGTCGGCCGCGAGCTCGAGGCCAAGATCATCGAGCTGGACAAGAACCGCAACAACGTGGTCCTGTCCCGTCGCGCCTGGCTGGAGCAGACGCAGTCCGAGGTGCGTCAGACCTTCCTCAACACCCTCCAGAAGGGTCAGATCCGCAAGGGCGTCGTCTCCTCGATCGTCAACTTCGGTGCCTTCGTGGACCTGGGCGGCGTCGACGGCCTGGTGCACGTCTCCGAGCTGTCCTGGAAGCACATCGACCACCCCAGCGAGGTCGTCGAGGTCGGCCAGGAGGTCACCGTCGAGGTCCTCGACGTGGACATGGAGCGCGAGCGCGTCTCCCTGTCGCTCAAGGCGACCCAGGAAGACCCGTGGCAGCAGTTCGCCCGGACCCACCAGATCGGCCAGGTCGTTCCCGGCAAGGTCACCAAGCTGGTTCCGTTCGGTGCGTTCGTGCGCGTCGAGGAGGGCATCGAGGGCCTGGTCCACATCTCCGAGCTGGCCGAGCGCCACGTCGAGGTGCCCGAGCAGGTCGTCCAGGTCGGCACCGAGATCTTCGTCAAGATCATCGACATCGACCTCGACCGCCGCCGCATCAGCCTCTCGCTGAAGCAGGCCAACGAGGCCGTCGAGCCGGGCCAGGAGGAGTTCGACCCGACCCTCTACGGCATGGCCGCCGAGTACGACGAGCAGGGCAACTACAAGTACCCCGAGGGCTTCGACGCCGAGAGCGGCGAGTGGCTCGAGGGCTTCGAGGCCCAGCGGGACGAGTGGGAGCGCAGCTACGCCGAGGCGCAGGCTCGCTTCGAGGCGCACCGCAAGCAGGTCGAGGAGGCGCGTGCGGCCGAGGCCGACGCCGCCAACGCCCCGGCCGAGGAGGCCGAGGAGGAGTACACCGGTGGTGGCCAGGGCGGCACCACGTCCGGTGGCGAGTCCACCAGCGGTGCCCTGGCTTCGGACGAGGCGCTGGCCGCGCTGCGTGAGAAGCTCGCCGGCGGCGAGGCCTGAGCAGGTCGCAGTACGTAGGTAGGTTCGTGAGGATCCTCGTCTGAGGTCCTGACAGCCCTGAGGGGCCGTTCCCGCACGCGGGGGCGGCCCCTTGCCGTTCCCGTCCGGTCCCACCGGCCGGGACGCGCGGGGCGGTCCGTTGTCCACACCCCCGGCCGCGACCGGGTGGGCATCGGCGGGCCCCGGGCCCCGGGGTGCGCGAGGCGGGTCCGAGCCGCGGGCGGGAGCGCTTCTGTGGAAGACTCGCTCCACGAGGAGGCGACGTGTTCGACATCCACCCGGCCACCCCCGCTGACGCGGGGGAGCTCCTGACGCTCCAGCGCGCGGCGTTCGTCGACGAGGCGCAGGCCTACGGGGACCCGTTCATCCTGCCGCTGACCGAGGGGCTGGACCGGATCGACCGGCTCCTGAGGGACGAGGACGTGCTCGTGCTCAAGGCGGTGTGCGGGGCCAGGATCGTCGGGGCCGTGCGGGCGAGTACGGCCGGTGCGCACGGGGTGATCGGCCGCCTGGCCGTCGCTCCCGACCAGCGCCGCCGCGGGATCGCCCGGGCCCTGCTGGCCGCGGTGGAGGAGGGGCTGCGGGACCGCCGTCCCGGGCTGACCGCCCTGACGCTGTTCACCGGGGCGCAGAGTGCCGAGCAGCAGCGCCTGTACCGTGAGCGCGGCTACTCCGAGACGCACCGCGAGCGTGTCGCCGACCATCTGGTCATGGTGCACATGCGCAAGGAGTTGGCGTCGGTCGGCGTGCCCTAGTGTCGGTGGCATGTTGACAGTGGGACTGACCGGGGGGATCGGCTCCGGTAAGAGCGCGGTATCGGCGGAACTGGCGCGTCTGGGTGCGACGGTCGTCGACGCCGACGCGATCGCGCGCGAGGTGGTCGAGCCCGGCACGGACGGGCTGGCCGAGGTCGTCGCCGAGTTCGGCGAGGAGGTGCTCGCCCCGGACGGGCGCCTGGACCGGGCCAGACTCGGGGAGATCGTCTTCGCCGACGAGGATCGGCTGGCCAGGCTGAACGCGATCGTGCACCCGCGGGTGGGGGAGCGCAGCGCTGAGCTGATGGAGCGGGCGCGGGCGGCCGGTGTGCGGGTGGTCGTCTACGACGTCCCCCTCCTGGTCGAGAACGGCCTGGGGTCGCTGTACGACGTGGTGGTCGTGGTGGACACCCCCGACCAGACGCGTGTGGAGCGGGTGGCCACCGACCGGGGTATGCCCCGTGAGCAGGTGTGGGCGCGGATCCGGGCGCAGGCGGACCGGCGGACCCGGTTGGCCGCGGCGGATCTGGTGGTGGACAACTCGGGCACGCGGGAGGAGTTGGTGGCGCGGGTCGCCGAGGTGTGGAGGGAGTTGCGGGCCCGGGATGTCGGCGGTGGTCGGTAGCGTGGGACGGACAGGCCTGCGGTGAGGAGTGCGACGTGCGACCGGTCAGCGACATCAAGCGCAGTGAGGCGCCGTTCGAGGTCGTCTCGGACATGACCCCGGCGGGTGACCAGCCGGGGGCGATCGACGAGATCACGCGGCGGGTGGAGTCGGGTGACGCGCACACCGTCCTGCTGGGGGCGACGGGTACGGGCAAGACGGCGACCGTGGCGTGGACGGTGGAGCGGCTCCAGCGGCCCACCCTGGTGATGCAGCCGAACAAGACGCTGGCGGCGCAGTTCGCGAACGAGTTGCGGCAGATGCTTCCCCACAACGCGGTCGAGTACTTCGTCTCGTACTACGACTACTACCAGCCCGAGGCGTACGTGCCGCAGAGCGACACCTACATCGAGAAGGACTCGTCGATCAACGACGAGGTGGAGCGGCTGCGGCACTCGGCGACCAACTCGCTGCTCACGCGCAGGGACACGATCGTGGTGGCGTCGGTCTCGTGCATCTACGGCCTGGGCACTCCGCAGGAGTACGTGGACCGGATGGCCCAGTTGTCGGTGGGGATGGAGGTGGACCGCGACGAGCTGCTGCGCCGGTTGGTGGAGATGCAGTACTCGCGCAACGACACGGCGTTCACCCGGGGCACGTTCCGGGTGCGCGGGGACACCATCGAGATCATCCCCGTCTATGAGGAGCTGGCCATCCGCATCGAGATGTTCGGTGACGAGGTGGAGCGGTTGATGACCCTGCACCCGTTGACCGGCGAGGTGCTGGGTGAGAGCCGGGAGATGTTCATCTTCCCGGCGTCGCACTATGTCTCCGGTGAGGAGCGCACCGAGCGCGCGATCGTCTCGATCGAGGCCGAGCTGGGGGAGCGGCTGGCCGAGCTGGAGGGCCAGGGCAAGCTGTTGGAGGCGCAGCGGCTGCGGATGCGCACCACACATGACCTGGAGATGATGCGCCAGCTGGGAACGTGTTCGGGGATCGAGAACTACTCGCTGCACTTCGACGGCCGCGAGCCGGGCAGCCCGCCCAACACGTTGCTCGACTATTTTCCTGAGGACTTCCTGCTGGTGCTGGACGAGTCGCACGTGACGGTGCCGCAGATCGGCGCCATGTACGAGGGTGACGCGGCGCGCAAGCGCACGTTGGTCGAGCACGGGTTCAGGTTGCCGTCGGCGCTGGACAACCGCCCGCTGAAGTGGGAGGAGTTCACCGAGCGGATCGGGCAGTCGGTGTACCTGTCGGCGACGCCGGGCCGGTACGAGCTGCGCCAGAGCGGCGGTGACGTGGTGGAGCAGGTCATCCGCCCGACGGGTCTGGTCGACCCGCAGGTGCTGGTCAAGCCGACCGACGGGCAGATCGACGACCTGGTGCACGAGATCCGGGTGCGTACCGAGCGCCGGGAACGGGTCCTGGTCACGACGCTGACCAAGAAAATGGCCGAGGACCTGACCGACTACTTCGCGGAGCTGGGGATCCGGGTGCGTTACCTGCACAGCGAGGTGGACACGCTGCGGCGGGTGGAGCTGCTGCGTGAGCTGCGTGTGGGCGAGTTCGACGTGCTGGTGGGCATCAACCTGCTGCGGGAGGGCCTGGACCTGCCGGAGGTGTCGCTGGTGGCGATCCTGGACGCGGACAAGGAGGGGTTCCTGCGGTCGGAGACCTCCCTGATCCAGACGATCGGGCGTGCCGCGCGCAACGTCGCGGGCCAGGTGCACATGTACGCGGACAACGTGACCGACTCGATGCGGGCGGCGATCGACGAGACCAACCGTCGCCGGGACAAGCAGTTGGCCTACAACGCCGAGCACGGTATCGACCCCACCCCGCTGCGCAAGCAGATCGCGGACATCCTCGACTCGTTGAACAGGGAGGACGTCGACACTGAGGAGCTCATGGCGACGGGGTACCGTAAGGGCGAGACGGCTCCGGTGCCCGCGCTGGGTGAGCGTGCGGTGGACGCGAAGAGCATGCCGCGCGCGGAGTTGGCCGGACTGATCGACCAACTGGGCGCCCAGATGCACCAGGCCGCGACCGACCTCCAGTTCGAGCTGGCGGCCCGGTTGCGGGACGAGATCAAGGAACTCAAGCGTGAGCTTCGCGGCATGGACGAGGCCGGGGTGAAGTGACGGCGGGCCGTGCGGCGCGGGCTTTTCGCGGCGTCTCGGCCGCTCGTTAGGTCTCGAATCAGGAACGTTCGTACAACGAACAGGTCGCGTGGTTACCTTCGCGTGACATACCCTTGGGGTCGCCCAAGGTTATGTCGTACATTCCGGATATCCGGTCGCGGGGGAGTCCATGAAGGTTCAGCTGTTGGCGACGACGGGTGTCCTCCTCGTCGGGACGTCCTTCCTGGTCGGCGGTTGCGCCCTGGCCCGGGACGGGGTCACCGTTCCCCCGGGTGTGCGGACCGGGGCCGATCCCTCCTCCGGGCCCGTCAGTGACGAGGACACGCTGGTGGTCGCCGACGACGGCGCCGAGGTCCGCCAGGACTGCGCCCACCGTGAGATCGTGGTCAGCGCCGACGACGCCGTCGTCGTCCTGGACGGCTCGTGTGGCCTGGTCAAGGCCACCGGCCGGGGGACCACCGTGGACGTGGGCTCGGCCGAGCGGATCGTTCTGGTGGGGGTGGACAACACGATCTCCTTCGCCGTCGGGGAGCCCGAGGTGATCAACCACGGGCGCAACACCTCGGTCGTCGAGGGCGGGGTGGCCGACGCGGAGGCGGTCTCCGTGTCCGCGGATTGACCGCCCTGACACCCGTCGGCGACCCTCGATCCGTTACGGTGGTGCGCGTCCGTGCCCGCACGAGAGGCGGTGCGTGGGCGACGGGCCGGACGGGTACACCCGAGCGGAGTGAATTCTCGGCGTCCGTTGGCCGTCCGGCGTTCCCGGACGCCGGACGGGGCGGTACGGTCGACCGATCGGTTAGAGGACGTGCGACCCGGCCCGTCAGGGAGTGCACCGGGCGAGAGAGACCCGCTAGGGGAGGGGTGGATGAGCGGATATGTGGCGCGGGTGCGGCACGACGAGTCGCCCGGGGGCGATCTCGGACTGGACCCGCTGGTACGGTCCGCCGTACAGCGTTGGACCGCGGCCGACCCGCTCCTGCCCGAACCCGTGGGCTTCGCCCCCGGATCCTCTCCGCTCGTGACGGTCAGCGACGAGGACGGCAACACCGTGGCGGCCGGGAGCATGCACTACACCTGGTACCAGCCCGGCGAGGTCGGTCGGATCTGGGGCGTGCCCGACCAGCACTGGCTCACCCCCATCGTCGGCGGTCCCGACCCCGGCCGTGCCCTGGACTCCCTCCTCAGCAGTTGGCGGGACCAACTGGAGGAGCTGCCGACCGGCACCGGTTCGGAGTCGGCCGCCCTGGTCAGCTGGCCCGCCCGTGACGTGTGCGGGATCATTCCGCTCCAGCGGCACGGCCTCCA
This sequence comes from Nocardiopsis sp. KDC1DS13DA1, assembly GCF_055632325.1. Classification (NCBI taxonomy): domain Bacteria; kingdom Bacillati; phylum Actinomycetota; class Actinomycetes; order Streptosporangiales; family Nocardiopsidaceae; genus Nocardiopsis; species Nocardiopsis sp. KDC1DS13DA1. The sequence continues at coordinate 102,778 of NZ_JBVMUY010000004.1, forward strand.
GCCCTACACGGTCCTGGCCGCCCGCCAGCGCCGCCGGGGCGTACCTCCGTCGCTGCCCCCGCGCGACGTGACCATCCGGCTGGCCGACCGCAGCGACCTCACCCAGGTCGTCACCCTCCTGATGGAGGAGCACCGCTACGAACAGCACTTCGGCGGGGTGTTCCTGCAACCGGACACCGCCGAGCAGACCCGCAAGGTCGCCGCGCGGGCGCTGAACCGGTCCCGTTCGTGGATCTGGCTGGCGGAGCGGCGCGGACGTGCCGTGGGCCTGTTGTGGGTGTCGCCCCCGGAGCGGTCGCGGTGGGCCAAGTCCCTGGTCAACGCGCGCCCGATCGCGCACATCGGCTACGGCGTGGTGACCGAGGCCGAGCGCGGCAACGGCATCGGTACCGCCCTGGTCGGCCAGGCCCACCAGGCTCTGGACAGCCACGGCGTGGGCGTGTCCGTCCTCAACTACGCGGCGATGAACCCGCTGTCGGGTCCGTTCTGGCACCGGATGGGGTACCGCCCGGTGTGGACGACCTGGGAGGTTCGGCCGGCCCTGGCGCTGCGCTGAGCGGTGGCGGAGGTCACCCCCGGTTCGGCCCTGGCCCGGGCCCCTCCGTTAGCCTGGCCGCAGGACGCGACGGGGCGTGGAAGAGGTGGACCGATGGCCGTGGACGAGCGCGGGCCCGAGGGCGCGGAGCACGTGGAGATCGTCGAGGTGGGGCCGCGTGACGGCCTCCAGAACGAGGACACCGTGCTGTCGGTCCAGGACCGGATCGAACTGATCGACCGGGCGGTGGACGCCGGGGTGCGGCGGATCGAGGCGGTCAGCTTCGTCAACCCGAAACGGGTGCCGCAGATGGCGGGGGCCGAGGAGGTCATGGCGGGTGTGCGCCGTGCGCCGGGGGTGTCCCACATCGGTCTGGTGCTCAACCGGCGCGGCCTGGAGCGCGCGGTGGCCGCGAAGGTGTCGGAGGTCAACGTGGCGGTGCCCGCCACGGATGGGTTCTGCACGCGCAACCAGGGGTGCACGGTCGACGAGATGCTGGCCGTGCTGGCCGCGATCGACGCCGACCTGGCCGGGACGGGCATCCCGCTGAGTGTGACGGTCTCGACGGCGTTCGGCTGCCCGTTCGACGGTGAGGTCGCCGCCGGGCGGGTCGTGGAGGTGGTGCGGCGGATCGCCGACACCGGCGCGGTGGAGATCGCGCTGGCCGACACGATCGGGGTGGGTGTGCCGCGCCAGGTGACCGAACTGCTGCGCGCGGTCGGCCCGGTCGCGGACGGGCGGACGCTGCGCTGCCACTTCCACAACACCCGTAACACCGGCTACGCGAACGCGCTCGCGGCGGTGGACGAGGGGGTGCGTGTGCTCGACTCCAGCCTGGGCGGCTTCGGCGGCTGCCCGTTCGCGCCCGCGGCGACCGGCAACATCGCCACCGAGGATCTGCTGTACATGCTGCACCGCAGCGGGCTGCGCACGGGCGTGGACCTGGCGGAGGCGGCGGCGCTGGGCGACTGGATGGGTGAGCGCCTGGGGAAGCGCCCGCCGGCCTATCTGGGGCGTGCCGGGGGGTTTCCCGCCTGAGGGCGTCCGCACGGGTGTGGTGTCGGTCGCGGACCGGGGCCGCGCCGGAGGGGGCGCAAACGCCCGGAACCGCGCGGGGGCGGCGGATCGGTCCAGGTCGGAGGCGGAACACCGGAGCGGTGACCAGCGTTCCCAGGTGTAGGTGCACGGGGGGCCTGTTATCCTGGTGCCCCGTGGAGTCCGACGGATCTGGCGAGGAGTCTTCCGCCCGGCACCGGACCGCCGCACGGCCGCTCAGTTCGTCCGAGCCCGCCGTAGCCACTCAACCCACGGGAGCATCACTTTGGCATCCGCCGCGAGTACCAAGCACATTTTCGTTACTGGCGGCGTCGCCTCCAGTCTTGGCAAGGGCCTGACCGCCTCCAGCCTGGGCCGACTCCTGAAGTCGCGTGGTCTGCGGGTCACCATGCAGAAGCTGGACCCCTACCTCAACGTCGACCCGGGGACGATGAACCCCTTCCAGCACGGTGAGGTCTTCGTCACCGACGACGGCGCCGAGACCGACCTGGACGTCGGCCACTACGAGCGGTTCCTGGACACCGAGCTGTCCGCCTCGGCCAACGTCACCACCGGCCAGATCTACTCCAGCGTCATCGCCAAGGAGCGCCAGGGCGCCTACCTCGGTGACACCGTGCAGGTCATCCCGCACATCACCAACGAGATCAAGTCGCGCATCTACGCGATGGACGCGCCCGACGTCGACATCGTCATCACCGAGATCGGCGGCACGGTCGGTGACATCGAGTCGCAGCCGTTCCTGGAGGCGGTCCGCCAGATCCGCCACGAGATCGGCCGGGACAACTGCTTCTTCCTGCACGTCTCCCTGATCCCGTTCCTGGGCCCGTCCGGGGAGATGAAGACCAAGCCGACCCAGCACTCGGTGGCCGCGCTGCGCAGCATCGGCATCCAGCCCGACGCGATCGTGTGCCGTTCGGACCGGCCCATCACCCAGAGCCTCAAGTCCAAGATCAGCCTCATGTGCGACGTGGACGAGGCCGGTGTGGTCTCCACCCCCGACGCCCCCTCGATCTACGACATCCCCAAGGTCCTGCACCGCGAGGGCCTGGACGCCTACGTCGTCCGCCGCCTGGGCATGCCCTTCCGCGACGTGGACTGGACCGAGTGGGACGAGCTGCTGCGCCGCGTGCACCAGCCCGACCACGAGGTCACCATCGCCATGGTCGGCAAGTACATCGACCTGCCCGACGCCTACCTGTCGGTCAGCGAGGCCCTGCGCGCGGGCGGCTTCGCCACCAACACCCACGTCAACATCCGCTGGGTCGCCAGCGACAACTGCGCCAGCCCCTCCGGCGCCGCCGCCGAGCTCGACGGTGCGGACGGCATCCTCATCCCCGGCGGCTTCGGTGTACGCGGTATCGAGGGCAAGCTCGGCGCCATCCGCTACGCGCGGGAGAACCGGATCCCCCTGCTGGGCATCTGCCTGGGGCTCCAGGGGCTGGTCATCGAGTACGCCCGGAACGTGCTCGGCCTGGAGGGAGCCAACAGCACCGAGTTCGACGACAAGGCCGTCGACCCGGTCATCGCGACCATGGCCGACCAGACCGACGTCGTCGCCGGCGAGCGCGACATGGGCGGCACCATGCGGCTGGGCATGTACCCGGCCGATCTGGGCGAGGGCACCCTGGTGCGCGAACTCTACGACGGTGAGCAGCGGGTCTCCGAGCGGCACCGCCACCGCTTCGAGGTCAACAACGCCTACCGGGTCAAGTTGGAGGAGGCGGGCCTGGTGTTCTCCGGGCTGTCCCCCGATGGCAAGCTGGTGGAGTACGTCGAACTGCCCCGGGACGCGCACCCGTTCTTCGTCGCCACGCAGGCGCACCCGGAGCTGCGTTCCCGTCCGACCAAGGCGCACCCGCTCTTCCGCGGTCTGATCTCCGCCTCCCTGGAGGGGCAGCAGAGGGGCTGAGCCCTGGGCCGGGTGGGGCACGAGCCTGAGAGGCGAGCACATGGCCAGTGACACCCACCCGGCACACGTGTCGACGGGGGCGGACGCGAGAGTCGCGGACGCCCCCGCGTCGTGGCCGGTGGAGCGTTCCCAGGAGCGCTTCCGCGGCGCCAAGTGCGGTATGCGCACGGACTGGGTGCGGATGCCCGCCGCCGACGGGGCGGGCACCGCCGTGGCGGCCCGCGACTACATGGAGCACCCGGGGGCCGCCGCCGTCGTGGTGCTGGACGGGGACGGGCGGGTGCTGCTCCAGCGCCAGTACCGCCACGCCACGGGTCACCTGATGTGGGAGCTGCCCGCCGGGTTGATCGACGTGGAGGGGGAGGGGCCGCTGGCCACGGCCCGGCGCGAACTGGTCGAGGAGGCGGGGCTGCGCGCCGAGGAGTGGTACGAGCTGCCCGACTTCTTCCCCAGTCCCGGCTTCTCCGCCGAGCGGATCTGGCTGTTCCTGGCCCGGGTCCTGTCGGAGGTGCCCGCCGACGAGATCGACTTCGTCCGCGAGCACGAGGAGGCCGACCTGACCGCGGAGTGGGTCCCCCTGGCGGAGGCGGTGGAGCTCGTCATGGGCGGCGCCCTGCACAACGGGGCGACCGTCATCGGTGTCCTCGCCGCCCACGCGGCCGTCCGGGACGGTTTCCCGTCCCTGCGCCGCGTCCGTTGACCGCGGGCGGCGACGCGTCCTCCGCCGCCGGGGCCACCGACCCGTTGGCGCGTGCCCGTGCGGCCTTCCTGGACCACCTGTCCGCCGAGCGGGCGCTGGCGGACAACACCCTGCTGGCCTACCGTCGCGATCTGGCCCGCTACACCGACCACCTGTCCGCGCTGGGCGTCGCGGATCTCTCCGGCGTCGGACCGGTACAGGTGGCCGGGTTCCTCCGTGCCCTGCGCGAGGGGGACGACGAGCACCGCCCGCTCGGCGCCGCGTCCGCCGGGCGGGCGCTGGCCGCCGTGCGCGGGCTGCACCGGTTCGCGGTGCGCGAGGGGTGGACGCGGACCGATCCGGCGGCGGAGGTCGCCCCGCCCGCCCCTCCGATGCGGCTGCCCAAGGCGGTGTCCCTGGAGTCGGTGGAGCGGCTCCTGGCCGCGGCCGGCCCGGCCGGGGCCGCGGCGTCCGGTGACCGCGCGGCCCTGCTCGCGTTGCGTGACCGTGCCCTGCTGGAGGTGCTCTACGGGACGGGGGCGCGGATCTCCGAGGCGGTGGGACTGGACGTGGACGATGTCGTCGACGCCGTGGACGGGGACGACGCTGTCGGGCTGGTGCGCTTCCGGGGCAAGGGTGGGCGCGAGCGGGTGGTGCCGCTCGGTTCGTACGCGCGTCGCGCGCTGGGCGCCTACCTGGTGCGGGCCCGACCGGCCCTGGCGGCCTCGGGCAGGGGGGATGCCGCGCCGGAGGCGTCGGGTGGGGGAGGGGCGGGCGCGCTTCTCCTCAACGCCCGCGGCGGCCGTCTGACCCGGCAGGGCGGCTGGGCGGTGCTCAGCGCGGTCGCGGAGCGGGCGGGGCTCGACGGAGTCTCCCCGCACACGCTGCGGCACTCCTTCGCCACCCACCTGCTGGACGGCGGTGCCGACATCCGGGTCGTGCAGGAGTTGCTGGGGCACAGTTCGGTCACCACCACCCAGATCTACACGTTGGTGACCGTGGACCGTCTGCGCGAGGTGTACGCGTCCAGCCATCCCCGGGCACGGCGCTGACCCGGTGCGGAGGGCGCCGGTGCCGCGCGGCCGGTGCCGTCGGCGGAGCGCGGCGACCGGGTTTCTTCGATTGGTTCGTGTTGAAGTGCGTCGTGTCGTCGTTCTAGAGTCGCCGCACAGAGGTACGTTGCTGTCGACATATTGAGTTTCCGACGGCGGCCGGGCACAGGGGAGCAACGCCCCTCGGGCCGTGGCCGGTCCGTGGGGGAGGTCAAGGGTTGTGAACTGGTCGGAGAACGACGCGGATGCGAACGCCGCACCCGTCGGTGGGCAGGGTCCCGCCGGCCCGGTGAGCAACCCCTGGGGGACGACACGCAACACGGGGGCGGAACTGCACACCAAGAGACCGGAGTACCAGTTTCCGGTGCCGGAGCCGTTGGACGAACACGGTCCGGCACGAATTGTAGCACTCTGTAACCAGAAGGGTGGGGTCGGTAAGACCACCACCACCATCAACCTCGGGGCGGCCATCGCCGAGTTCGGCAGACGGGTGCTGCTGGTCGACTTCGACCCGCAGGGCGCGCTCTCCGTCGGCCTGGGCAGGCTCGACCCGCGCGAGCTGGACCTGACCGTCTACAACCTGCTGATGCAGCGGGACGTCTCGGTCGAGGACGTCCTGCTCAAGACCGACATCGACGGCCTGGACCTCATTCCGAGCAACATCGACCTGTCCGCGGCCGAGGTCCAGCTGGTCGGCGAGGTCGCCCGCGAGCAGATGCTCGCGCGGGCGCTGCGCCCGGTGATCAACGACTACGACGTCGTGCTCATCGACTGCCAGCCGTCGCTGGGCCTGCTCACCGTCAACGCGCTCACCGCCGCGGACGGGGTCATCGTGCCCCTGGAGTGCGAGTTCTTCGCGCTGCGCGGCGTGGCGCTGCTCATGGACACCATCCAGAAGGTTCAGGAGCGCCTCAACGAGCGCCTGGTCATCGACGGTTTCCTGGGCACCATGTACGACCCGCGCACCCTGCACGCGCGCGAGGTGCTGTCCACCATCGTCGAGGGTTTCGGCGACAAGGTCTACGGGACGGTCATCAACCGGACCGTGCGCTTCCCGGACGCCACGGTCGCGGGGGAGCCCATCACGAGGTTCGACTCCTCCTCGGCGGGCGCCAACGCCTACCGGGAACTGGCCAAGGAGGTGCTGGCGAGGTGGCCTCTCAGCGGTCACGGCGTGTGACCCTGCCCGGGGCGGACGAACTGTTCTTCCGCCCCTCCGGCCCCGAACCGGAGCCGGACGAGCCGACCGGACGCCAGCGCACGGCACCCGAGCGCGAGACCCGGGCCGACGGTTCCGAACACGGCACCCGGGGCGGGCGTGGCACCTCGGGGGGCGCCGCCGGAGCGCGTCGTGCTCCCAGACCGAGCGGTCGCCAGCGTCACGACGAGAAGATCACCGTGTACGTCTCGGGAGCGGAACTGCTGGCCCTGGAGCAGACGCGGTTGTCGCTGCGGGCCGAGCACGGGCTGTCGACCGACCGGGGCCGCCTCGTCCGTGAGGCCGTCGCGGTGCTGCTGGCCGACTTCGAGGAGCACGGTCCGTCCAGCATGCTGGTGCGGCGGCTCAGCGAGGACTGACCGTCGGGACCGGTGCAGGGGGAGCACCGGGCCCGACGTGGCGAGGGTGTCACCGGCGGGGCCTGGCCGGTGACACCCTTGTGTGCATGAGTGAGACGACGTGGAGCCGCCCCCATGGCGGCTGATCAGGAGGCGCAGCCGCCCCCGGAGGAGAACGGCGAGGGTGACCCGAACGCCTTCCAGGTGCACCTCGACAACTTCGAGGGCCCCTTCGACCTGCTGCTGGCGCTGATCTCCAAGCACAAGCTCGACATCACCGAGGTGGCGCTGTCGAAGGTCACGGACGAGTTCATCGCCCACATCCGCGAGCACGGCGAGGCGTGGGACCTGGACCAGGCCAGCAACTTCCTGCTGGTCGCGGCGACCCTGCTGGACCTGAAGGCGGCCCGGCTCCTGCCCCGGGGCGACGTGGAGGACGAGGCCGACCTCGCCCTCCTGGAGGCCCGGGACCTCCTGTTCGCGCGGCTGCTGCAGTACCGCGCCTACAAGGAGGTCGCGGCGGTCATGAGCACCCGGCTGGCGTCGCAGGGCCGTAGGTACGCGCGCGCGGTGCCGCTGGAGGAGCGGTTCGCGGCGCTGCGGCCGGACGTGCTGTTCCGGTTGGGCCCGCAGGAGTTCGCGGCACTGGCGGGACGGGTGTTCACCCCCAAGGAACCGCCGAGTGTGCCGGTCACCCACATCCACCAGACCAAGACGTCGGTCAAGGAGCAGGGCGAGCTCGTCGTGGCGGCGCTGCGTGAACACGGGACGCTCACGTTCGTCGAACTCACCGAGGGGTGTACCGGTACCTTCGAGGTCGTCGCGCGGTTCCTCGCACTGCTGGAGCTGTACCGGGCCTCGAACGTGGGCTTCGACCAGCCGGAGCCGCTGGGTTCGCTGACGGTGACGTGGACGGGCGGCGAGGGCGAGGTCCGGGTGGAGACCGACTACGACGACGCCGCGGACGAGGGGGGACGGGAATGAGCGCAGAGCGCACGGCCGGTGTGGGGGATGTCTCGGTGCCGTCCACGCTGCGCCGCGACCTGGAGGCGGTGCTCATGGTGGTGGACCAGCCGGTCACCGAGTACGACCTGGCGCGTGCCCTGGACGTGCCCCTGGAGGCGGTCGCCCGGACGCTGGAGGAGCTGTCCGGGGAATACACCGAGCAGGGTCGCGGTTTCGATCTGCGTGCGGTGGCCGACGGGTGGCGCGTGTACACGCGGCCCGAGTGCGCCGACGTCGTCGAGCACTTCCTCAGGGAGGGGCAGGAGGTCCGCCTCACGCAGGCCGCCCTGGAGACGATGGCGGTGGTGGCCTACCGCCAGCCGGTCTCCCGCGGCAGGGTCTCCGCCGTCCGCGGTGTCAACTGCGACGGAGTTATGCGTACCCTCGTACTGAGGGGGCTGATCGAAGAGGCCGGACACGACTCCGAATCCGGCGCACTGCTGTATCGGACCACCTCCTATTTCCTGGAACGGCTGGGCCTGCGCGGCCTCGACGAGCTGCCTGATCTGGCGCCGTTCCTCCCCGACGACATCGAAGGTCTAGACGACACCGGTGAGCACACCCAATGACAGTTCCCGCGGTGCGCGGGACCACGCCCCGCGCGGTGAGCGCGGCGACAACAACGACAACCGCCGACGGGGCGGACGAGACTTCCACGGCCGGGACGGCCGTGACCGGCGCGACCGCGACGACCGGCCCTTCCGGCGTGAGGACCGCGACCGCGGTGGTTTCCGCGGCCGGGACGACCGTCGGCCGCAGGGTCGGGACGACCGTGACCGCGGTGGGTACCGGGGCCGGGACGACCGTGACCGTTCCTTCGGTCGGGACGACCGCCGCGGCGGTTTCCGTGACGACCGGGGGGAGCGGCGTCCGTACGGTCGCGATGACCGTGACCGCCGCGACCGGGGTTCGCGCGAGGACCGCGGGGGCTTTCGGGGTGACCGTGACTTCCGCGGCCGGGACGACCGCCGTTCGTTCGGTCGGGACGACCGTCGGCCGCAGGGTCGGGACGACCGTGACCGCGGTGGGTACCGGGGCCGGGACGACCGTGACCGTTCCTTCGGTCGGGACGACCGCCGCGGCGGTTTCCGTGACGACCGGGGGGAGCGGCGTCCGTACGGTCGGGACGACCGTGACCGCCGCGACCGGGGTTCGCGCGAGGATCGCGGGGGCTTTCGGGGTGACCGTGACTTCCGCGGCCGGGACGACCGCCGACCGCACGGCCGGGACGACCGCCGTGGTGGGGGCCCGCGTGAGGACCGTGACCGCGGCGGCTACCGGGGTGAGCGCGACCGCGGTGGGTACCGGGGCCGGGACGACCGTGACCGCTCCTTCGGTCGGGACGACCGTGACCGCCGCGACCGCGGCCCGCGTGAGGACCGCGGCGACCGGCGTCCGTACGGTCGCGACGACCGCCGTTCCCACGGCGGTGACCGAGACCGGCGCGGCGGTGCCCGCCAGGACCGCGGCGGCCGCGGCCCCGCCTCCGGGAGCCGGGACGCGGACCGGTCCGCTGGTGTCCGGAGCGAGTCGCAGCTGTCGAAGGCCGCGCGCGAACGGCTCAACGCCCTGCGCGCCGACTACGACCCCAAGGACGAGGACCGCCACACCGGTGAGGAGCGCGACACCTACGCCGACGTGTCCGGTGGTATCCGCCTGCAGAAGGCGCTGGCCGCCGCGGGTGTGGCCAGCCGCCGCGCCAGCGAGGAGATGATCGCCGCCGGACGCGTGAGCGTCGACGGTCAGGTCGTCCGCCGCTTCGGTGCCCGGGTCGACCCCGAGGCCTCCGAGATCCGCGTCGACGGCATGCGCGTCGTCACGGCCCCCGACAAGCTGTACTTCGCGCTCAACAAGCCGCGCGGCGTGGTCAGCACCATGTGGGACCCCGAGGGCCGCCCGACCCTGGCCGACTACACCGGCCAGACCGACGAGCGGATCTTCCACGTGGGTCGGCTGGACACCGAGACCGAGGGTCTCATCCTGCTCACCAACGACGGAGAGCTCGCCAACCGGCTCACGCACCCGCGCTACAAGGTCGTCAAGACCTACATCGCCAAGGTGCCGGGCCCGGTCCCGCACAGCGTGGTGCGCGAGATCCGCAAGGGAGTCGAGCTGGAGGACGGCCCGGTCGAGGTCGACTCCTTCCGGATCGTCGACAACGACGCCCCCCGGGCCCTGGTGGAGATCCGCCTGCACGAGGGGCGCAAGCACATCGTCCGCCGCCTGATGGAGGCCGTGGGCCACCCGGTCGCGGACCTGGCGCGCACCCAGGTCGGACCGATCGACCTCAACGCCCTCAAGCTGGGTACCATGCGGTCGCTGACGTCCCGTGAGGTGAGTGAACTCTACTCGGCCGCGGGCCTGTAGATACAGTTGACGGCGGTCGTCACCCGGGCTCCCGGTCCGGGCGGCGGCCGCCGCCCTCTCGTCCGGGAGGGCGGCCCGGGGTACGACGACGAGACGGGAACGAACGTGGCGGTACGGGCCATCCGTGGTGCGGTGCAGGTCGACGCGGACGAACGTGAGCAGGTACTGGAGGCCACAGCGGAGCTGGTCTCCGAGGTGGTGCGGCGCAACGGTCTGGAGCCCGACGACGTCATCAGCGTCCTGTTCACGGCGACACCGGACCTGAACAGCGAGTTCCCCGCGCTGGCCGCGCGCCGGATCGGTTTCTCCGACGTCCCGCTGATGTGCGCGACCGAGATCGACGTCCCACACGCCCTTCCGCGCGTGGTCCGGCTCATGGCCCACGTGGAGACCGACCTCCCCCGTTCCGAGGTCCAGCACGTCTACCTGCGCGGAGCCCAGGCGTTGCGCCTGGACATCGCGCAGTAGACGACAGGTGCTCCCGCCGGCGGGGTCGTAGGCTGGTGTGGACGGCAACGTGTGAGGGACGGGAAGAGCAGTGGGTGAGAGCTGGGGCGGAGCCGGACACCGGCCCGTCGTACGCCGGGTCACGGTGATCGGCACCGGACTCATCGGGACCTCCGTGGCGCTGGCGCTGCGCGCCCGTGACGTGGACGTCCACCTGTCCGACCCGGACGCCGCCTCCCTGCGCCTGGCCTGTGAGCTGGGTGCCGGTCGGCCGCTCGGCGAGTCGGACGGGCGGCCCGCCGACGTGGCGGTGATCGCCGCTCCGCCCGCCCTGGTCCCGGACGTCCTGCGTGACGCGCAGGACCGGGGGTTGGCGCACGTCTACACCGACGCCGCGAGTGTGAAGTCCAGCGTGCTCGCCGGGGCGGACCGGCTCGGCTGTGACATGGCCACCTTCGTGCCCGGCCACCCCATGGGCGGCCGTGAGAAGCACGGTCCCGGGGCGGCCCGCGCGGACCTGTTCCTGGGCCGGTCCTGGGCGCTGTGCCCCACGGGCAAGGCCGACACCGAGACCGTCGCCACCGTCGCCGAGCTGGCGCGGATGTGCGGTGCGGTCCCCCGGGTCCTGGACGCCGCCGCGCACGACCGTGCCGTGGCGCTGGTCTCGCACGTTCCGCACGTGGCCTCCTCCGCGGTGGCCGCCCGCCTGCTGGGCGCGGACGAGGCGGCTCTGGCCCTGGCGGGGCAGGGGGTGCGCGACGTGACCCGGGTGGCCGGGGGAGACCCGGCCATGTGGACCGAGATCCTCACCCACAACGCGGTACCCGTGGCGGAGGTCCTGTCGGCCGTGGCCGCCGACCTGGCCGCCACGGCCGAGGCCCTGCGCAGGTTCGGCGCGGACCCCGAGGCCCGGCCGGAGGAGACGCTGGCTCCGGTGCGTGACGTGCTGCTGCGGGGGCGCGGTGGTCAGGGGAGCCTTCCCGGCAAGCACGGGTCGGTGCGGCGGCCCGCCTACACGGTCGTGCCCGTGGTCATCCCGGACGAGCCGGGGGCGCTGGGCCGCCTGTTCGCCGCGGCCGCCGAGGCCGGGGTCAACATCGAGGACGTGCGGATCGAGCACACCCCGGGGCTGCCGCTGGGCGTGTGCGAGCTGTACGTGCTGCCCGAGGGCGAGCAGACGCTCGTCCGGGCGCTGGCCGACGGCGGATGGTCGGTCCACCCCGGCCGGTGATCCGGGTCCCGAACGGCTCCGCGCGTACCGGACCGCGTCCGCGCGCGGGTACGCTGGGGCGTCGGCAGAAGTGAACGTATGCGGGAGTCAGGGCCAGTGAGCGCGCAGGGCAGCACCGAGGGCATCGTCGTCGCGATCGACGGCCCCTCCGGGTCGGGCAAGTCGAGCACGTCCAAGGGTGTGGCCAGGGCACGCGACCTGCGGTACCTCGACACGGGCGCCATGTACCGGGCGCTGACGTGGTGGATGCTGGACAGGGGCGTGGACGTGCACGACGCCGCCGCCGTGGCCGCGGCCGTGGAGCGCCCCGAGATCACGATGGGCACCGACCCCTCGGCCCCCACCGTGGCGGTGGACGGCCGCGACGTGGCCGCCGAGATCCGGGGCAGTGACGTCACCGGCAACGTGTCGGCCGTCTCCGCCGTACCCGAGGCGCGTGAACTGCTCGTGCGCACCCAGCGCGAGATCATCGCGGCGGCCAGGGCCCAGAGCGCGGGCATCGTGGTGGAGGGGCGCGACATCACGACCGTGGTCGCGCCGGACGCCCCGGTCAAGCTCTACCTGACCGCCAGCGCCGAGGCGCGCGCCCAGCGGCGCAGCAAGGAGGTCCGGACCAGTGACGTCGCCGGGACCCAGGCCGACCTGGCCCGCCGCGACCGACTGGACTCCAGCCGGGCGCACTCGCCGCTGACGCGGACCGAGTCGGCGACCGAGCTCGACACCACGGGTCTGACCCTGGACGAGGTCGTGGCCCTGGTCGTCAAGCTCGTCGACCAGGCCCGGGAGCAGTAGGCCGGGCCGAGACCATCCGCGGGTTCCCGTGCCGGGCACCCGCGCGCGGAGGCGTGTCCTCCGTGGCCAGTACACGGGTGCCGCGGGCACCCGTGCCATCACGTCCGCCACCGTTCCCTCGGGGCCGGTCCGGGCGTTCATTCGATCCTCGCGGCACGCGTCCTGGGCGCGCGGGGACCTGGAACCGGGAGCAGTACATGAGTAGTGACTTCGACGTCGCCGATGTCGGCTACGAGGGCGAGGAGGGCGCGGAGACGACCCCGCTGCCCGTGGTCGCCGTGGTCGGCCGCCCCAACGTGGGCAAGTCCAGCCTCGTCAACCGCATCCTCGGCCGCCGGGAGGCGGTCGTGGAGGACGTGCCGGGTGTGACCCGCGACCGCGTCGCCTACGACGCCGAGTGGCAGAGCACCAGGTTCACCCTGGTCGACACCGGCGGTTGGGAGACCAGCGTGAGCGGGCTGGCCGCCATGGTCGCCCGGCAGGCCGAGTACGCCGCGCAGACCGCCGACGTGATCCTGTTCGTGGTCGACGCGACCGTGGGCATCACCGACGCCGACGCCGCCGTCACGCGTGTCCTGCGCAGCACGAAGCGCCCCGTGGTGCTGGCCGCCAACAAGGTCGACGGCGAGATGCAGGAGCCTGACGCGCTCGCCCTGTGGAACCTGGGCGTGGGCCAGCCGTACCCGATCAGTGCGCTGCACGGCCGCGGTACCGGGGACCTGCTGGACGCGGTCGTGGACGCCTTCCCCGAGCAGCCCCAGGGCGAGGTCGAGGAGGACACCGAGGGCGGGCCGCGTCGGATCGCGCTGCTGGGCCGCCCGAACGTGGGCAAGTCCAGCCTGCTCAACCGGTTGGCCGACGAGGACCGCGTGGTCGTGGACTCGGTGGCCGGCACCACGCGTGACGCCGTCGACGAGCTCATCGAGCTCGGCGGCCAGACCTGGAAGTTCATCGACACCGCCGGTATCCGCCGCCGTTTCCGCGCCCTCCAGGGCGCCGACTACTACGCGACGATGCGCACCGGCAACGCCCTGGAGCGGGCCGAGATCGCGGTGGTGCTGATGGACGTCAGCGAGCCGCTGGCCGAGCAGGACATCCGGGTGGTCGAGCAGGTCGTGGAGGCGGGGCGCGGCCTGGTGCTGGCGTTCAACAAGTGGGACATCCTCGACGAGGAGCGCCGTACGTACCTGGAGAAGGAGATCGACCGCCAGCTGGCGCGGGTCTCCTGGGCGCCTCGGGTGAACGTCTCGGCCAAGACCGGCCGCCACATGGAGAAGCTGGTTCCGGCGATCGAGACGAGTCTGCGCGGCTGGGAGCAGCGGATCCCGACCGGGCAGCTGAACAACTGGCTCAAGGAGCTGGTCGCGGCGACCCCGCCGCCGGTGCGCGGCGGCAAGCAGCCCAAGATCCTGTTCGGGACGCAGGCGGGGGCGCGCCCGCCGCACTTCATCCTGTTCACGACCGGGTTCCTTGAGGACAACTACCGGCGCTTCATCGAGCGTCGCCTGCGGGAGGACTTCGGGTTCGACGGGTCGCCGGTGCACATCAGCATGCGCATCCGGGAGAAGAAGAACGGCGCGGTGGGCCGTGCCTCCAAGGGCAGCGTCCGTGCCGACCGCAAGCCGCGCGGCCGGCGCTAGACGCACCGAACCGGCGTCAGGGGAGGCGGCGGACGTTGCTCCGACGGGTGGAGGGGCGGCCGTCGTCCGCCCGCCTCGGACGGTGCGGGGCGGGTCGGCGCGGCGGTACGGGGATGGCCGGTGCCCCCGGCAGGGGCCGACCCGCGCTCTCCTTCATCCGCCACACCACCAGTAGACCCACCGCCCCCGCGAGCATCACCAGCCACGCGGGGGCGTACAGGTTGCCGGTGGCGTCGATGAGCGCCTCCGACACCAGCGGGGTCGTGCCGCCGAACAGGGCCACGGACACGTTGAAGCTGATCGCCAGCGCGCCGTAGCGGACTTTGGTCGGGAAGAACGCGGGCAGGGCGGCCGGGGCGGCGCCGGAGAAGTGGACCAGGGTGAGGGCCAGCAGCACCACCCCCAGCGCGATGGGCACCGGCTCGCCGCGCTGCATGAGCCAGAACGCCGGCAGGGCCAGGACCAGTGAGCACACGCAGCCCGACAGCAGGACGGGTCTGCGTCCGACCCGGTCGCTGAGGCGCCCGAACGCGGTGACGGAGCAGAGCATGAGTACCATCGCCGCCACGGTCAGGACGAGGCCGAGGGGGGAGCTCAGGCCCAGTTCGGCGTTCAGGTAGGTGGGCAGGTAGGCCGTGACCATGTAGTTGTTGACGTTGAACACCATCACCAGCCCCACACACAGCGTCATGGCGCGCCACTGGTCGAGGACCGTCGCGCGGAACTGGCCCCTGCGTCGCCCGCCCCTCCCGCCGCGCGCGAAGCTGTCGGAGGCGTCGGCGAAGACGGGTGTCTCGTTCAGGCGCACGCGCAGGTAGAGGCCGACGACGCCGAGGGGGAGAGCGAGCAGGAAGGGGACCCGCCACCCCCAGGCGAGCATGGCGTCGTTCCCCAAGGCCAGAGTCATCACGGTGACGACGGCGGCACCGCCGACGTAGCCGCTCACCGTCCCGAACTCCAGCCAGGAAGCCAGGAAGCCCCGGCGCCGGTCGGGCGCGTACTCGGCGATGAAGGTCGTCGCGCCGCCGTACTCGCCGCCCGTGGAGAAGCCCTGGAGCATGCGCGCCGTGAGCAGCAGGACGGGCGCGGCGACGCCGACGGCGGAGGCGGAGGGGATGAGCCCGATCGAGAAGGTGCTGCCGGCCATGAGCAGCATGGTGGTGGCGAGGACGCGTTTGCGTCCGATCCGGTCGCCGAGCGGGCCGAAGAACAGGCCGCCGAGCGGGCGCACGAGGAAGGCGGCGGCGAACGTGGTGAACGTGGCGATGAGCTGCGCGCCCTGGGTCTGTGCCGGGTAGAAGACCAGGCCGATGGTGACGGCGAGATAGCTGTAGACGCCGAAGTCGTACCATTCGGTCGCGTTGCCGATCGCCGCCGCGGCGACCGCCTTGCGGGTCGTACGGTGGTCGGTGGACAGGGCTGTCCGGGTCTCGGGCTGCTCGTCGGGCACGTTCCCCCCTCGTGTCGTCCGTCCGATTATCACCCTCCGCATAGTGAATATCACTTGGTGTCGTTTTCTGGTGTGGTTCGTTCCGGAGGGCGATAGCGTGGCGTGAGGGCGAGGAGAGGGAGTCATGCGCAGGGTGATGATCAGTTCGTGCCTGGTGGGACGCAGGGTGCGGTACGACGGCGGCGCCAAGACGGTCGAGGACGAGGTGCTCTCCCGGTGGCGGGCGGAGGGGCGGCTGGTCCCGTACTGCCCGGAGGTCGCGGGAGGGCTGCCGGTCCCGCGTCCGCCGGCCGAGATCGAGCCCGGGGCGACCGCAGTCGACGTCCTGGAGGGCGGGGCGCGTATCCTCACCCCCGACGGGGAGGACGTGACCGGGGCCTTCGTCGCCGGCGCGCGTTCGACCCTGGCCACCGCCCGCGCGCGCGACGTCGCCGTGGCCGTGCTCAAGGAGGCCAGCCCCTCGTGCGGGGGCAGGGTCGTCTACGACGGGACCTTCACCGGACGGCGCGTTCCGGGGGAGGGCGTCACCGCGAGACTCCTGCGCGACCACGGCGTGGAGGTGTTCGGCGAGGACGAGCTCGCGCGGGCGCGCGCGTTCCTGGACGCGCTCGACGGGGTCTGACCCGGCCGTACCGGGCCGGTCGGCCCGCCGGGGGCGGTGTCCCTGCCGTGGTGCGGGGCCGCCGGAATGTACGGTAGGGTTTCACCCGTTGGCGGCGCCGGAGACGGGGCTTGGCCGACGGTACGGGACGTGGCGCAGTTTGGTAGCGCACTTGACTGGGGGTCAAGGGGTCGTGGGTTCAAATCCCGCCGTCCCGACGGATGAGGGGTGTTCACCAGGGTGAGCGCCCCTTTCGCGTGTCCGGGGCGGGCATGTGCGCGGGCGCGCCGCGCGCGGATCCGGAAACCGCGCCCCCACGCCGTCCGGGCCGGGCGCTCCGCGGTCCCGTCACCTCCGACACCGACCACCTCGTCCCACCAACCGGGGGCGGATGCCCCTGGGTGCGCGTCCGGCAGCCCCGGCGGTTCAGGGGCGCGCAGCCGCGCGGTCCGCGCGCTTGGGCCGCAGGCCGACCAGGGCGATCACGGCCAGTCCGACGGTGATGGCGGCGCACACGTACCCCACGGTGGAGAAGGCCGAACCGAAGGCGGAGCCGGCCGCCGCGGTCACCTGCTCGGCGACCTCCGCCGGGAGCGCACCGACCGCCTGACGGGCGGAGTCGATCCCCTCCCGCGCCGAGGCCGCGGTGTCGGCGGACAGGTCTTCCGGCAGCAGGTCCCCCACGCGTAGCCGGTAGACCGCGGTCGTCAGGCTGCCCAGGACCGCGATGCCCAGTGCCACGCCCAGCTCCCCGCCGGTCTCCGACAGGGCCGCCGCCGATCCGGCGCGTTCCTCGGGTGCCGACGCCACCACCAGGTCGGTGGTCAGTACCGTCGTCGGGCTGAGGCCGAGTACGGCGAGCGCGCCGCCCGTCACCAGGATCCACAGCGGATCCGTCACGTCGACCCGGGCCAGGACGAGGTACCCGGTCAGGGAGAGCGCCGCGCCCGCGGTGATCACCGTCGGCCCGCCCCAGCGGGCGGCCAGGGCGGGCGCGGTGAGCGATCCGGCGATCGCGGACAGGGCGATGGGCGCCGTCAGCAGTCCGGCCCGCAACGGGGACAGTCCGACGGCGGACTGGAGGAACTGCGGGATGAGGAAGTTCACCGACGTCACGGTGAAGATCCCGACGACGAGCAGGGACAGCGCGGTGCGGAAGGCCCGGGACCCGAAGAGCGCGGGGTCGATCAGCGGTGTCGCCAGGGTGCGCTGCCGACGGACGAGGGCGGTGCCCAGGACGGCGCCGAGGACGAGAACCGCCAGGCCTGCGGCGTCCGGGCCCGAGTCGACCAGTTCCTTGAGGCCGTACACCAGGCTGAGCACGGCCGCGATCGACAGTGCCACGCTCACCGCGTCGATCCGGGACGGGGACGGGTCGCGGCTCTCCGGCAGCAGGAGGGGGCCGAGCAGGACCACCGCCGCCATGACGGGTACGGCCACGACGAACACCGAACTCCACCAGAACGCCTCCAGCAGGGCGCCGCCGACGAGCGGTCCCAGCGTCACACCGACGGAGAACGTGGTCATCCACACCGCCACCGCGGTCGTGCGCTGGCGTTCGTCCCGGAACATCGTGCGGATGAGCGCGAGGGTGGACGGCATCAGGGTGGCCCCGGCCGCGCCGAGGGCGGCACGGGCCGCGATGAGTGACAGCGGACCGCTCGCCAGCGCCGCCCACAGCGAGGCCGCGGCGAAGGCGGCCGAGCCGATCAGGAGCAGGCGTCTGCGCCCGACACGGTCGCCGACCGAGCCCACGGTGACGAGCAGTCCGGCGATCACGAAGCCGTAGACGTCCATCGCCCAGAGCCACTGGGTCGGTGTCGGTCCGAGGTCGGCGGCGATGCGCGGCGCGGCCAGGAACAGGACGCTCGCGTCGACGGCCAGTACGAACAGCGGCAGCGCGAGCAGACCCAGCCCCAGCCACTGCCGTCGGCCCGCGCGTGCCGGTATCCCGGTGACCATGCTTGTTCTCCGTTTCCCGTTCAGATCCGATACGAGCCGGATCGGATCATGAGTCGGAAAGAACGGGGGCGTCAATGGGTCAGCGCTCCGTCGCGGGTGGACGGCCCCGCGACGCGCACATCGACACGGCGGTGCTGGACGCGGTCTCCGCCCTCCTGGAGGAGGACGGCTACCGGAGCCTGGCGATCGAGAAGGTGGCGCGCAGGGCGCAGGTGAGCAAGGCGGCCGTCTACCGCCGCTGGCCCAACCGTCAGCTGCTCGTCCTCGCCGAACTGGAACGGCGCATGGGCGGGGTCGAACCGCCGAGCACCGGGTGCACGCTGTGCGACCTGGACGAGGCGCTGGCCCTCTTCGCGCGTACCTTCCGGTGCATGGGGCCGGAGTTCCTCAGCCCGCTGCTCGCCGACTGCTCAGGGGACGAGGAGCTGCACCGCCGGTTCATGGACACGCTCTTCACCCCGCCGCGGTCCGCCGTGCGCGACACCCTGGAACGGGCGCGCGAGCGCGGCGACCTGCGTGACGACGTCGACCTCACCCTGGCCGTCGACACCCTGGCCTCACTGGTCCACTACCGTCTGCTCTTCGGGCACGCCCCCGTGGACGGGCGCGAGACGGCACGGGCGGTGACGGTCCTGCTCCGCGGCCTGGCCCGCGACTTCGCCGCGCTGGAGGCCGAGGCGGCCGGGCACTCCGCGACCGCGAACGGCGGCTAGGGCCGTTCCCCGGACCGCGTGTTCGCGCCGTCGGTCCGGGGCGCGCGACGATCAGCCGGTCGCCGCCGGCGAAGGCCGGTGGAGGCCGCCCCGGTTCGTGTGCGCGTTCACCGATCGTGCGGGGGCGGTGGTTCGGCGGGGGCGGGGGAGTCGGGACCGGGAGCGGCCCGTGCGAGCCCGGCGGCGGCGCGGCCGAACGCCGGTACCGTGACCGCGGCCGTGTAGAGGGCGGCGCACACACCCAGGACGGGGGAGATCCCCACCAGGCCGATCCCCACGCCGACCAGGGGTGCGCCCAACGGCGCGGCCAGGCGCGCCAGGGCTCCCACCGTCGCCGTTCCGCGCCCGACCATGGGTCCGGGCAGCCGCTCGAAGACCACCGCGGACAGGATCGGGTTGATCAGTCCGCCGCCGACCCCTCCCACGCCCCACACGAGCAGAACCGCCCACAGGGGTACGTCCAGTGCCAGGACGAGGACCCGCGGCGGGCCGGAGAGGACGAACGCGGCGAAGAACGTCCAACGGCGCGGGAGCCGGTGGCCCACCCAGACCGCCGTGAACGAGCCGAGCGCCGCCCCGCCGCCGAGCACGCCCGCGGTCAGCCCCACCGCCTCGGGGCCGAGTCCGTGCCCGTGGACCCACAGGGGCAGTGCGACCGTCATGACGGCCGTGTCGACCAGGTTGGTGACCATGATCATCGTGACGAGCGCGCGCAGCGGCAGGTCGCCCCACACCGTCCGCCACCCGGCGTACAGCCGGGCCAGGTAACCGGCTCCCTCCTCCGGTGCCGTGTCCGCGTCCGGGCGGGCGCGCGGAACCAGGGCCGCCAGGGTCGCTGACGCCAGCACCATGAGCGCGGCGTTGAGGGCCAGGGCGGGGAGGGCACCCACCAGGGCGACGAGGGCCCCGGCGGCCACGGGGCCGACGGTCTGGGAGAGGCGGTCCACGGTTCCGGTCAGGGCGGTGACGCGCTCCAGGCGGATGCCGGTGGCGGTCGCCACGGACGGTGAGAGCGAGACCTTGGCCGTTTCGGAGGGGCCGGTGGCCAGGCCGACCACGGACACGAGGGCGAGCAGGAGGGGAAGCGACAGCAGGTCGGCGGCGTGCAGTGCGGGAACGCTCGCGAGCGCGGCGGCGGCCACCAGGTCGAGGCGGACGCTGACCGCGCGCTGGCCGACACGGTCCAGGAGCGGGCCGCCCAGCAGCCTGGCCAGGGTGTAGGAACCCATCTCGACGAGGGTGACCAACCCCATGCGGGCGGGGCTGTCGGTGCTCTCCAGAACGAACCAGGGGACGGCGACGAGGGCGAGCCGGGTGCCGGTGTAGGCGAGTGCCTCGGCGGTGACCAGTCCGACGAGGGCACGGCGGCTCACGGTTGTTGCCGTCCGCCGTCGGGTTCGTCCCGTGCGGCGGGGCGGGCGTCGTCGGGGTCGGGGCTGGGGAAGGCGGCGAACTGGACGCGTACCACCCGGCTGCCGGGCGCCTCGGCGTCGGCGCGCTCTCCGGGTGCACGCGCGTACCGGTCGAGGACCGCGCGGATCTCCTCGCGCATCGCGGCGAGTTCGTCGACGGTGAGCTGGGTACGGCGCTCGCCCATGACCTGCGCCTCGCGCCAGCCCCCGGGCTGGGAGGACCACACGTCGACGGCGGAGCCGAGCTGCTCGGACCAGCGGGCGGCGAGGGCGAGCCGGACGGCCGTACTCAGTTCGGGGGCCTCGGAGTCCAGGTGTTCGGGCAGGCGGAAACCGGTGTGCGGGGCGCGCCACCAGCGCTCCCTGGACGTGCCGAGCTCGGGCGCCTCCTCGACGAAGCCGTGGGTGTGCAGCTGGCGCAGGTGGTAGCTGGCCGAGGCGGAGGCGATGCCGAAGTGCTCGGAGACGGTCTTGCCGGTGGCGGGGCCGTGCGTCTGGAGCAGGGCGAGGATGCGCAGGCGCAGCGGGTGGGCGAGTCCGCGCAGGGAGCGGGCGTCGGGGACGGCGGCGTTCTCGAAGGGGTCGGGGACCTCGTGGGGGGTGGTCATGGCGTGAGGGTAGATGCCCAAGACTTCTTGGCCAAGGGGTGTTGGCCAAGAAGTCTTGGGTGTCGGTGGCGCCCGGGCGGGACGAGGGCCTCCGTCGGCAGCGGCCCCGGGTGAGGTCCGCCTCCCTCCGCAGGGCGGACCCGGTGGCCGGGTTCGGTGGCCGGGTCGCTCCGCGTGGTCCGTCTCCGTATGCTGCGGGAACGCCGGGCGCCGCGATCCACCCTCCAGGACGCGGCTCGTGCCCGGTGACCTGCACAGATATTCCTGCCATTAGGCATATGGGGTAAATTTCTCGTATCGTCTGCCAAGTACCCCTCGCCCCACAGGCACCATTCCGCGAGCCTCCGTGTGCGGAAGGCGACGGTTCCGGGCCCCCGACCTCCTCACCGGCGCACGGGCTCGCCAGCGGTACCACCCATGGAGCTGACATGACTCGCAAACCCGGATCGCCCTCCCCGACGCCCTCGGGCCGCAGTGGAGCCCGCGTCCGCCTCGGCGTCGCCGCCGTGTGCGCGGCCGCCGTCGTCACCGTCCCCCAGGCCGCCCACGCGGACCCCGAGGACCTGGACATCGACGAACTCAACGCCCGGGCCGACGACCTGGAGGAGACCTACGACGGCGAACTCCTCCAGTTCAACGAGATCGAGGAGCGTGCCGAACAGGCGCAGCAGGACCTGGAGGAGATCGAGGAGCAGCTCGACCGGTCCCGCTCCGGAGTGGCCCAGATCGCCGCCAGCCAGTACATGAGCAACGGGTTCGACCCCGCCCTGGACATCGTCTTCAGCAGCGAGCCCGAGGAGTTCTACACCGACGCGGCCATGGTCGAGCAGGTCGGCCGCAGCCAGTCCGAGCAGATCTCCGACCTGGTCGAACTCAGGGAGGACCGGGAGGAGACGGCCAAGGAGGCCGAGGAGGAGCTCGCCGAGGCCCAGGAGCTGATCGAGGGCCTGGAGGAGCAGCGCGACGAGGTCGAGGCCCTCATCCAGGAGTACGAGGCCGCCCAGGTCCCCGAGGAACCGGCGACGCCCGCCACCGGCAGCATCCCCGCCAGCGTGCGCGGCTGGGGCTTCGACGGTGCGACCCCGCGCATGGCGGCCATCCGCGACGAGGTCATCCTCAACGTCGGCGTCCCCTACGAGGTGGGGTGCGCCCGCAACAGCAACGACGACCACGGGTCGGGGCAGGCCTGCGACTTCATGGTCGCCGGCATCGGCACCTACCCCTCCGGCGGGAACCGCAGCACGGGCAACGCGATCGCCCAGTACGCGATCGACAACGTCGACCGCCTCGGCGTGAAGTACGTCATCTGGGAACAGCGGATCTGGCACTCGCAGAACCGCCAGTGGGTCGGGATGAACGACCGCGGCAGCGTCACGGAGAACCACTACGACCACGTGCACATCTCGTCGTACTGACACCGCCCGGCGCGGCCGGGTGTCGGTCCGGCGGGAGCGGGGTAGCGCTGTCTACGAGGGCCGTTCGCGCGGACGCGCCCACGCCCGCGCCGCACCACACGCGCGGCCCCGCGGAGGGGGGAACCCGCCATGGCCGAGCACGAGGTGGCCGTGCAGACGGCCGGTGTGTCACTCAACGGGAGCCTGGTCGTCCCCGCCGACCCCGTCGGCGTGGTCGTCTTCGCCCACGGCAGCGGGAGTTCGCGGCACAGCCCCCGGAACCGGATGGTGGCGTCCGTCCTCCAGGAGGCCGGGTTCGCCACCCTGCTGTTCGACCTGCTGACCGAGGACGAGGAGCGGATCGACCGCGTCACCGCCGAGCAGCGCTTCGACATCGACCTGCTGACGGGACGGCTGTCCGGCGCGGTGTCCTGGCTCGGCGGCCGTGCGGACACCCGGCCGTTGCCGGTGGGTCTGTTCGGGGCGAGTACGGGGGCGGCCGCCGCGCTGCGCAGCGCCGCGGACCAGTCCGACCTGGTCGGATCGGTGGTGTCCCGGGGAGGCCGCCCCGACCTCGCGGGCGCGGCGCTCGCCCGTGTGCGCGCACCGGTCCTGCTCATCGTCGGGGGAGCGGACCATCAGGTGCTGGCGCTCAACGAGGAGGCCGCCCGGCGGCTCGGCGGGCCGCACGAGGTCCACGTCGTTCCCGGCGCCACGCACCTGTTCGAGGAGCCCGGGGCCCTCGACCGGGTGGCCGACGCGGCCGCCGACTGGTTCGCCCGGACCCTGCGGGCCGGGAGGGGAGCGGCCTGAGGCCCGCGCCACGCGTCGTCCCCCGCGGCCGGGCGGTCCGAGCGCCCCCGGGAGTGCGATAGGGTTTCACCTGTTGGCGGCACCGGAGACGGGGCCGGGCCAGCGGTACGGGACGTAGCGCAGTTTGGCAGCGCACTTGACTGGGGGTCAAGGGGTCGTGGGTTCAAATCCCGCCGTCCCGACGGATGAGGGGCGTTCACTGAGGTGAGCGCCCCTTTCGCATGTCCCGTGACCGCTCCTCCCGCGTGTGCCGACCACTGCGGGGGCCGGGCCGACGCGCTCAGGCGGTCGGTTCCCCCTCGCTTTCCAGCGCGAGCACGAGCAGGGTGATCATGCGGGTGGCGGCCTCCCACTGTTCGACTGTTAGGCCGGGGAACCGCTCGCGCGGCAGCGGGGTGGACTCGATCTCCCACGCGACGTCGCCCAGCGGCACGTCGGTGCCCCGGATTCTCAGCCCCGACACCGGACGGCGGTCGGGGCCGGGTGGAGTGAAGCGCGAACCGTACTCGACGTGTGCGGCGCAGGCGAGGTTGTCGGGGGTTTCGGATCCCAGTGCCAGCAGCTCACGCACCAGCACGCGGGTGAGCTCCTCGGCGTTCGCGCAGGAGTCCGCGTCCACAAGCGCGCGGATGAGTCGTCGGCGGGGTTGCGGGTTCACCATGGCGAGATGATACGGACCCCGCCGCCGTGACCACGCGCCCGGTCCGGGGCCGCGGAGCCGACCCCTCGGCCGGGGCGGTCGAGGGCGTGCCCCCGGAGGACGCCGCCGGCCACCGACCCGGTGCGGAGCCCCTCGGCGGCACGTCTACAGTCTCAGGCATGGACGGGCGCACCCACACTCGGCGACAGCGCACCCTCGCGGTGCCGCTGGTCGCGTTGGTGGTCATGTGCTTCCTGTGCGCCCTGTGCCACACTGCCGTCCCCGAGCCGCCGCCACCCGTGGCGGCGGACTGTCCGGACCTGGTCCAGGAGAGCGCCGAGTCCCGGCCCGGCGACCCCTCCCCGGCCGTCCCGCACTCGTGCGAGGCCACCCAGGCCCACGGGATGGCCACCGCCGCGCCCCTGTTCCTCCTCGCGCTCGGCACTGTCCTCACCCTCACGCTGCTGCTGGCCCCACGGCCCGGACCGGCGCGCCGCGCCACCCGCCACCGCCCGTCGCCCCCGCACGGCCACGGGCTCCTGACGCTGCTCTGCGTCCAGCGGGTCTAGAACACGGCGAACACCCACCGGCCTCCCCACCGGGAGGTGTCCCGCCGTGCCCGGAACACGGGCGCGGCCCCGACGTGACCGTGTTCCGGGCGTGCCCGCGCACGCCCCCGACCCCAGGACCTTCCCCATGAGCAAGAACCTCGTCATCACCCTCGGCCTGATCCTGGTCGCCGCCCTCGGGATCGGTCTCCTGGCCGTCCTCGACGACGACGGCCCCGCCGCCCCCGCGCAGGGGGCGCAGGGCGACCCCACCGCCCCCGCGCCCACGGCACCGGCCGAACTGCTGGTCCGCGAGGACAGCCGCCACCTGGACCGGGTGGCGCGGGCCCCGGTCACGGTCGTGGAGTTCCTCGACTTCGAGTGCGAGGCGTGCCGTGCCCAGTTCCCCGTCATGGAGCGGATCCGGCAGGACTACGACGGCAGGATCAACACGGTGATCCGCTACTTCCCGATGCCCGGGCACACCAACTCCGAACCCGCCGCCGCCGCGGTGGAGGCCGCCGCCCGGCAGGGCGCCCTGGAGGAGATGTACGCCCGGATGTACCAGACCCAGGCGGAGTGGGGCGAGTCCCGCGAGGACCGGAGTGAGGTGTTCGTCGGCTTCGCCGAGGACCTGGGCCTGGACGTGGCGGAGTTCCGCCGGACCATGGAGTCCCCCGAGACCCTGGAGCGGGTGCGCTCCGACTTCGAGGACGGCGTCGCGCTCGGCGTCCAGGGCACCCCGACCATCTTCGTCAACGGACGTCCGACGCCGAGCATGCCCGGTTACGACACCCTCGCGGCGATGATCGACGCGGAGCTGGAGGGATGAGCGCCCCCTCCGCCGCCCGCCGGGCCGCTCACCTGCCGCCCGGCGCCGGGGTCACCGTCATCAGCCGGGCCCTGCCGTGGCTGCTCACACTGGGCGGAGCCGTCGGACTCGCCGCGTCGGCCGCCCTGCTCCTGGAGAAGCTGCGGGTGCTGGCCGACCCCGGCCACGTCCCCGCGTGCAGCATCGACCCGGTGCTCTCCTGCGGCACCGTCATGGCCACCCCGCAGGCGGAGGCGTTCGGTGTCCCGAACCCGGTCGTCGGCGTCGCCTGCTTCGCCGTGGTCACCACCGTCGGCGCCGCCCTCCTGGCGGGAGCCGGGCTCCGCCGCTGGTTCTGGCTCGGACTCCAGGCGGGGGTGGTGTTCGGGGCCGCCTTCGTGCACTGGCTGATCTTCCAGAGCCTGTACCGCATCGGAGCCCTGTGCCCCTACTGCGTGGTGGTGTGGGCGGTGACCGTCCCGCTGTTCTGGTACGTCACCCTGCACAACGCGCGTTCCGGCCACCTTCCGGTACCCGGCGGGCTCCGGCCCGCCGCGGAGGTCCTGGCGCGCAACCACACGGTGGTGCTCACGGTGTGGGCGCTGGTGATCGTGGGCGCGGTCGGCCAGGCGTTCCGGACCTACTGGTCCACCGTGCTGTAGGTCCGGCCGGCCGCTACCCGCCGCGCAGGTGGTCGCGCAGCGCCCGCGCCACCCGTGCCATGAGCGCGTCGGCCTCCGGCTGCACGACCGCCGACACACGGGACTCGGTGAGGGCGGCCACGGCGAACGCCTGGCCGTCCCCGTGCTCCACCACGCCGATCTCGTGGCGCAGGTGGAGCAGCGTCCCGGTCTTGGAGGACCACCGCGTGGAGTCGGAGGTGAAGTCGGGTGCCAACCGGTGCCGCAGCATGTTGGCGCCCATCAGCTCACGCACGCGCGCGGCCACCTCGGGCGGGACCCTCGACGGGGTCCACAGCGCCGCCAGCAGGTCGACGCACGCCCGCGCCGACGCGGTGTTGGTCCGGGTGACGTCGAGCTGGGGGACCGGGTGGCCGCGCCCGGCGGTGCCCGCGCGGATCGCCAGCGCGTGGGCGAGGTGGGCGTCCCCCGGGGCCAGGTGGTCCTCGGGCGTCTCCCGGAGTTCGCGGATCGCGTGCCGGACGGTGACGCCGCCGATCCCGAACTCCCGGAGCACGCGGGCGACCTCCTCCGGGGGGACCTTCCCGAACAGCAGGTTGGCCGCCTGGTTGTCGCTCAGGCAGAGGCTGAGGTAGACGAGGTCCTCGACGGCGATCCGCGCCGGGTGCCGGAAGCGGCTGAGCCCGAACGGTCCCGGGACGCCCCCGTCCCCGGGGCGGACCTCCACCGGTTCGGCGCCGTCGAGCCGGCCCCGCCGGACCAGCTCCAGTACGGCGATCGCCAGGGGGACCTTGACCACGGAGGACGTGGGGTACTCCAGGTCGGGCTCGATCCCCAGCTCCCTCCCGGAGGCCAGCTCCCGCACCAGGAACGATCCCCGCAGACCGCCCTCGTCCAGTTCGTGGCGCAGCTCCCTCAGCAGTGCAGTGTCGCCCATCGCCCGTCCCCCTCCCTCACCCGCGCGCCCAGACAGCGCGCGACGTCCTCGCCCAGGTCTGCGCGGATACGCTCCGCCTCGTCCCCGGTCACCGCCCTGACCTCGTAGCCGCGCACGAGTCGCGGCTCCCCGAGCGGCCGCCAGTGCAGGCCCAGTTCGGCCGCCTGGGCGCGTGAGCACAGGAGGAGGTCGCGCGACCCGAACACCTCCGCCACCGCGGTGGTCAGCGCGGAGGCGACCGTGACCTGCGCCGGACGCAGACCGACGGTGTCGCGCACCCGCAGGACCCGGTCGCGCACGTGCGGCACGTCGTCCTCCGGTTGGAGCCACACCCTCCGGGGCGCCGACCGCTCCGTCCGGCCCGCCCGCAGCGTTTCCAGGTGGACCGTCCGCACGCTCGGCTCCTCGGCCCCGGCCACCCCCAACGGGACCGACCACCGCGCCTCGTCCTCGGGCACCTCGACGACCGCCGCCCGCACCTGCTGGGTGCGCAGCAGTTCGGCCCTTCGCTCCGGCGGCGCCGGGTGGAAGTCCAGGTGCAGACCCCGGCGCCGCGCGGCCGCGTCCAGCCGGGCGAGGGCACGCGTGGGGCACAGGTCCGGGACGGCCAGCCGGACCGGTGCCAGCCGCGCGCGTTCCGCGTCGTGCTCCATGGCCTCGGCCAGTTCGACCAGGCGCCGGGCCGAGGGCAGCATGTCCCGGCCGAACTGGGTCAGGGCGGCACCGCGGGCGGAGCGGTCGAACAGCCGTGCCCCCAGGTGCCGTTCCAGGGCGGCGACGCGGCGGCTGGCGACGGGCTGGGGGATGCGCGCCGCCGCCGCGCCCAGGGTGAAACTGCCGCGGTCGCTCACGCTGACGAACGCGCGGCAGGCGCCGACGAGGTCCATGGCCGCACAGTATGCCAAAAGCGCATGGAAACCGTCGCCCGTGTCTTGGACAGCATGGCCCGGCCCGGGGGAGACTTCCGGGCACGGGCCCTCCGGCGGGGACGTGCGTGTGCGCGCGGCACGCACGCCCGTTCGGCAGTGCCGCCGCCCGGCGGCGGGGCCCGGTCCACCTGCACACCCCACCCCAGGGGAAGGAAGGCGTACACGCCATGTCGCATCACCTCTCACGTCTGGCCAGGACCGCGGCGACCGCCGCGCTGGCCCTCGTCCCGCTGGTCGGCTGCGCGACGACCGGCGAGGCCGGTTCCGGGACCACCGCCGCACCCTCCGCCGCGTCCGTGTCCCCGCAGGAGTACGCGGAGCGGTTCGCCGCGCTGGAGGAGCGCTACGACGCCCGGCTCGGCGTCTTCGCGGTCGACACCGGTACCGGGGGGACCCTCGCCCACAACGCCGACGACCGGTTCGCCTACGCCTCCACCCACAAGGCGTTCTCGGCCGCCGCCGTGCTGCGGCGGAGCTCGGACGAGGACCTGGAGCGGGTCATCACCTACACGGAGGAGGACCTCCAGGAGTACGCCCCGATCACGCAGGAGAACCTCGACACCGGGATGACCCTCCTGGAGGTCTGCGACGCCGCCGTCCGGTACAGCGACAACACCGCCGCCAACCTGCTCTTCGCCGAGCTGGGCGGGCCGGGCGGGCTCCAGGAGGAGCTCCTGGCGGTCGGTGACGACGTCACGCACGTCGACCGGATCGAGCCCGGCCTGAACGAGGCGGTGCCCGGCGACATCCGCGACACCAGTACGCCGCGCGCCATGGCCGCCACCCTGCGCGCGTACGCGCTCGGCGACGTCCTGCCGGAGGACCGCCGGGAGATCCTGGTCGACATGCTGCGGCGCAACGTCACGGGCGACACCCTGATCCGGGCCGGCGTCCCGGACGACTGGACGGTGGGGGACAAGACCGGCGCCGCCGGTTACGGCGGCCGCAACGACATCGCGGTCCTGTGGCCGCCGGAGGGCGACCCGATCGTCCTGGCCGTGATGAGCGGCCGCGACACCGAGGACGCCGAACACGACGACGCGCTCGTCGCCGACGCGGCGGCGATCGTGGCCGAGGCCATGGGCTAGGTGTACTGACCTGGAAGCGTTCGGCGGCCCGCCGTAGCGGCCAGTCGTCCTCGACGACGCACTGGGCCAGGGCCAGGCGTCCGGCGGGGGTCAGGCGGGCGTTGGCGTGGGTAGTGTGGGGCATCGAGGGCTTCCTGGTGTTCGGTGTAGACGTCGCAATCCACACCGATACCGGAAGCCCTCTTCGCTTGTGTCAAGCGGGGTGGGTGTTACCAACCTCCGTGGTCAGTACAGCTAGGGCGCGCAGGGCGGGGCGGGTGTCCGCCCCGCCCGGCTCACAGCGCCCGCGCGTGCTCCCGCAGGACGCGGACCGCCTCGGCGACGGCGGGGCGGCGGGAGGTCCCCTCGCGCCAGAGGACGGACACGCCGCGGACCGGGGCGGGCTCCATCGGCCGCACCACGACGGAGCCGGGGACGGCTCCCCGGCCCAGACGCGGGACCATCGCCACACCCAGACCGGCCGCGACCAGCGCCACCTGGGTCTGGTACTCGCCGACCAGGTGGGCGACGTCCGGTTCGGCCCCCACCGCGCGCAGTGTGCGCATCAGCCAGTCGTGGCACACCGTTCCCGGAGGCTGGCAGATCCAGCGGGCGGAGGCCACGTCCTCGCGGCGCAGGACCGGGCGGCCGGAGAGCGGGTGGTCCGGCGGCAGCAGGACGTCGCACACGTCGCGCCCGATCCTCGCGCGCGCGACCCCCTCAGGGACGGACATCGGCGCGATGTCCCAGTCGTGCACCACGGCCAGGTCGACGACCCCCTGCGCGACCATGCGCGGCGTGGCGTGCGGGTCCTCCTCCACCAGCCGCGGGTCGAGCGCGGGGTGGGCGGCGCACAGTTCGGCCATGACCCCGGGCAGCAGGCCGCGGGCGGCGGTGGAGAACGCGGCGACGGTCAGTCGGCCGCTGGGCCTGCCGCGCCGCTCCTCCAGGGCGACCTCGGCCTCCTCCACCAGGGACAGCACCCGGGCGGCCGTGTCCACGAGCAGGACGGCGGAGTCGGTGAGTACGACCCCGCGCCCCCGCCGTTCCAGGAGGGTGGCGTTGGTCTCGCG
Source organism: Nocardiopsis sp. KDC1DS13DA1 (assembly GCF_055632325.1). Taxonomy (NCBI): domain Bacteria; kingdom Bacillati; phylum Actinomycetota; class Actinomycetes; order Streptosporangiales; family Nocardiopsidaceae; genus Nocardiopsis; species Nocardiopsis sp. KDC1DS13DA1. The sequence goes on from NZ_JBVMUY010000004.1 coordinate 132,647, forward strand.
TTCGAGCTTGGCCACCTGTTGGGAGACCGCCGACGGCGTGTAGCCGAGCGCCTCGGCGGCGGCGCCGACGGACCCGTGGACGTGTACGGCGTGCAGGGCGCGGAGTCTGGCGAGGTCGAGCACGGGCGCTCCTTCCGGCGGGTGCACCCGGACAATGTAGCAACGCTGAATCCGACCGTACAGAACTCTTCGCTGGTGCTGAATCCACACCGTCGGCATCATCGGATCCATGCGTCCGGTTCACATCGCCCTCGCCGTGCTCGTCGCCGCGGTGTGGGGTATCAACTTCGTCGTCATCGAGGTCGGTCTCGACCACGTCCCGCCGCTCCTGTTCTCCGCCCTGCGCTTCCTCGTGGCGGCGGTCCCGGCGGTGTTCCTGGTGCGCCGACCCGGGGTCGCGCTCGGGTGGATCGTGCTGGTGGGGCTGGTGCTCGGCGTGGCCAAGTTCGGCCTCGTCTTCACCGGGATGAACCTGGGCATGCCCGCCGGGCTCACCTCGCTGGTCCTCCAGGTCCAGGCGGTCTTCACCGCGCTTCTGGCCGTGCTCTTCCTGCGCGAACGCCTGGGGCCCCAGCGGTACGCGGGGATGGCGGTGGCGCTGGGCGGGATCGGGGTCGCCGCCTACGACCAGGGCGCCTCCGGGCCGATGACCGCGTTCCTCATGATCGTGGCGGCCGCCGCGTGCTGGGGGCTGGCCAACGTCATCACCCGTCGGGCCGCGCCGCCCGACGCCCTGAGCTGGATGGTCTGGGTCAGCCTCGTGCCGCCGCTGCCGCTGTTCGCGCTCTCCCTGGTTCTGGAGGGGCCCGAGGCCGGGCTCACGGCGCTCCGGGAACTGGACGCGGCGGGGGTGGGCGCGATCCTGTTCGTGGCGTGGGGGGCCACGCTCTTCGGCTTCGGCGCCTGGGGATTCCTGCTCCGCCGCTACGACGCCTCGGCGGTGGCGCCGTTCTCGCTCCTGGTGCCGGTGTTCGGCATGGCCTCGGCGGCGCTGCTGCTGGGCGAGGAGACCACCCCGCTGAGCCTGGTCGCCGCCGTCCTGCTCGTGGGCGGGGTCGCCCTGACGTCGCTCAGCGGCCGCGGGCCGAGGTCCGCACCAGCCTCCGTCGGCGCCGCCGGGCCCGTGCGTGACCCCAGACCCGCCTGTGCTCCCGACGGCGCGGCCGGCCCCCGGAGTTAGGTCCCGGGCGGCCCGCGGCGCCGCGCTCCCAGGGCGTCCTCCTCCTGCCCATCGGCCGCGCACCTCCCCCGGCCGCCGGTGGCGCGCCCGCGGGGTCCACGCGGGTAGCGCCTTCGGCGGGTCCCGTGCTCCCCGCCGAAGCGTCGCGTCGGCGAGGGCTCCTCGTGCCAGTGTACGAACGACGCCCCGACCACCCGGGCGGGCGGCCCGCGGTCACGGCCCGTCCGCCCCCGGACCTGCCTGGTCCCCGGAGGAGGAGTGTGGGAGGGTTCCCACGGATCCGGGCCCGCCGGATCCGGGCCCCGCGGTGGCGGCGGCCCCCAGCCGAAGGAGACGTGATGGCCGACAACGGACGGGACCACGACTACGACGTCCTGGTGGTCGGCGGGGCGGGGGTGGACACGATCGTCCGGGTGCGGGAGCTGGCCCTGCCCGGGGGCGACGCGGTGTTCGTGCCACCCGTGCACGACTACGTGGCGCACACCGGCAACGGGGTGGCGCTGGGCTGCCACGCGCTGGGCATGGCCACGAAGTTCATCGACTTCCTCGGCGACGACCTCCAGGGCCGGATGGTGCTGGAGTCCTACGCCGAGCGGGGGCTCGACTTCAGCCACGTCGTCTCGCCGCACGGCACACCGCGCGGGGTCAACCTGGTGGACGAGCGGGGGCGGAGGTTCTCCTTCTTCGACGGACGCCACCCGCAGGAACTGCGGATGCCCCGCGAGTTCTACCTCCCCTTCGTCGAACGCGCCCGCCACGTGCACATGTCGATCATGAACCACAACCGCGACATGTACGACGATCTGGAGCGGCTGGGGGTGGGCACCTCCACCGACCTCCACGACTGGGACGGCGCGGAGTCCCACCATCTCGACTACGCCCTGCGCTCCGACCTGGTCTTCCTCAGCGCCGCCGCGATCCGGGGACACGAGGAGCGGGTGATGCGCCGCATCCTCGACGAGGGTCGGGCCCAGCTGGTCGTGGCCACCGAGGGGGAGGAGGGCTGCCGCGTCCTGGCGCGCGGGGAGTCCGGGCCCCGCCACTTCCCGGCCGTCCGTCCCGAACGCCCGGTGGTCGACACCAACGGCGCCGGCGACTCCTTCGTGTCCGCCTTCCTGTACACGCGGCTGGCGGGCGGCGACGTGGCGGAGTGCGTGCTCGCGGGGTCGGTCGCGGGCGCGTTCGCCTGCGGCGGTCACGGCACGCACACGGAGTTCGTCGACCGGCCCACCCTCCGGCGTCTGGCCGGTGCCGCCGCGGGTCCCACCGTGCCCTAGGGTGGGCCGCTGGGAGGGGCGTTGAACCACGAGATGCGAAAGCGCCGCGTCCGCCGGGGCGTGTGTGATCCGGGAGGGGCGGACGGCACGTGCTGAGACTGCGCGGTCGGGAGTACGGGCCGGACACGACACTGATCATGGCGATCGTGAACCGGACCCGGGACTCCTTCTACGACAACGGCGCCACCTGGGACGACGCCCCCGCCTTCGAACGGGTGCGCGCGGTGGTGGCCGAGGGCGCCGACATCGTCGACATCGGGGGTGTCAAGGCCGGACCCGGCGAGGAGGTCGGCGCCGAGGAGGAGAGGCGCCGCACGGTGGACTTCGTCGCCGCCGTCCGGGCCGAGTTCCCGGACCTGGTGATCAGCGTCGACACCTGGCGCGCGTCGGTGGGCCGCGCGGTCTGCGAGGCCGGCGCCGACCTGCTCAACGACGCCTGGGGCGGCCACGATCCCGAACTGGCCGAGGTCGCCGCCGAGTTCGGCGTGGGACTGGTGTGCACCCACACCGGCGGCCTGACCCCCCGGACCGGCCCCCTGCGGCCCTCCTACGACGATGTCGTGCGCGCCGCGATCGACGGGACCGTGGCGCTCGCCGAGCGTGCGGTTTCCCTGGGTGTGCACCCGCACTCGGTCCTGATCGACCCCGCGCATGACTTCAACAAGAACACCTGGCACTCGTTGGAGCTCACCCGCAGGCTCGACGAGATGACCGACACCGGCTGGCCGGTGCTGGTCGCGCTCTCCAACAAGGACTTCGTCGGCGAGACCCTCGACCTTCCGGTGGGTGAGCGGCTGACGGGAACGCTCGCCGCGACCGCGGTGTGCGCCTGGCAGGGCGCCCAGGTCTACCGCGTCCACGAGGTCACCCCGACCCGGCAGGTCCTGGACATGGTCTCCGCCATCCGTGGTGTGGCACCCCCCGCCCGGACGGTTCGGGGGCTGGCGTGAGGAGGAGCGCGTGATCGTCGCGACCGCGGTGTGCCCGCACCCGCCGCTGCTGCTGCGTGAACTCACCGGCGCCCAGGACGTCGCCGCCGACCTGCGCGGTGTCTGCGAGTCTGCGGTGTCCGTCCTGCTGGCCACGTCCGGTCTGGACCGGATCGTCGTCGTGGGCGGCGCCGACACCTCCCGCCGGGGCGTGTCGGGCCGCGTGCCGACGCGGATCTACGCGGACGCCCCGCGGTTCGGCCCCGACGACGTGGGTCCGGGGGAGGGCGCCGGTCCCGCCACCGCGGAACTGCTGCCCCTGAGCCTGGGCGTGGCCCGGCGCCTGCTCGACTCCGTCGCGCCCGACACCCCCGTCGAGACGGTCACCGTCGCCTGGGACGCCTCCGCCGAGGAGGTCGCGCGGCTCGCGCGCGCCGTGGCCGGCCGCGCCGAGCGGGTCGGGCTGCTGGTCATGGGGGACGGCGGCGCCCGCTGGGGGGTACGCGAGCCCGGACACCTGGACGCCGTGCCCGTCGACGTCGACGAGGTGGTCCGCCGGGCCCTGGCCTACGGGGACACCGGGGCGCTGACGGCCCTGGACCCGGGACAGGCGGCCGACCAGATGGTCGCCGGGCGGGCGGCGCTCCAGGTGATGGCCTCGGCCGTGGCGCTGGGCGGCACCAGCGTCGGGGCGGAACTCCTGTACGCCGACGCCCCCTTCGGCGTCACCTACTTCGTGGCGGTGTGGTCGTGCGCCTCCTCCTGAACGACGTCGTGCCCGGCGCGGCCGCGCCCGGTGACCGGCTGGGGCCGAAGGACCTGGAACGGCTCTACGCCTATCCGGACGTGACCGCGCGCCCCTGGGTGCGCGCGAACATGGTCGCCACCCTGGACGGCGCCGCCGCGGGCAACGACGGGCGCACCGGCTCCATCAACACCGACGCCGACCTGGTGGTCTACACGCTCCTGCGGGACCTGGCCGACGTGGTCCTGGTGGGCGCGGGGACGGCCCGGAGCGAGGGGTACCGGCGCACCCCTGCCCGGTCCGCGCGTTTCCGGGACCGGGCCGCCGCCGAGGGGCGGCCGACGTGCCCGGTGACGGCGGTGGTCAGCGGTGCGGCCCAGGTGCCGCCGCTGCTGGCCGCCCACGCCCCCGACCACGGCGACGTCCTGCTCGTCACCTGCGCCGGCGCGGGCACGGAGGCGCTGGACCGGGCACGCCGCGTGATCGGCCCCGACCGGGTGCTCGTGGTCGGGGAGGAGTGCGTGGACCTGCCCGCCGCCGTCGACGCCCTGCACGCCCGCGGTCTGTCACGGATCCTGTGTGAGGGCGGACCCCGACTGCTGCGCGACGTGGCGGCCGCGGACGTGCTCGACGAGCTGTGCCTGACCGTGGTGCCCCTCCTGGCCGCGGGGGTGCAGCAGCGCGTCACGGCGGGGGCCGGGGTGGACCGGGCGCTGGTCCCCCGGCTGGTGGTCGAACAGGACGGTACCCTGCTGCACCGCTGGATGCGTCCCTGAGGCCGTGTTCGTCGCGGGCCTGCGCTTCGGCCCGTGTGCGGGTGCCCTCAGGACAGGGATGCCCCGTCCCCGTCCCCGCCTGCCGCTCGTTCCCCGCCCGCGGCTCGACGCGTCGTGCGCCACCCTGCCGACGCCCGAACGCGACCCCCTGGGGTGACCGTTTCGCCGGGTGGCACTCGTCTCATGCTTGGCGGCGGGCGGCCCGGTCCTCGGCCGCCGCGAGCATCCGCTCCTGCCGGTCCAGCACCGCCGGCTGCTCGGGCAGAGCGACGTCCTGGACCGCCCGGAGCCGACCGTGCCGGGTGGCCAGGGCCACGGCCGCCGACCGCCGCATGCCCACGGCCTCCCCCTCGGCGGCGAGCGCGCGCCGAACCCGGCGCCGGTAGGAGTGCCGCACCGGGACGTAGACGGCCATCGTGCACGCGAAGACCACGGTGACCTTCAGCAGGACGGCGACGATCCCCTCACCGAACAGCGGCGAGTCGAGCAGCCAGTGCTGGGCCACCGCGAGCAGGACGAGCAGGGCCGCCAGGAGCGCGTGCCGCCGCTCCGGCCGCCAGTCGTCGGCGGCGAGCAGCCCCACGGCGGTGCCGGCCACGGCCGACATCGCCCAGTGCGAACCCAGGCTGGTGAGGCCGACCCGCACGACGGTGGTCGTCGCCACCGCCGTGGCCGGGTCCGTGGCCCCGGTCTGGGTCACGGCCTGGAACGCGTAGATGAGGTTCTCGGTCACCTCGAACCCGAGTCCGACGAGCGCGCCCGTCACGAAACCGTCGACCGGGCCGCGCACCGCCCGGGGAAAGACCACCGCGACCAGGACGACCCCCGCGAGTTTGAGGAGTTCCTCGTTGAGGGGCGCGGTCAGCGCCGCGTCCCAGACGCCCATGACCTCCAGTCCCAGGAGCTTCGACCAGATCGAGCTGAGCCCGCCGTTGGCGATGATGCCCGCGCCCGTCGCGGCCGTCAGCCCCCACACCGCGGCGACCGCGCTGGGGAACGGGTCGGGCGCGCGCACCGGGCGGATCCTGCGCAGGATCCAGAACCCGAACGCGAACGTCGCCACCGCGAACCCCAGGGCGAGGACCGCCGCCCAGGGGAAGACGCGGACGTACCCGGTGAACTGGAACACCTGCAGGACCAGCCCGGCCAGGCAGGCCGCGGCGACCACCACGGCGCCGACCAGGGCGGGGATCCGGGTGCCGGGAGGGCGTGAGCCGGGTCGCGCGTGCGCGGGCGCGCCGTGCCGGGCCGTGTGTTCGGTGCTCGGCGGCCCGGGCTCCCGGGCGCCGTTCGTTCTCGGGGCGGGGATCCGGGTCTCCTCCGCCGCTCCGTTCGGGGCGGGGACCGTGTCGCGGGGTTCGCGGGGTGCGTCGTTCACGCCGTGCCTCCCCCGGAGAAGGAGACCGACCGGACGACGTCCTCGACCGCCGCGAGGTCCGCCGGGGTGGCCTCCCGCCCGGACAGGACCAGCTGGACCGCGAACTTCCCGTCGGGCGAGGGGTAGAGGGCCGCGACCCCGTCCTCGTCGCCGCTCAGGGGCCCGGTCAACCCGGGTGCGCCCTCGTCGGCGGCGACGGGGCGCGGATCGCCCAGCCGTGCGTCCGGGTCCTCGATGCGCACGGTCCTCCCCAACCCCCGCCACAGCTCCGCGGCGCCGGGAGGTGTCTCCTCCACGGGGACGACGGAACGCACGCTGAGTTCCACCGGGCCACGGCTGAACAGGTAGGACCGGTCGGCCGCACTGGTGCCGGGGTGCAGCTCCCACCCGCCGCGGTCGAGGGTCAGCGCCGCGTCGTAGCCGCCCTCGGACCCGACCCGCAGCACCTGACCGGAGGGCACCGGTTCGGTGTCGGGCAGGACGGCGTTCAGCAGCGGCCAGACCGTCACCAGCAGCGCGGTCACCGCGGTGGCCGCGGCCAGGGGCACCCAGGCGCCCGGGCCCGGGCGCGGTGGTCTCGGTCCGGGGTCCCGCACGTCCGTGTCCGCCATCGCGCCCTCCGTGTCCGTGGCCCAGTGCCGGTTCCAGAGAAACACTCAGATGTGCGGATGAAGGGGACGAAAGCGCAACTTGGCGCACGTTTGCTGAGATTTCACCTGACCAGGGGAGGTCAGAGCGTCGGGATCAGCCCCCCGTCGACGCGGACCGTCGACCCGGTGACGTAGGCGGCCCGGTCACTGGCCAGGAAGGCGGCCACCGCGCCGTACTCCTCCGGGTCGCCGTACCGCCCCGCCGGGATGGCGGCGCGCGCGTCGGCCTCGACCTCGGCCAGGGGGCGGCCCTCGCGCTCGGCCCTCGCCCGGTCCAGGGCGTCGGTGCGCGCCGTGGCCACCTTCCCGGGCACGATGACGTTGGCCGTCACGCCGAACGGCGCCAGTTCGCGGGCCACGGTCTTGGACCAGGCGTGCAGCGAGGAGCGCAGGGTGTTGGAGATCCCGAGGTTGGGGATCGGCGCGACCGCTCCCGACGAGGTACTCGTGATGATCCGCCCCCACCGGCGTTCGCGCATGCCGTCCACGACGGCGTCGGTGAGCGCGATGACCGGCAGGACCATCGCCGCGTACTGCTCCTGCCACAGCCCGGGGGCCTGCCCGAGGGCCGGGGTGGGCGGCGGTCCGCCGGTGTTGTTGACCAGGATGTCGACCGGCCCCAGCTCCTCGGCCGTGTGCGCGGCGACCTCACCTGCCCGGCCGTGGTCGGACAGGTCCCAGACCGTCCCCGTGGCGCGGACGCCCAGTGCTGCGCAGGCCGCGACGGTGGCGTCCAGCCGCTCCCGGTCGCGGCCCGTCACGGCCACGTCGACCCCCTCCGCCGCCAGGGCGACGGCCATGGCGCGGCCGAGTCCGGAACTGGCGGCGGTGACCAGTGCGACCCTGCCCGCGATCCCCAAGTCCATGTGATCCTCCCGATCCCTGCTCGTGCTCCCCGCATCCTGGCAGCCGCCGCCGCACCGCGCACGTACCGGGGCCCGGGCGGCGGCTCAGCCCGGACCGGCGGACTCCCCGCGCCGCTCGCTGTGGCGGGCCACCCGCACGCGGTTCCCGCACGCCGTCGAGCACCACGCGCGGCGCGGATGGGTGCGCAGGTAGAACAGGACGCAGCCCGGGGCCCGGCAGGAGCGCAGCAGGCCGAGGTCGGGGCCGGTGAGCAGGTCGACGGCGGCCCTGGCGACCCGGCCGAGGGCGACCCGCGCCGGGTCGGCGGCGTCGGTGCGGCGCACGGCCGTCCCGTACCCGTCCGGCGGGAGTTCGGTCCAGTCGGCGTTGGCGCGCACGGCCCGGTTCACGGCGGCGACGTCCTCGGGCGCGGCCGGGGCGCCCGAGGCGGCGGCGGTGAACACCCGGCGCAGGGCCTCACGCAGCCCGACGAACGAGGCGAGCGCCCGTTCGCCCCCGGCTCCGGACAGGTCCGTGCGGGACGCGGCGAGCCCCAGCACCTCGCGGTGCTCGTCGATCCAGGCGCCCAGCTGCTCCGGGTCCGCGAGCGCGTCGACCCGCCGGCCGCGCCGACCGCCCCGGACGAAGACGGTGTTGACCAGGTCGACCGCCGGGTGCACTCCGCGCAGGGGGACATCGGCCACACGGTCCGAGACAGTCATGCCCCGACCGTATCCGAGACCGGGGCGGTCGCTCTCCGGCCGTACCCGCCCCGCCGACCGGTTCCGCGGTCAGACCGCGGCCGATGCGACCGGCGGGTTGGCCCGGGAGTACTCGGGCGTACCGGGGGAGAGCAGCCCGGCGCCGGGGGCGGCGACCACCTCCCGCACCGCGAACTCGACCGAGCGCCGGGCGCCGGGGGTACCGTCCTCCCAGCGCACCCGTGCCGTTCCCGTGAGCTGGAGCAGGTCACCGGTCTCCCAGTCGGGGACCAGGAGTCCGGCCCGGGGGTTGACCCAGAGGTTGCCCAGGGTCATGAACATGGCGTTGCCGACGTAGTCCGGCCAGCTGAGCAGCTCGGGGGAGTGCACGGTCAGGAAACCGGGGTTGCCGCCCCGGTGGCTGGCGTCGGCCGCGCCCGACTCACCGGCGGTCGCGACGAAGAACGTGTCCGCCCGGCGCAGGACCTCCTGCTGCGCCCCGGTCAGCCGCCGCCCCCTGGTCGGCGCGGCACCCGCCGGGACGGAGGGCACCAGCTCCCGTCTTTGGATGTACTTGGGGCAGTTGGCGTACACCTGGTCGACCGTGATGCGCAGCCCCTCGGGCGTGAGGGCACGCGCGGTGCCGTTGACGCGCATACGGCGCCGGGCCACCGGGTCGAGGGCGATCGCGCCGACCTGGACGGGGCCGTCGCGCAGGACCCCGGCCAGGGGGTCGCCGTCGCGGAGCGGGGCCGCGACCTCGACGGTGCGTTCGTCACGCGCCCGGAGGAACCCGGGGTCCCCGGTGAGCAGTGAGGACCACACCCGGCCGTCCTGGTCGGCCGCGCCCAGGACGAACACGCGTCGCGCGGCGAGGAACCGTGCGGCGACGTCGGGGATGGTGTCGCGGACGGACCGCCCCGCGTGGTCGGCCGGGTCCGTCAGGCCGCTGCGGGCCTGTACCGCCCGCTCTCCGGGATGGTAGGTGCCCATGCCGTCGTCCTTCCTTGGTGGCGGGGGAGCGGTGCCCCGGGGACGGGGCACCGCGGTGCGGGGGTTCGGGTCAGAAGAAACCGCAGGTGGGGGCGGAGGCGACGGGAGCCTTGATCCCCTCGGCGCCCGTGGGCGCGTAGACCTCCAGCCGGACGCCGTCCGGGTCGTGGAAGAACACGCCCCCGGAGGAGGCGCCCTCACCGTGCGGGACCACGCCGTCGTAGGCGAACCCGGTGCCCGCGGCCCGCAGCCGCGCCTCCACCGCGCGTACCTCCTCCACCGTCTCCACCTGGAAGGACAGGTGGTGCAGGCCGGACACGTCCTTCCGGAACGGTGCCGACGCCTGCCGCCACAGGGTCAGGACGAGTGCGCCGTCCCGGCCGAGGAAGGCGAACTCGCGCCCCTCCTCCGTGCCCCGGCCCATCACCTCGAACTCCAGGGCCAGCGTGTAGAAGGCCACGGACCGCTCGATGTCGGTGACGTTGAGACCCACGTGCCCGGTCTTCACGTTGTTCAGTGCCACAGCACACCTCTCTCAGGGGTTCGCCGGTTTTCACTAACCGCCAAAGTGGATATTAGGGGGTTAGTTCGTGTGGTGCAACCAGTAAAACGAACATGAGTGGTTAGGTGGGGTCCTTGGTACGATCCAGGCGGCTCCGCGCGGACGCGGGCCTGGAACGACGTACGAGGCGAGGAGCCATGGCTTCGACGGTCACGAGGCGGCGACCGCTGGTCGGTGAGCCGGTCGCCATCGATCTGCTCAACACCCGGTGGGTCGAGGGAACGGACACGCGCGACCTGCTCGACGGGATCGACGGTCTGCGCCAGTGGCTGGGTGAGGCCGGTCTGGACACGCGGTTCGACGCCGACGGCCGGACGCTGGAACGGGTGCTGCTCGCCCGCGACGCCCTGGCCGCGCTCGTGGACGCGCCCGAGGACGGCGTGGCGGCCGCCCGGCTCAACGAGGTCCTCGGCCACGGCTGCGTGCGCAGACTGCTGCGCGACGGGGCCCCCGCGGTCACCGTCGAGTTCGACGATCCGGGGTGGGGGCCCGCCTGGACCGCGGCCGCGGGCTACCTCGACCTGCTCGACGCCCCGGACCGCATTCGCGGGTGCGCCAACCCCGCCTGCGTCCTGCGTTTCTACGACACGTCCAGGAACGGCACCCGGCGCTGGTGCTCCATGGCGGGGTGCGGCAACCGGGCCAAGGCCGCGCGGCACCACGCGCGCCGCCGGTAGCCGGTTCCCCGGGTCCACCGCCCGGCTCACCGGGCCAGGAGTCCCCCGGTTACCCGGGCTCCTCCCGTCCGGTGCACCGTTCCAGAGGTCCGGCGAAGCGTCGCACCGGGCGCGGGCCCGAGCCCCGGATCAGTCCGTCCGGGCGTGCGGCTCGATCTCGGCGGGTTCGGCGCACGGCGGTGTCCAGCGCCCCCATGGTCTCCTCCGGCGGGGTGCCGGGGTCCGGGCGGCCGTACCGGCGCCGCGGCATCGCGTCGTAGCGGGCGGGAACGGCGGCGTGGACCACGAGAGGACTCCCTGACGTCGGCGGACTCGGGCCGCCGACGTCCTCGCCCCGTCGGCGGCACCGGCCGGGGAGGCCGGTCGGGGCCGGCACGGGTGTGACCCGTTCCGCGGGGAGCGGGGTGTGCGATGCTGGGTGTGGGGCGATGCGGCCGACCACGGCCGACGAGCCGGGGAACGGTGGCCGCACCCGCACCCGCGTCCCGGCCTGAGGCCCGGGAGGAGGACGGACCATGCACACCCGTACCCGCGACACGGCCGCGCGCTACCCCGATCCGATGCCGCCGGACCCGATCCCCCCGTTGCCCGTACCGCCGACCCCGCCCGCTCCGCCGACCCCGCCTCCCCCGTTGGAGCCGGAGCCGGAACCGAAGCCGCCGGGGCCCGTCCCGGATCGGCCCGGTCCCGAACCGGAGCCCGAACCGGCCTGAGCGCGCCGTTCGGGCCCGCCCGGGGGAGCTCCGCGCCCCCGCGGGTCAGGCGGAGGCCCGCGTCAGCCGGTCCGCCTGCTCCTCGGTCAGCTCCAGGGTGAGGACCGGAAGGAGGTCCTCCAGCTGGGCCGTGTCGCGCGCGCTCGCGATCGCCGACACCACCCCCGGACGGTCGGCCAGCCACGCCAGGGCGACGGCCGCCTGGGAGACGCCGTGCTCGGCCGCGACCGCGTCCAGGGCCTCCAGCACGCGTGCGCCGCGCGGTCGGTCGAGGTAGGACCGGGCCGTCCCGGCGCGCGGGCTGTCCACGTCGGGGCCGCCGGGGCGGTACTTGCCGGTGAGGAACCCCCGGGCCAGTCCGAAGTAGGGGAGCAGGGCCAGCCCGCCCTCCCCGGCGAGGGGGACCAGGTCGGTCTCGATGCCGCGTTCCACCAGGTTGTAGTGCGGCTGGACGCACACCGGGGCGTGCAGGCCGCGGTCCGCGCAGATGTCCAGCCACTCCCTGATCCGGTCCGGGCTGTGGTTGGACAGGCCGATGTGGCCGATGACGCCCTCGTCCACCAGGGAGGAGAAGGCCTCCGCGCTCTCGGCCAGCGGGGTGTCGGGGTCGTCGAAATGCGCGTAGTACAGGTCGATCGCGTCCACGCCCAGCCGTGCGAGGGAGGCGTGGGCGGCGGCCCGGACGTTGTCGCGGGACAGCCCGCGGAACTCGGGGTGCTGGCTGACCTTGGTCGCGATGACCAGGTCGTCGGGGCGTCCGCGCGAGGCCAGCCACGCGCCGATGACGGTCTCCGACTCGCCGCCGCGGTGGCCCTCGACCCAGGCGGAGTAGGAGTCCGCGGTGTCGACGAGGTTTCCTCCGGCCGCCGTGTAGGCGTCCAGGATCCGGAACGAGGCGGCCTGGTCGGCGGTCCAGCCGAAGACGTTGCCACCCAGGCAGAGCGGGGAGACCTGCAGGTCGGAGCGGCCGAGCGGGCGGAGTCTGGTGTCGGTCATGCTCACCGTTCTCTCGTGGAAGGTCGGTGGTCACGGTCAGGCTAGGGCAGCGGGGGCCACGGGATCCAGGTCCTTCTCCTGTGTCCTCGGCGGATCGTTCGTGTGGGGGACACCACCCGGTGGGCTGGGCGGAACGTAATTTCCTACCAAAAAGGTGGGATAGTCTCGACATGGGATGACCCCACCACGGGTGTCCCATCCCGCGGGCGCCCGGAGTCCCACCGGTACCGGCCCCTCCTCAGATCCGCCACCCCACGATCACGAAGGAGCGCACCATGCGCACGACCCCGACCGTCATCGGCGCCGCAGCAGTCACCCTGGCGCTCGCCGCCTGCGGTGCTCCCAGCGAGCAGGCCGCGAGCGAAGCCGCCGAGGCCGGGGCGCTCCGGATCGGTGTGAGCCCCGTGCCGCACGGTGACATCCTCACCTTCATCGACGAGAACCTCGCCGAGGAGGCCGGGCTGGACCTGCAGATCGAGGAGATCTCCGACTACAACACCCCCAACGCCGCCCTGGCCGAGGGGGAGCTGGACGCCAACTACTTCCAGCACCGCGCCTTCCTCGCCGAGTGGCAGGAGAACGGCCCCGACGCCGAGTTCTCCTACGTCACGGACGTGCACATCGAGCGCCTCGGCCTGTACTCCGAGAGCGCCGCGTCCCTGGAGGAGCTGCCCGAGGGCGCCGAGATCGCGGTCCCCAACGACCCCGCCAACCTCAACCGCGCCCTGCGCATCCTCGAGTCCGAGGGTCTCGTGACGATCGACCCTGAGGTCGGGGAGTCCGCCACCGAGAAGGACATCACCGACAACCCCGAGGGCCTCGTGGTCACCCCGCTGGAGGCGGCCCAGCTGCCGCGCTCCATCGCCGACGTGGACGCCGCGATCGTCAACGGCAACTACGCGATCGAGGCCGGGCTGACCGAGGACGCCAACGTCCTGGCCTGGGAGCCCGAGGGTGAGGACTACGTCCAGACCTACGCCAACGGTCTGGTGACCCTGGCGGAGAACGCCGAGGACGAGCGCATCGTCCGGCTGGTCGGGCTCCTGCACGACGAGCGGGTCCTGGAGTACGTCGAGAACACCTGGCAGGGAGTCGTCCTGCCCGTCGACGCGGACGGCGTGGTCGTGGAGACCGAGGGCGTCGTGGAGACCGAGTAGTCGCCTGCGCCCGGAGCGGTCGCTCCGGGGGTGCGTCGTTCGGCTGCCGTCGGGCGTCCGTCGGGGGTGGTGGAGCCAGCGGGTTCCGCCACCCCCGCGTCGTGTGCAGGAGGGCGGCCGCATCACCCGGTTCGGGTGATGCGGATCACTCTTTCCGTGGCGTGAGGTGCTCGGGGTGCGGAGGAGTGCGCTCGGTGACCGATGGTCGGGGTGTCGCCCTCGCCTGTTCGCCTGAACTGCGGTTTTCTTCGAGGGCGGGGTCACTCCGGGTGGCCGCGCGCCGTTGTTCGGGCTGGTCGTCGCGGTTGGCGGGGGCTCCCCGCCCGGCTTCCACAAAACCTACTTATTAAGTAGAGTTTCGTCAGACCTCGACAGCGGCCGGAAAGGGGCCCTCTCATGCGACCGCCCTCGCGCCCGACGGGAGTGCTCGCGGCCTGCCTGGCCCTGGCCTTGGCCGTCACCGGCTGCGGGGCGCTCACGGAGGACGACGGACCCTCCCTGACCCTGGGCTACTTCCCCAACATCACCCACGCCCCGGCCATGGTCGGCGTGGAGCGGGGCACCCTGGCCGACGCCCTCGGCGACGGCGTCGACTTCGACACCCGGGTGTTCAACGCGGGCCCGGACGCGATCAACGCCGTCTTCTCCGGGGAGGTCGACGCCGCCTTCGTGGGCCCCAACCCCGCCGTGAACGGCTGGGCCCAGTCCGAGGGGCAGGCGCTGCGCGTCATCGCGGGGGCGGCCTCCGGGGGAGCCGGCCTCGTCACGCGCGACGACGTCGGGAGCGTCGACGAGCTGCGCGGCGCCACCGTCGCCAGCCCCCAGCTCGGCAACACCCAGGACGTCGCCCTGCGCGCGTTCGCCGAGGCCCGGGGATGGGAGGTGGACACGGCCGGAGGCGGCGACCTGTCCATCCTCCCGCAGCCGCCCGCCGAGATCGTGGACGCCTTCGAGCTCGGCGAGATCGACGGAGCCTGGCTGCCCGAACCCCACCTGAGCCGCCTGCTCGCCCGGGGCGACGCCCGCCTGCTCGTCGACGAGGCCGACACCTGGACCGAAACCGGCGGTGCCTTCGTCACCGCGCACCTGGTGGTCGGGTCCGAGTTCCTGGCCCGTGAGCCCGAACTGGTCGAGGACCTGCTGCGCGGCCACCTGGAGACCGTCGACTGGATCAACGCCCACCCGGACCAGGCCCGCCGCGTCACGGGCGACCACCTGGAGCGGCTCACCGGGTCACGGCTGTCGGACGAGGTCGCCCGAGCGGCGTTCGACCGGATCACCTTCACCGTCGACCCCGTCGCCCCGTCGCTGTTCACCGGGGCCGAGCGGGCCGAGGCCGCCGGCCTGCTCGACCCCGTCGACCTGACCGGAATCTACGCCCTGGACCCGCTCGACGGCCTCCTCGCCGAGGACGGCCGCGACCCGGTCTCCGGGTGGGAAGGCTGATGAGGCCCATGACCACCGTCACCCACACCCCGACGCGCGTCAGCGCCGTGGAGGTCGACACGATCTCCAAGGTCTTCGGCGAGGGCGCGGGCGCCGTGACCGCCATCGACGGTATGTCCGTCTCCGTCGGCGAGCACGAGTTCCTGTCCATCGTGGGCGCCTCCGGATGCGGTAAGAGCACCCTGCTCTCCCTGGTGGCCGGGTTGGACCGGCCCACCACCGGCAGTGTGGACACGGCGGGTCACCGGGTGGCGATGATGTTCCAGGAGGCCGCGCTCTTCCCGTGGCTGACCGTGGGCGCCAACATCGAGGTCCCCATGAGGGTCAACGGCGTGCCCAGGGCCGAGCGCCGCGAACGCGTCGCCGAACTCCTGGAGCTGGTGCGGCTCACCGGATTCGCGCGCAAGCGCCCCCACGAGCTCTCGGGCGGCATGCGCCAGCGCGTGGCCATGGCCCGCGCCCTGGCCCAGGACGCCGACGTCCTGCTCATGGACGAGCCCTTCGGCGCACTGGACGCCATGACCCGCGACATCCTCCACGACGAACTGGAGCGGATCTGGCAGGAACGGCGGCTCACCGTCCTGTTCGTCACGCACAACGTCCGGGAGGCGGTGCGCCTGGGCGACCGGGTCGTCCTGCTCTCCAGCCGCCCCGGCCGGGTGATCGACGAGTTCCCGGTGGAGGGTGAGCGCCCCCGCCGGATCGACTCGGCGCTGATCGCCGGCCAAGCCGCGGTGATCACCGACCGACTCCGCCAGGAGGTCTCGCGCCATGCCTGACACCGACACCCGGGACCGCCAGGTCCAGGGCCTCGACGCGCTCGAACTCCAGCCCGAGCGCGGCCGACGGGGCGCGGGCGAGGTCGCGCGGCGGATCTGGTCGGCGACCTGGCCCAAACTGGCGGCCGTCGCCGTGGTCCTGCTCGCCTGGCAGGCGGTCGTGTGGTCCGGATGGCGGTCGGAGTGGGTCTTCCCCGGCCCGGACCGGGTGCTGCCCGTCCTGTTCCAGGAGGTCGCCTCCGCCGAGTTCTGGGAGGCCGTGGGCGTCACCATGCGGCGCGCCCTGACGGGCTTCGCGCTGGCGCTGGTGGTCGGTGTCCTGGTCGGCGTGGCGGTGGCGCAGGTGCGCCCGCTCCGGGTGGCGATCGGCTCGCTGATCACGGGTCTGCAGACCATGCCGTCCATCGTCTGGTTCCCGTTCGCGATGCTGCTCTACGGCATCAGCGAGTCGGCGATCATGTTCGTGATCATCCTGGGCGCCGCCCCGTCCATCGCCGGCGGGCTGGTCTCCGGCATCGACTACGTGGCGCCGTCCCTGCTGCGCGCCGGGCAGGTGATGGGGCTCCGGGGGGTCCAGCGGTACCGGCTGCTGATCGTGCCCGCCGCGCTGCCGATGTTCGTCGGCGGACTCAAGCAGGGGTGGGCCTTCGCCTGGCGGTCGCTGATGGCGGGCGAGCTGCTGGTCATCATCAACCAGCAGAACTCCATCGGCTGGGCGCTGAGCCAGGCCCGCCAGCTCAACGACGCCGAGCGCCTGCTGAGCTACGTCATCGTCGTGCTCGTCGTCGGGATCCTCATCGACGTCTTCTTCACCTGGGCGGACCGCTCCCTGCGGCGCCGGTGGGGGCTGGCCACGGCCTGAGCGGCCCGGCGGCCGTCCCCGTCCCGCCCGTCCACGACACACGGCCGCCCGCCGCGCGACACCTCGCACGGCGGGCGGCCGTCGTCGGTTCCCCATGCGCGGCGTGGCCTCCGGCATGGCTCCCGTCGCGGTTGCGTCAGGCCTCGACCTCGGCTCCGGTCTCGGCCCTCAGCCCCACGGACTCGATGCCCGCCAGGAGGGCGAGCTCGTCGTTGACGGACGTGTCACCGGTGGCTCCGCAGGCGCCCAGCAGGGTGCCCTCTCCGTCACGGACGAAGACACCTCCGGGGACACTGAGCACCCGACCCTGGGCCAGGGCCGCGACCGAGGTGAAGAACTCGGGTGAGGACTCCGCCCGGGCGGCGATCGCCCGGTTGGTCATCCCGAGCCCGAGCACGCCCCAGGCCTTGGCCACGGCGAGGTCCGGGCGGAGCAGACCCGAGCCGTCCTGGCGGGCCAGGGCGACGAGGACGCCGCCCGGATCGAGGACGGCGACGGTCAGTGGCTGGAGGTCGTTGGCGGCCGCGTACTTCACGGCTCCGTCGACCAGACCCTGAGCCTGCTCCAGAGTGATGGACACCAGGCGCGTTCCCTTCGTTCGGGTCTCCCGAGGGGGAGACGTCGGCGTCGAACCGCCCACGGAGGTCGGTGACCTCCGCACCACCCGGGGGTGGACCCCCGTGGCGCGCGCCGCGAGGGGTTGTGACGGTCACCACACGAGGCTAATGCATGCTAAATCAGTAGTGAATGTGGGGATACGCCTGATTCCCCCGTCGGGAGGCGGTCCCTCTTCGTGGAAAGCTCCATCACGACTGGTCAGGAGTGCAACAGCAGCCACGGCAGCCCCACCGGCACCACGGTCGCGGTGCGGTCGGCGCGCACGGGTTCGGCGAGCGGGGCTCAGTCTCTCCCGACCGTCCCGGGGCTCGCCCCCGGGGAGGACGTCAACGTCGGATCGCCCGTACGGGCTCGGCGGCGCGGGCGTCGTAGCGCCCGCGCGCCTCGGCGATCTCGGCCATGTGCTCTTCGGACCACTCCCGGACGGCGCCCATGAGCGTGCCCAGGTTCCTGCCGAGCGGTGTCAGGGAGTACTCCACCCGGGGCGGGGTCGTGGGGAACACCCGGCGGTCCACCAGCCCGGCGCGCTCCAGGTCGCGCAGGGTCCGGGTGAGCATCTTCTGGGTGATGCCCTCCAGGCGGCGGCGCAGCGCCCCGAAGCGCATCGGGTCGCCGGAGAGCGCGCACACGACGAGGCACACCCACTTGTTGGACAGCAGGTCAAGGACGTTGCGAGAGGCGCAGTTGCGGAGGTAGGCGTCCGCGCCGCCAAATTCTCCCATGTCAGGGATGGTATACACGAGGAACCTAGCCCACTTTCAAGTGCCTTCTATACATTGGATACCTTAATCGGAATCCTGGGGGCATGACAGAGCAGATGCGCGTCGTTCGCCAGCGCGAACTCGGCGGCCCGGAGGTCCTGGAGATCGAGCGGGTGCCCGTCCCCGAACCCGGCCCCGGCCGGATCCAGGTGCGGGTCCACGCCGCGGGCCTCAACCCCGCCGACTGGAAGATCCGACAGGACGGGTACTGGCTGACGCCCCCGTTCGCCCAGGGATGGGACGTCTCCGGCGTGGTCACCGCCGTCTACCCGGGCGTGAACCGGTTCTCGGTCGGCGACGAGGTCTACGGAATGCCGAACTTCCCGGACCCGGCCGGAGCCCACGCCGACTACGTGACCGCGTTCCCCCGGCACCTCGCCCGCAAGCCCGTCGGCCTCGACCACGTCCAGGCCGCCGCCCTGCCGCTCGCGGGGCTCACCGCGTGGCAGGCGCTCGTCGACACCGCGAAGGTGGAGCGGGGGCAGCGTGTCCTCGTGCACGCCGCCGCGGGCGGAGTCGGGCACCTGGCGGTCCAGATCGCCAAGGCCCGCGGCGCCCACGTCATCGGCACGGCCAGCGCGGCCAAGCACGGGGTGCTGCGGGACATGGGCGCCGACGAACTCGTGGACCACACCTTCGCCGACTTCGCCGAGACCGTCCGCGACGTCGACGTGGTCCTCGACGGCGTCGGCGGTGACTACACGGAGCGCTCGCTGCGCACACTGCGGCCGGGCGGGATCTACGTCGGACTGACCAACCCCTTCGACCAGGACCGGATCGGGGAGGCGGCTGCCGCCGCGGGCGTGCGCGGCACCACACTCATCGTCGAGGCCGACCACACGGGACTGGAGGGGATCGCCGCTCTGGTGGAGGCCGGGAAGCTGCGACCCGTCGTGAGCGGGACCTTCCCCCTGGAGGACGTCGCCAAGGCGCACGAGCAGGGCCAGGCCGGACGCACCACGGGCAAGGTGGTCCTCACCCTGACCTGACGTCGGGAGGAGGGGCGCACACACGAACGCCCCGCACGGACCGCCGCAGGGGCGGGCGTGCGGGGCGGCGGCGCTCCGTCGGGCCGCGTCCGCGGTCAGGTGTGCACGAGCGGCGTGTCCACCAGGTGTTCGGCGAGGAACCAGGCTTCGAGCTCGTTGGTGCGGATGACGTCGGAGACCAGCACGTCGTTGGTGCCGTCGTCCCCGTTCTCCTGGCACCGCGCCGCCGCGTCGTGGGCGTCCTCCAGGATGGTCTCGTGCGCCTCCAACAGGCGCGACAGCATCGCCGGGACCTCCTCGACGCCGTTGGGCGGCCGCGGGATGTTGGTGATCTCGGCGACGTGCCGCGGATCCCCGATGGCCACGCCGCCCAGGGTCTGGATGCGCTCGGCCACGGTGTCGATCAGCTCGGCCTGCTCGTCGGCGTGCTTGTCCATCAACAGGTGCAGCTGGTAGAAGGTCTGCCCCCGCATGAGCCAGTGGTGCTTCTTGTACAGCGCGTGCAGGATCTGCGTGTCCGCGAGCACCTGGTTGAGCCGCTGGCACGAGTACATGCGCGTGTTGTAGGACATGCCCACCGGGAGCTGGCGGACGCTGCCGTACTCCTGGATCTCGTTCCCCTTCTGGTGCAGCCACGGCTGGCTGGTCCGGGGTTTGGGCGTCGCGCTCGTGCGCTCCTGGGTGGTCACGGCTGGTTCCCCCTCCGGGTCGGATCGTTCGGAGCGCGTACGGACGCGCCCCGGGTGCCAGTCTCGGTCACCGATCGTCGCCGGAGGAGAAAGCACACACCATCCCCGGGCAAGGCTCGTTGATTTTGTCGTCATCCCCGGTGCTCGCCGGAGGGGGACGGAGCCCCCGCCGCCGCGGTCCTCACCGGCCCCTCCGCCGCAGTACGCGCCGCGGACGGCGCCAGAACGCCCGCGGGCCGGTCAGGGGGTGTCGAAGCGCACCGGCAGGGCGAACAGGCCGTGCATGATCATGCTCGGCCACCACCGCAGGTCCTCCTCGGGCACGGCGAGCCGCAGCCCGGGCAGTCGGTCCAGGACCGCGTCGACCGCCACCCGCGCCTCCATCCGGGCGAGCTGGGCGCCCACGCAGTAGTGCGCGCCGTGTCCGAAACCCAGGTGCGACTCCCCGCGCCCGGGGTCGAAGGCGTCCGGGCGGGCGTAGCGTTCCGGGTCCCGGCCCGCGGCCAGCAGCGACACCAGCACGGGTTCACCCGCCTCCAGGGCGACGCCGCCGACGGTGGTGGCGGTCCGGGGGAAGCGCCAGGTGGCGTTCTGGAGGGGGCTCTCCAACCGCAGCGTCTCCTCGATCGCCGGGCCCACCAGGCCGCGGTCCCGGCGCAGCCGGTCCAGGTGCTCCGGGTTCCGCAGCAGGGACAGGAACAGGTTGCCGATCAGCGCGACGGTCGTCTCGTGTCCCGCCACCAGCAGCAGGAACGCCGTGGAGGTGACCTCGTCCCGGGTGAGGTCGCCCGCCCGGTGCGCCTCCACCAGATCGCCGAGCAGGTCGTCGGCGGGTTCGGCCAGCCGGGCGTCGACCAGGCGGCCCAGGTAGTCGTCGAACCAGTCCGTGGTCTCCCCGACCGCCGCGACCTCCTCGGGCGCGGAGGCGTCGATCACGGCGGCGCGGCGGTGGAACTCGGCCCGGTCCCCGGGCGGGACGCCGAGGATGTCGCAGATGATCGCGATCGGCAGCGGGTAGGCCAGGTCACGCACCAGATCCGGGTCGGGTGCGGCCGTGATCCGGTCGAGGAGGCCGGCGGTCACCCGCTCGGCACTCTCCACCAGGGTCCGGACCCGGCGCGGGGTGAAGGCGCCCCCGGCCACCTTCCGCAGGCGCGTGTGGTCGTCGCCGTCCACGTTGACCATGCTGCGCACGAGGCTGGGCCGGTGGTCGAAGGGCAGACCCATCCCGGCCCTGCGCCACACCTCGTTGCCCCGGGCGGGGTCCTTGAGCATGTCGGGGTCGGCCAGGACGGCGCGGGCGTCCCCGTGGCGGGTGACCAGCCACGCCCACGCCCCTCCGGGCAGCTCCAGCCGGTGCACGGGGGAGTGCTCGCGCAGCCAGCGGTAGGCGGGGTGGGGGTCGGCGTCGAAGGCCGGGCCGTGCAGGGGAGGGGGCGGGGAGACGGACATGCCGCACCTTTCGTGTCAGGACGGGATCCCCGATGCCTACCCCGACTCCGCCGGTGCCGAACCGGGGAGCCCGGGGAGCGGTACCGCTCACCGAGCGATCGCGCAGGCGGTCTCCAGGACGAAGCGTGGCCAGGGGCGGTGGGGGTCGTGCCCGGTCAGCTCACGCACCCGGCGCAGCCGGTAGCGGAGGGTCTGGGGGTGGACGTGCAGGGCGTCGGCGGCCGTGGTGGCCGCGCCCTCGCGGAAGTAGGCGCGCAACGTGTCGAGCAGGTGGCCGTGCCGGTCCGACAGCAGCGGCCCCAGGACCGAGCGGCGGATGGCCTCCGGGGTGACCGGTCCCCCGTTGAGCAGTGCCAGGACGCACGCGTCGGCCTCGCCCAGCGGCCCGTTCCCGCCGAAGGCGTGCGGCGGAGCGGTCTCCACCGCGTCGTCGGCCAGGCGGTAGGCGGCCGACATGTCGGTGAGGGCGCGCGGCGCCAGGACACAGGCCCGCCAGGGGCGGTTGCGCAGGACCCGGGCCACGCGGTCGACGGCTCCGGGGGAGACCAGCAGCACCACCCGTCCCGACCTGGTGGTCGCCAGCGCGTCGGCACGCCCGACCTCGTCGAGCAGGTCCATCCCCGCCGAGGCCGGGCCGCCCCGGGGCGGGTGGTCCTCCTCCGGGGCGGGTTCGGCCACCACGAGGACCCCCGGGTCGGGAGGTGCGATGCCCAGGGTGCGGGCCCGGTCGCGGATCGCGCCGAGGGAGGCCTGGCGGCCGATGAGGAGGTCGTCGAGGAACACCCGGCGGGCCCGTTCGACGTCGGCGTCCAGTTGGCGGGCCGCCGCGCTGTGGCCGGCCACCAGGTGCTCGGAGATCTGGTCGATCGAGGTCAGCCACAGTTCGCTCAGAGCGAACACGTCGGCGGCGGTGACCCGGTCCCCGGCCAGTTCCGAGAGCAGGCGCACCGCGGCGGCCGAACCCACCCGGTGCGCCCGGACCACCGCCCCGATCGGGCGGCCGTCGGCGGCCCTCGCCCGACCGACGGCCCGCAACCGCTCCAGGTCCTCGTCCGGGAGCCGGACGGCGCCGTCCGCCCACAGCTCCAGTGAACGGGTCACCAGCCACGCGGCGATGGCGCGGACCTCGGCGAGCTGGGACCCGTGCAGTCCCCGGTAGGCGGGCACCTCCGAGTACACCGCGTCGACGATCCGGTCGACCAGTGACGCCCGGTCCCGGGCAAGTTCGGCGCTGACGTCGGCGCGCTGCTCGCGGCCCATCGGTCCACCTCCGCTCGGGGACCGACCAGGCTAGCGGCCCGGTACCGGTCCGACGGTAAAAAGCCCGTGGTCCAGCGGGGCGCCGCCCGCGAAAGACCCCTGGCGACGTGGCAGTATGCGGTCAGGGCAGGCCTGACGGGGGAAGGGGAGAGATGACGGTTCCTGACGTTACTCTGAGTAACGGTGTGCGCATGCCGCAGCTGGGCTTCGGTGTGTGGCAGGTGCCAGACGACGCGGTGGTGGACGTCGTGACGACCGCCCTGGAGGCGGGGTACCGCAGCATCGACACGGCCGCGGCCTACGGCAACGAGCGGGGGGTCGGCGAGGCGCTGAGCCGGTCGGAGCTCGACCGCGAGGACGTGTTCGTCACCTCCAAGCTGGCCAATCCGGAGCAGGGCTACGACCAGACCCTGCGGGCCTTCGACGCCAGCCTGGAACGGATGCGCCTGGAGATCCTCGACCTGTACCTCATCCACTGGCCGCTGCCCAGACGGGACCTGTACGTGTCCACCTGGAAGGCCCTGGAACGGCTGTACGCCGACGGGCGGGTCCGCGCCATCGGCGTGTGCAACTTCCAGGTGGAACACCTGGAGCGGGTCATGAAGGAGGGCGGCATCACGCCCATGGTCAACCAGATCGAGCTGCACCCGCTGCTCGTGCAGCGGTCGATGCGCGAGTTCGACGCCAAGCACAACATCGTCACCGAGGCGTGGAGCCCCCTGGGCCAGGGCAAGCTGATCGACCACCCGACGGTGACCGCGATCGCCGATGAGCGGGACCGCTCCCCGGCTCAGGTGCTGCTGCGCTGGCACATCCAGCTGGGCAACGTCGTCATCCCCAAGTCGGTGACCCCCGAGCGGATCCGGTCCAACTTCGCGATCTTCGACTTCGAGCTCTCCGAGGCGGACATGGACCGCATCAGCGGGCTCGACGCGGGCAGCCGGTTCGGGCCCGACCCCGACGAGTTCGACGGGGAGTAGGCGTCCGGTCCCGGGCCGGCCGTCCGGGCCCGTTACGCCCCGCGCAGCTCGCGATGCTTGCGCGCACCGGCCAGGACGGAGTCGGTGCCCCTGCGCCGGATCCGGTCGACGTAGACCGCACCCCCGACGAAGATCGCGGCGAACAGTGCCAGCACGGCCACGAGGGCGGCGGCGGACAGCAGGAAAGTGATCGACATGGGCTCATCGTAGCCGCACGTCCGACGGCGTTTCCGGGAGGGGTGCCCGCGGCCGTGTCGGAGCGGTCGCGGTGGGTGGGACGTGAACGTTGAGGGGACGCCGATGGACCGGACACCGCACCAGATCGTCAATCCGCTGTCTCTGGCCGAACCGAAGGGATTCTCCCACGCCCTCCTGGTCGCCCCCGGCCGTACCGTCCACGTGGGCGGGCAGGCCGCGCGCCGACCGGACGGGGGAGTGGTCGGTGACACGGTGGTGCAGCAGTTCGACCAGGCACTGGCCAACATGGTCGAGGCACTGCGCTCGGCCGGGGCCGAACCCGTCCACGTGGTCAACATGTGTGTCTACACCACGACCGTGTCCTCCTACCGGGTCAACCTCTCCACCCTGGGATCGGTCTACCGCCGCCACATGGGCCGCTACTACCCGCCGATGGCCGTGGTGGGGGTGACCGAACTGCTGGACGCCGACGCACTCGTGGAGTTGGTGTGCACCGCGGTGATCCCCCGGGACGAGGACCCCGACCTGTGGGAGGCGGCCGAGACGCGGGAACTGGTCGAGGCGGTCGAGGACAGCCTGGCGGCCAACCCCTTCGTCGTGCCCGACCGCGCCTAGCGGGCTCACCGGGGCGTACTCCGGGGGTCAGCCCGCGCGAACCCGCCCGGACGGGTACGCCCTTCCACCAGCGTGGCGGCGACCAGCGACGGCATCGCGCCGAGCGGCGGCACGTACGCCCGCCAGGTGGCCCCGGTGGCGAGCAGGAGCGGTGTCGGTGAACGCGGCACGGCGGTCTCCTCCAGTGGTGTGGCCGGGGTGCCGCGCCGAGGTAACCACACCGGTAGGTATACTCACGGTGCAGAGTGACCCGAGCCACGGAGCCCAAGGAGCGCCCCCATGACCGCCACCGCGACCAGACCGCTCACCCCCGCCGCCCGCAGGATCCTCGCCGTCGCCAGCGAGCTGTTCTACGCGCGCGGGATCAACACGGTCGGCATGGAACTGGTCGCGGAACGGGCCAGCGTGACCAAGAAGACCATCTACGACCGCTTCGGCTCCAAACGGGAGCTCGTCGTCGCCTACCTGCGCGCCCGCGACGAGCGCTGGCGCGCCTACGTCACCGACCACCTGTCCGGGGCCCACACGCCGCACGCCCGCGTCATCGCCACGTTCGACGCCCTGCACGAGTGGATGGGCAGGGAGAACCCGCGCGGTTGCGCGATGGTCAACGCCTACACCGAGCTGTCCGACCCCGAGCACCCCGGCAGGGCGGTGGCCGAGGGCCAGAAGCGCTGGCTACGCGATCTGCTCACCGGGTTCGTCGCGGAGGCGGGGGTGGCCGACCCGGTCGCGCTCGCCGAGTCCCTGGCCATGCTGCACGAGGGGGCGGTCGTGGCGCGCAGCGTCCTCGGCGAGACCCGCGCGGCCCTGACGGCGCGCGCCGCGGCGCAGACCCTCATGAGCGCGCAGGGGATCACCGGAGACGCTTCGGGGCAGAGCGTTCAGAGGTAGCCCAGGCGGGACAGCTCGACGGCGGCGACCTCGTTGACGTCCCCGTACTCGTCTCGGGAGAGCCGGTCGCGCCACCGGCCCGCGTTCCAGGCGCGCGCGTCCATCAGCTCCGTGGCCGACACGCGCGCGCCGGTGAACGCGCGCAGCCGCCGGGCGGTCGCCATCTCCCCGCCCCGGACGTCCTCGTAGCGCACGGTCATGAGCTGCTCCTCGCCGATCGCCTGGCGCAGCCGCGCGTGCATCCGCACGGAGCCGCGCCACCGCATCGCGCACTTGGCCGCGTCGGAACCGTCCCGGAACGCCTCCAGGTCCGACTCGTCCTCCAGACCGAAGAAGTCGTTGGGGAACTCGTGGTCGGCCGACATCAGGGCGGGCTTGAGCCAGGCGAGGGCGCGCTCGTCGTCGAGCATGCCCGCGACGACGTCCCGGCCGTCCCTGATCACCTGGACGAACAGGGCGTCGGGGAAGGCCGTGTGCAGGGCGTTGGCGCAGAACAGCAGGTCGGGGCTGGCGTCGCCGTACCGCTGGGCGTCGCCGCTGTGCTCACAGGGTTCGGCCGAGGCGTTGGCGGGGACGCGCGCGTACGGGCCCGGGCACCGGGGGCAGGTCAGGGGGGTGAGCTGCCACGCCTCGGCGTAGGCCTCGCGCAGCAGGCTCGCCGTTCCCGACACCTTCTCCTGGGCGAGGGAGGGTCGGCGGGCGACGGCGTGGACGGCGTTGAGCACCCCGGAGGAGCCGGCTCCGATGTGGAACCCCGGGGCGCGGGAGAGGGCACGGGCGATCTCGGGGACACCGGAGTGGGGCGCGCCCAGCACGAACACGGGGCGCCGCACCGTGGTCCGGTTGACCACGAGGATGTAGGACGGCTGCTTCATGACTGTGTCGATTTTGGCACCCTTCGCCCGCATCATGTGCATCGGCAGGGTATTTTGCCTCCGCGTCCCACACGTTCCCCGACGCTACGGGATCCTGGTGCCCATCGTGGAGCCCGGAGGGCAACGCCGGAGGCAAGAAGCCCCAACGTCGCTGCAACAATGGAGTATGGCCTCCACCACCGACACCACGCCGCCGGCCGACCCCGAGGGGTTCGAGCGGGCCGCGGACCTGCTGGCCGCCGCCCCGCGCATCACCGTGCTCACGGGGGCGGGGGTCTCCACGGACTCGGGCATCCCCGACTACCGGGGCCCCAACGGCCTGTGGACCAAGGACCCGGCCGCGGAGGCCATGGCCGACCTCGACAGCTACATGGGCGACATCGACGTGCGCCGACAGGTGTGGCTGCGGCGCCGGGCGCACCGGGTCTGGGAGGCCGAGCCCAACGCCGCGCACCGGGCCTTCGCCGACCTGGAGGCCACCGGCAGGCTCCGGGCGCTCGTCACGCAGAACATCGACGGCCTGCACCAGAGCGGCGGGATGCCCGCCGACCGGGTCATCGAGGTGCACGGGACCATGCTGTGGGTCGTGTGTATGAGCTGCGGTCTGCGCACCCCGAGCCCGGAGGTCCTGGAGCGGCTGGACGAGGAGTCCGACCCCCGGTGCCCGGAGTGCGGCGGCATCCAGAAGTCGGACACGATCTCCTTCGGTCAGCGGTTGGACCCGCAGGTCATCGAGGCGGCCGCGCGGGCAGCCCGCGAGTGCGACGTGTTCCTGGCGGTGGGCACCTCCCTGACCGTGCACCCGGTGGCCGGGCTGTGCGACGTGGCGATGATGGCCAGGGCGAGCCTGGTCGTCGTCAACGCCGAGCCGACCCCCTACGACGACTTCGCCGGCGCCGTCCTGCGCGACCCCATCGGCACGGTCATTCCCGCTCTCGTGCGCCGGGTGGCGGAGGCGGCACGGAGCTGAGGTCGCCCGAGTCGTCGTGGTGCCACCGCCGGACCTCCCCCGGGCCCGCGCTCCCGCCGCTGCCGAGAAGCGGGCGCGGGAAACGGTTCTCGGCCGTTCCCGGCCCTGAGCGGTGCCCTCCCCCCGCCGGGTCGGTGTCCGGCACCGTGCACCGGGCCTCCGCGGCCAGGTCCAGGATGCGCCGAACCGGCACCCGGTCGATGTGCCGGCTCAGGGCGGTCAGGACGGGCTCGATCTCCCCGGGGAGGGGTGCGTTCCGGGTGACGGCCACCCCCACCCGCGCGAGGTACTCTCCGACGATCCGGACCAGGTCCCGGTCGGGGCCGGAGGGGAGGAGGGACAGGTCCTCCGCGGCCTGGCGCAGGACCAGGAGCCGGGCGCGGTCGAGCTCCTGCCGGTCCAGCAGCCGCCGGTAGGAGCGCAGACGTCCTTCGGGGTCCGCCGCGGGCGGCTCCAGACGCAGGCGCAGCAGCTCGTGCAGCCGGCTCCAGGACCTTCCGCCGTCCTCGGCCCCGTCGTCGAACCAGTAGCCCATGTCGGTCGAGACATGGCGCAGATAGGGCAGCAGCCCCAGTGTGAACCGCGCGGCGGTCCCGTTGACCCGCATCGCCGCCGACCGCAACAGGCGTGACGTGACCGACGCGTAGGGCACGGTGATGCCGTAGGGGTCGGTCATGTCAGGCGTGAAATCGGGGTTCGCCCGTGCCCGGAGCTCGAAGCCGACGCACTCGCCCACGTCGACGGGGGCCCCGTCCTCGAGGCCGATCACGGTGGTCTCGCCCTGGTCGTGTCGCCCCCGGAGGTGGCGCACGCGCAGCGTCGACAGGATGCTGAACCACTCCGCGCCGGGCAGGGTCCGCCAGAGGGTGGTGCTGTGCTGGAGGGCCTGGTCGGGTTCGGCGGCCTGGGGGAACAGTTCACCGGCGTCCACCGGGTCCTCACGCACGAGGCACAGCAGGATGACCAGGTTGCTGGTGTAGTTGGCCTCGCGCCGGGTCAGCGGGAGGCGCACGGGCTCGTACTCGGTGTAGGAGCGGTTGGGGGCCGGGAACGGGGCCTCCCGGAACAGTTCGACGAGGAGCTCCGCGTAGTCCTCGCGCAGCCCCGGCTCCTCGGCGATCCGACGCCGGAGCAGCTCGTCGAGGAAGCCCACGACCCGGTCGCGTCCCCCGTAGCCGGCGAAGGACGACAGGGCGTACAGTTCGCCGTCGTCCGGCCGGGGGACCCTGCCCCGGCGCCGGGACGCGTGGGCGCGCGACGCCTCCAGGTCGTCCAGCGCGGTGGCCACCGCCCGGGCGACGAGGTACTCGCCGAACGTGGAGTGCAGGAACTCGAACACGCTCGCCGGTCCGTCCGCGGACCGGGCCTGTGACTCGTGGACGAAGAAGAACCGCCCCAGCACCTGGGCGGCGGGGTCGATCGCGCCGTGCAGGTCCGCGCCGGACGGGCGCACCGCCGCGTCCGGCATGAGCACGGCCAGGTCCCGGTCCAGCTCGTCGGCGCCCACGCTCTGCCTGCGGCGGGTGAACATCGCCAGGGCGGCGACCTCCAGCCGCCGCAGTTCGTCGTCCACGGCCGCCTCGAAGGCGTCCGGGCGCAGCCCGGGGCGGTGCTTGTCCACCTCGCGCCGGGCGAACATCCGCAGCAGGCGGTCGTACAGCTCCGCGTTGGACAGCGACTCCGAGGCGTGCCGGAGCGTGTTGCCCTCGGCGTCGTAGATGAGCAGCATCAACAGCAGCAGCGGCTGTTCGGCCAGCTCGCGGTACCCGGCCAGCACGTCGACCGTGAGCGGGTCCAGCCCCGACCCGGCGAGGGAACGGGCGTTGGCCCGGTTCCACACGTCCAGCATCCGGGCGATCCGCGCGTCGTCGAACGGCTCCAGGCGCACCACCATGGTGCCGTCGGGGAAGCGGGCGCGGTCGGCCACCACGGTGCGGCTGGTGACGATCACCGCGACGGGGCGGCCCATCGCCTCCTGCCGCTGCTGGAACTCCTGGACCCGCTCCAGGTAGTCGGAGCGGTCCACACCGGTCGCCTGGAGGAGTTCGTCGAAGCCGTCCAGGATCACGACCGGCAGGGCGCCGTCTGCGGAGTCGGCCAGCTCCCGCCAGGAGACCCGGGTGTGCAGCGCGGCGGCCAGGCCCTCCTCGATCTGTACGTGGATGGGCGCGTTGGGCTGGACGGAGCGCAGCTCCACCCGGACGGGGAGGAAGTCGGCGACGGGCAGACGGGCCGCGAGCATCTCGGTGAACTTGGACTTGCCCGCGCCGGGGTGCCCCAGGATGACCGTGGGGACCTCGGTGGCGAGCGGGTGGACGAGGTGGGCGGCGATGACCGGTTGGAGGTCGTCGAGCACGGGGAACCGCTCCCACCACTCCTCACTGGAGGGGGTGCCGCTGTGCACCGCCTGGGCCGCGCGTCCGCGCGGGGAGATGTAGGCCTCCTCCAGGGAGGGCAGGACGAGGCCGGCAGGGGCGTCGTCGGAGCGCAGCACCGGCTGGCGCAGCACCGCCCGGTACCCGGCGGCGAGCTCCGCGCGCCGTACGTCCACGTCCCGGTCGGAGCTGATCTCCTCCAGCCGCCGTCGCAGATCGCCCAGCCCCGCCCCGAGGATGCCGCGGGTGCGGTCGTGCTCGTGCAGGTGCGCCCACATCCCGAACTCGGGGACCTCGGCGCCCAGGCGGCGGTAGGACTCCGCGTACCGCCGGGCGGCGCGCCCGGGAACGCGTTCGCGCAGCTGTCCGACCAGGGGGTGGGCCTCGGAGGTGACGCCGTGCTCCTCGGCGGCGGGGAGCGCGGTCAGCGCGGCGGTGAAGTCCCTGAGCAGGAAGTCCTGGAAGAACCGGGGAGCCCAGCCCGACCCCAGGGACAGCGCCGGGGCGGAACCGGTGTGCGCGAGGACGCGGTCCATCAGTTCGGCCTGCTCGGCGCTGGTGAGTTTGAGGTCGGCCAGCGTGAAGGGGGCGTCCAGTTCCTCCAGGGACTCCTCCAGGGCCTCGAAGAACGCCACGGTCACCAGGATCTGGTGCGCCGCCTCGATCCGCTCGGTACGCGACATCCGGCTCCGCCCCCGGAGTTTGTCGCCGATGCCCTCGATCGCCTGGCGGCCCCGGCTCACCAGTTCGCCCCGCAGACCGAACAGGTCGGGTACCCCCACCAGCCCCAGTCCGCCGTCGGCCAGTTTCTCCGCCAGGTCCAGGACCTGGGAGTCGTTCTCACCGAGCACCTTCAGGGCGTCGGAGTAGGTGAGCTGTCTTGCCAAGGGGGGTACCGCCTCTCTCACTGCGTGAGCACACGACCGGACCCGGTGCCGTGCCGGTCACCGGGTCCGCGGGTCAGTGTAGGTCGGGGGTCGGGGTGTGTTCGCGCCCGGGATCGTGTGACGCCCTAGGGCAGCTGCCAGTCCACCGGCTCGGCGCCCTGTTCCCGGAGCATCTCGTTGGTCCGGCTGAAGGGCTTGGAGCCGAAGAAGCCGTTGCGGGCCGACAGCGGGCTCGGGTGCGCCGACTCCACGCACGGCACGCCCGGCATCATCGGCCGCAGGTTGCGCGCGTCCCGGCCCCACAGGATGGCCACCAGCGGCTTTCCGCGCTCGGCCAGCGCCCGGATGGCCTGTTCGGTCACGGCCTCCCAGCCCTTGCCGCGGTGCGACCCGGCCTTGCCCGGCGCGACCGTGAGCACCCTGTTGAGCAGCAGCACGCCCTGCTCGGTCCACGGCGTGAGGTCGCCGTTGGAGGGCATGGGCGTCCCGACGTCCTCCTGCATCTCCTTGTAGATGTTGCGCAGGCTCGCGGGCAGACGCACGTCCGGGGCCACGGAGAAGCTCAACCCCACCGGGTTGCCCGGTGTGGGGTAGGGGTCCTGGCCGACGATGAGCACGCGCACGTCGTCGAACGGCTGCTGGAAGGCGCGCAGGACGTGCTCCCCGGCGGGGAGGTAGGTGCGGCCCTCCGCGACCTCCTGGCGCAGGAAGTCGCCCATCGCGGCGATCTGCGGAGCGACCGGCTCCAGGGCCTTCGCCCAACCGCTGTCCATGATTTCGTTCAGATCCCTACTCGACATGGCCAGAACACTAGCGGCAGACAGCGACAACCACGGCCGCTTCGGGCGATCGGAGCCCGCCCCGGGGCCGGTTCCCGCCGGGCGGTCAAGGGGCCCGGTCCGGTTGACCACATCCGGCCACGGGGTGCTCACACAGCGACACTGGCGATAACTTGGGGTCGCTGTCGCCACACCGGGAGCACGGGGCTCCACAGGGACTAGCGACACCACGAGGTGAATCACACGTGCGCGTCCGCCGCCTGGGGCTGCACGTCCCCGAACCCGCGGATCCACGGCCGTTCCGGCCGCACCCGCCCTCCCAGCGCGGAGTGCCCCCCTCCCTCTAGGAGTCCGACACCGGACCCCCGTCGCCGTCCGTGACGCCGTCTCCGGTGCCCCTCCTTCCGAATCCGCCGCGCATCCCCTCCCCGCGCCGTCGAGGCATTCCGGCCACCACCCCCGTGCGACGGCGCGCGGTCACGGGAACCCCGTGTCCGTGTGCGCGGCGTCCCAGCACGGCCCGCCCGCCATCACGGGCCGGCCGTCGCGCCCGAGCACGTCGCCCCGCGCCCACGTCCGCGTTCGCGGCGTCGTGCCCCCGCCACTGCGACCACCGGCCCAAAGCGCGCGAAAGCAGGAGACGCCACCATGGGATCCTCCGTCCCCACGATCGCCATGGCCGAGTTCGAGGCCATTCCCGCCACCGTCAACTGCTCCGTCATCTGCGACGGGGGAGAACACCTCCTCGTCGGTGCGAGCCCGGGAAACGGGTACTTCACCCGCGACCGCGTCGCCGCGCTCCTCACGTGGGCCCGGCGCCGGTTCGACTCGGTCGACGTCGTCTACGCCGACCGGGAGGTCGACACGATGCTCGTCGCCCTCGGGTACGACCCCGTCCGGGCGCGCCGACGCGCTGCCAAGGACGTCCGGGCCCTCCGCAGACGCATCCTCCAGGGAATCGAGCTCTCCGGTTCCGAGGCGCGCTGCACGGCGCTCTCGGAGTTCGAGGGCGATTCCGCCTACCGGTCCCTGCGCGCCGACGTGGAACGGGCGCTGCGGACCGATCCGGAGTTCAGGGGGGCCTGCGAACGCACGGTCCGCCGGTTCGTCCTTCCCCGGCGCGGGGGCGCGGAACCCACCACCGCGCAGATGGGCGCGGGAGTGCGCTACCTGGCCCGTGAACTCCCGTTCCTCCTCGACACCCCCGCCATCCTCGGCGTCGGTTCCTCCGTGGCCTGCTACCACGCCGAGATGCCGCTGACCGGGCTCCTCCTCACCCGGGAGGGCGGCCTGCGCGCCGCCGCGTCCCAGGCCCACGCCACCGTCCGACCGCTGCCCGACAAGGAAGTCCGCTGATGACCATCGACCTCACCCTCCCCCTGTCCCGGGACGGCAGAACCGTGCCCGTGGAGTGCTCGTGGCTGCGCGAGCACCGGCCCGTCGCCCGGGTCCGGACGATGACCGGGGACCCCGCGTGGCTCGTGAGCACCCACGCGCTGGCCACCGCCGTGCTGGAGGACAAGCGGTTCAGTCTCAGCGAGACCTCGCGGCCCGGGGTGCCGCGGCAGTACGCGCTGACCATCCCGCCCGAGGTGGTCAACAACATGGGCAACATCGACAGCGCCGGACTCCGAAACGCGGTGATGCGGTCCCTGCGCCCCACGGCGACGCTGGCCGGGTGGATGCTCGCCGAGGCGCACGCGCTCATCAACGCCCTCGTCGGCCAGGGGCCGCCCGCGGACCTGCGCGACGGTTTCACCGAACCCTTCTCCGCGGCCCTGCACTGCAAGATCGTCGGCGTGCCCGTCGCCGACTGGCGGCGGCTGATGTCCGGCATCGACGTCGCCTTCCTGACCAGCCCGTCCCCGTTCGAGGGCGCCGGGGCCAACTGGGACAAGGACCACGACTACATGCTCGACCGGCTGCGCTCGGGCCCCCGGTCCGGACTGCTCGGCAGGTTCGCCGAGCTGCGTGCCGCCGGGGACGCCGACGACGAGCTGTTGGCCACGGTCGCCGTCTCGCTGTTCGGCGCGGGCGCGGTGAGCACCTCGGCCTTCCTCCTGCACGCGATCCTCGCCCTCGCCGAGCGCCCCGGACTGGTCCGGCGCCTGCACGAGAACCCCGGGGACGTGCCGCGGGCCGTGGACGAACTCATGCGTTACAACCTGTCCATCGGCGACGCCCTGCCCCGGATCGCCACCGAGGACGTGTGGCTGGACGACACCCTGGTCCGCGCGGGCGAGCTCGTGCTCGTCCTGGTGGAGGGAGCCAACCACGACCCGGCCGTCTTCGACCGCCCGGAGGTGATCGACATCGACCGGGAGATCAACCCGCACCTGGCCTTCGGCGGCGGACGGCACTACTGCCCGGCGTCCGCGCTGGGCCGCGCCCACGCCGAGGCCGCACTGGCGGCACTGGTCGCCCGACTGCCGGACCTGCGGTTGGCGGTGCCCGCCGAACAGCTGGCGTGGCGGCCCGGGTTCATCAAACGGCTGCCCGAACGGCTGCCGGTCCTGTGGTGACGCGGCGGCGCTGAGGCCACCGGCGCCGGAACGGGCGCCGGTGCGCGGCCCCCGCCCCCGCGGTCGTGGACGGACCGCCGGACGGCGGGGTCCCGGGGCCGGGCGGTCACCGCCGGGCGCGGGGAACGGCCTGTTTTTTGGAACGGTCACCGGAGGGGGTTGCCGTTCGGGCGCCGGCAGGGTTCTGCACGACGAGGCGGGCCCCGGAGCGGGGAACGAGCGCCAGGCGCGGCCGAGGAGGAGGAATCCCTGTCTTCGGGCGCCCGGACACGGTCCGAAGCCAAGCGGAGGACCCAGAAAACACAACCTAAGCGAAGGACCTCAGCTCGGCGGCGGTCCTGTCCAGGTAGTCGTGGACCGCTCGTTCGGGGACACGGTAGGAGCGTCCCACGCGCATCGCGGGAAGAATCCCGGAATGGACCATCCGGTAGACCGTCATCTTCGACACCCGCATGATCGTGGCGACTTCCGCGACGGTCAGGAAACGCACCTCCTCGCGCGGCGGGCGGAGCGTGCGCGTCGGTGACAGCGGAGGGACCTGATCGTCCAGGTCACGTATCTGCGCCGCGAAGGCGTCCACCCATGCGCGGGTGTCGCTTTCGGTTTCGTGCCCGCTCTCCTCCAGGACCTCCATGACGGCCTCGGTGTCCAGAGGGCGGTTCAGGGTGAGTACCTCCACACCGACGGGTCCTCCCTCAGCCGAGTAGTCCACGACGAACGAACCGTGGTCGGAACTCCTGGCCACGGGGGTGTCTGAGAGCGTGAGGTACCCCGCGTCCGCTTCCTGGTCGATCGTCACGTTCCTGGGTGCCGACATGGAGATCACGATACTTCCACCACCGTTTTCAGAACAGGGTCCGGGGTGCCCCAGCTCGTGTCCTTGACCGCCACGTAGATCTTCCGTCCGTCGCCCGTCCGCCCGTACAGCTTGTAGGAGTAGTTCTCGGGGTCGTGTTCCTCCTTGAGGGGACGTGCCAACGCCGCGAGGACGTCATCCTCCGTTATGCGTCGGCGCCGCATCCTCTCCGACAGGTGCCTGGTGAAGCGTGGCGGCATCTACCTCTCCGCTTCCAACACGATGTCGAGGACACGTGCTGCTCGTTTGCCCCCCGACTCGACGGAGATGATCCAGCTTCCGGGTTCGTCCACCACCACATGCAGGGTGTGCGCCCAGACGGGTGACTGGTCGGGGGTGCCCTCGCCGATGATTCCGCTCATGGTGAGAACCGGGGTTCCGGAGGGTCTGACGACCTCCAGGTGCACCTGCCGCCCGGAGGAGCTGTCGCCTGCGGGCCCCAGGTGCGCGAAGACCGCGCCCAGCTCCACACCGACGGGCAGATGCCCGACGGGCAGGACTCGCAGTGCGGGATCGCGGACAGAGAGGACACCGTTTTCCGCGATGGCCTCACGTCCGATAAGGAAGACGTAGTCCTCTGTCCCGTCGAGAACCGTGCGATGCCGCATGGGCCTGAGCCCAGGTAGTCGGATCGGTCCAACGCAGGAGAATGCCGGATCCTGTCCAAGGTTCTCGCCCGGCGCCGGTGCGCGGCCCCCGGACGCCCGCCCGGGGGCCGCGCGCGGCGGTCGGTCCGCCCTACTCGGCGCGCCAGCCGCCCTGGCGGTCGGCGAGGTTGAGCGCGGTGGTCACCAGCGGCACGTGGCTGAACGCCTGCGGGAAGTTGCCGACCTGGCGCCCGGCGTTGGGGTCCCACTCCTCGGCGAGCAGGCCCAGGTCGTTGCGCAGCGACAGCAGCCGCTCGAACAGCTCCTTGGCCTCCTCCTGGCGGCCGATGGACAGCAGGGCGTTGGCCATCCAGAAGCTGCAGGCCAGGAAGGCGCCCTCGTCACCGGGCAGCTTGTCGGCCGAGGTCTCCAGGTCGGTGCGGTAGCGCAGCACGAAACCGTCGACCATGAGGTCCTTGCGGATCGCCTCGATGGTGCCGACCACGCGCGGGTCGTCGTAGGGCAGGAAACCCACCTCGGGGATGAGCAGGAGCGCCGCGTCCAGCTCCTTGCTGCCGTAGAACTGGGTGAAGGTGTTGCGGTGCGGGTCGTAGCCGTACTCGCACACCTCGGCGTGGATGGTGTCGCGCAGGGCCCGCCACCGCTCGATGGGGCCCTCCTTGCCGAACTCCTCGATGCTGCGCACCGCGCGGTCGGCCGCCACCCACGCCATCACCTTGGAGTGGACGAAGTGCTGGCGCGGGCCCCGCACCTCCCACAGGCCCTCGTCGGGCTCGTCCCAGCACCACTCCAGGTAGTTCACCAGGGAGCGCTGGAGCCCCCACAGGTAGTCGCCGCCGCGGATGTTGGACCGGCGGGCCAGGTGCAGCACGTCCATGACCTCGCCGTACACGTCGAGCTGGTACTGCCCCACCGCCGCGTTGCCGATCCGCACCGGACGCGAGGCCTCGTACCCGGGCAGCCAGTCGGCCTCCCACTCGGTCAGCCGCCGCTCCCCGCGGATGCCGTACATGATCTGCATGAGCTGGGGCTCACCGGCCACCGCCCGGACCAGCCACTCGCGCCAGGCGAAGGCCTCCTCCTTGTACCCGGAGCGGATCAGCGCCTCCAGGGTGATGGTCGCGTCCCGCAGCCAGCAGTACCGGTAGTCCCAGTTGCGCACCCCGCCGATCTCCTCGGGCAGCGAGGTGGTGGGGGCGGCCACGATCCCGCCCGTGGGGCGGTAGGTGAGGGCCTTGAGCACGATGAGGGAGCGCACGACCGCCTCGCGGTAGGGGCCGTCGTAGGTGCACTGGTCGACCCACTTCTCCCAGAACCGCTCGGTCCGCGACAGCGCCTTCTCCGCGTCCAGGTGGTCGGACTCCTCCACCTGCGAGGGGTGCCAGGTCATCACGAACGGCACGCGCTGGCCCGCGGTGACGGTGAAGGAGGCGTCGTGCGTGAAGTTGTGCCCCTGGAGGGTGACGGGGGCGCTCAGCCAGATGGCGTCGGGTCCGGCGATGGCGACCAGTTCGGTTCCGGTGCGGTGCATCCACGGCACCACGTGGCCGTAGTCGAACCGGATCCGCATGGTGGTCTCCATCCGGACCGATCCGCTGATCCCCTCGACGATGCGCACGATGTGCGGTGCTCCGCCGCGCGGCGGCATGAAGTCGATGACCCGCACGCTGCCGGTGTCGGTGTCCCACTCCGACTCCAGGATCAGCGTCTCCCCCCGGTACCGGCGCCGGGTGGCGTTGGCCTCGCCGTCGGCGGGCCGGAGCGCCCAGCTGCCGTTCTGGTCGTCGCCCAGGAGGGCGGCGAAACAGGCGGAGGAGTCGAAGTCCGGCAGACACGCCCAGTCGATGGAGCCGTCCCGCCCGACCAGCGCGGCGGTCTGCATGTCGCCGATCAGTGCGTAGTCCTCAATCCAGCCGGGCACGCGGCTCACCCCCAACACGTCGTCATGGTTTGTGCGGTTGGCGCGAGAACCCGTGTGGGGACGGGGTTGCGCCGCGCCTTCGCGATCGCACCACGCACGCCCGTGTACGCGCCCCGTCGGGGGTCTTCGGCCCGCCCCGGCGCCGGACGTGGTCCAGGGTCGGGAAGGGGCGCCGTGCGGGTCATCGGCTCACCTCCCCGGCCGTCGCTTGCCTCCCGTATACCCGGTTATGTGCCCAGGTGAGGGCAGGCTAAAGAGGCGGACCTGAGGAAGGGGCCGAACCCGTCTTCCTGTCGTTCACCGCGGTCCCCATCTTCCCCTCTTCCCGGGGTGCGCGCTACCCGCAATTGCACGTGCATGTGAACGCGCAGGGTGTTATGTAGTCAATTGTGGAGTTTGTGGTTCCAGAAGTTATGACGTGGTGATCAATCGCGAATGACGGCCGGGTCGGCGGTGAGGCGGTACCCGTGGCGGCCGGGCTAACGGTGAGGCGGTGCCTGGACCCGCGGTGCCGGGTCCGGTACGCGCATCAGCGGTAGGAACACCTGGGCGAGCGGGCCGATCGCCAGCGCGAACACGACCGTCCCCACTCCCAGCGTTCCACCGAGCAGGGTCCCGGTGACCACGACGGCCACCTCGATCACCGTGCGGGCCAGCCGCACCGACCAACCGCGCTCGGCGAGCCCGGTCATCAGGCCGTCGCGCGGACCGGGGCCGAGCCGGGCCCCGATGTAGCACCCGGTGGCGACAGCGCACACCAGCACACCCAGCAGCAGTGTTCCCACCCGCAGGAGCAGGGAGCCGGGGGAGGGGAGCAGCCACAGGAACAGGTCCACCGTCGTGCCGACGACGACCACGTTGCTCAGCGTCCCCAGGCCGGGGCGCTGCCGCAGCGGGATCCACAGCAGCATCAGCGCCGCGCCGACGATCACGCTCCACGTGCCGATCGACAGCCCGGTCCGCAGCGCCAGCCCCTGGTGCAGCACGTCCCAGGGCATCGCGCCCAGTTCGGCCCTGACCAGCAGGGCGCCGCTGAGGCCGTACAGCACCAGTCCCAGATACAGCTGCGCGAGGCGCCGTGCCCGCGGCCGCGGCACGATGCGGGCCAGCCGGTGCCACCCCTTCGCGGAGGCCGGTCCACGGTCGGGGCGTCGAGGGCGGTCGGTCACGTGGATCTCCTGGTCTTCCGGTCGGCGGCGGGGGTGGTGGACCGTTCGACGGGTCCGGGAACGGTGCCACATCGGTATCGTGGCCAAGGTGGCGCCCGTGGTGAAGCGCCAATCGCAGGCAACTGGCCCGAAACGCGGGTGGGTGGGGGAGGCGGCATGGCGAGGCAGAGCGGTCACCGCGCAGCGGAGCGAACCCCCACCGGGGGCGGCAGCAGACGGATCAACGGTCGCCTGCTGGCCCGCCTCATCGGGGAGGCGCCCGTCGAACGCCCCTACTACCTGGCCATCGCCCGGTCCGTCAGCGGACTGGTCCTGGACGGCCGGGTTCCCACCAACACCCGCCTGCCGGCCGAACGCGACCTGGCCGCCGCCCTCGGCGTCAGCCGCAACACCGTCACCGCCGCCTACGCCTGGCTGCGCGACAACCGCTTCCTGGACAGCCGCCAGGGCGCGGGCAGCTGGACCGTCCTGCCCGACACCGGCACCAGCGAGCTGTCACCGTTCACCCCCGTCGCCGAGCACATCGACCTCGGGGTGGCCGCGCCACCCGCTGTGGAGGGCCTGCGCGCCGCCTCCTTCCGGGCCGCCGAACAGCTCGCCGCGCACGTGGGCGGGCTCGGCTACTACCCCTACGGCCTGCCGGAGCTGCGGCACGCGATCGCCCGCCGCTACGTCGAGCGCGGCCTGCCCACCACCCCCGAGCAGATCTTCGTCACCAACGGCGCCCAGCAGGGGATCGCACTCGCCCTGGACCTGCTGCTGCAACCCGGTGACGAGGTCCTGGTCGAGTCGCCCACCTATCCGCACGCGGTGGACGCGGCCCGCAGGGCGGGGGCCCGGATCCGGACCGTCGGCGTCACCCCCCAGGGGTGGGACATGGAGTACCTGGCCGACGCCTTCCGCCAGTGGAAGCCGGGGCTGGCCTACCTCATCCCCGACTTCCAGAACCCCACGGGCGCGCTCATGCACGACGAGGAACGCCGGATCCTGGTCCGTGAGGCCCGCCGGGCGGACACCCACCTGATCATCGACGAGTCCGTCGCCGAACTGGCCATCGACTCCGGCGACCTGCCCGCCCCGGTGGCCGCCCACGACACCGACGGCCGGGTGCTGACCGTCGGCTCGGTGGCCAAGCTCCTGTGGGGCGGGCTGAGGGTGGGCTGGATCCGCGCCACGGCGCCGATGGTGGCGCGGCTGATGTCCGCGCGCCAGCGCTTCGACCTGGCCGGAGCGGTGCTCGACCAGCTCACCGTGACACACCTGCTGGCCGACGTGATGCGGATCCGCGCCGAGCGCAGCCGCCAGCTGCGGCGCAACCGCGACGCCCTGGTGCACGCGCTGCGCGAGCGCCTGCCGGACTGGCGGCCCAGCGTGCCCGGGGGCGGCCTGGTGCTGTGGGCCACGCTGCCCCACCCCGTCGCGGGCGCTCTGGCGGCGGCGGCGACCCGGCACGGCGTGCACCCGGCGGCGGGACCGGTGTTCGGCGTCGACGGCACCCTGGAGCGGTACGTGCGCCTGGCCTACACCCAGCCGCCGGACGTGCTGTCCGACGCGGTGGACCGGTTGGCCGCGGCCTACGCGGACACCCTCGCGCACCCCCTCCAGCCGCGCGGCCAGCTCTTCGTCTGAGGGAGCGGCCCCGCGGGGCTCTGCGCGGAGCCGCCGCACGGCCTCCACCGTGCCGGGGTCAGCCCCGCGGGGTGCCGGTGAACCGGTGGGCGAAGCGGATCACCTCGGCCAGCGCCTCGTCCCGGTTGGTCTCGTTGAACAGTTCGTGCCGGGCCTCGGGGAAGATCCGGACGGTCAGGTCCGAGCCCGCCAGGACGTCGACGCCCCGCTTGCTCCCGGCGAGCGGCACGAGGCTGTCGTCGGAGCCGTGCAGCCACAGCATCGGCATCTCCCCCACACAGCCCGCCGCCTCGATCCGGTCCAGTTCGGTGAGCATGGCGTGGATCGTGGGCCGTTTGAAGGGACCGTGCCAGACGAGTTCGTCGGCGGCGTAGGCGGCGCCGACGCCGGAGTCCCGGGAGAGCGTGGCGGGGTCGATCGGCACGTCCGGGATCTCCTCCAGGTCGCGCAGCGCCTCCAGGACCTCCCACCGTCCGAGGACCGGGGAGGCCACGACCAGTGCCCTGGGCACCTCGGGGTGGGTCTGGGCGTAGCGTGCGGCGACGAGGCCGCCCATCGAGTGGCCGATGAGGACCAGCGGGAGCGAGCGGTAGGCGGTCCGCGCCTGGGTGATGACGCGGTGGACGTCCTCCACCACACCGGCGAAGTCGTCGATGAGGACGCGCTCGCCCGAGGAGCGCCCGTGGCCGCGGTGGTCGGCCCCGTAGACCACCGCCCCCGCCGCCACCAGGTCCGCCGCCACCCGCTCGTAGCGTCCGAGGTGTTCACCGTAGCCGTGGACCAGTACCGCCAGCCACGTCGGTTCGCCCTCCGCGGGCGCCCACGCCCGTGCCGCCAGTCTCCCCGACCCGTCCGGTCCGCCCGCCAGGGCCCACTCGCGTGTGGTGATCACGGCGCTTCGCCTCCTCGTCTGCGACGATCTCTGGGAGGGACACCCTATGACGGGCATCAGGCGTGTAACGATCGAGACGACCGTTCGTAGTCGCACCCCAGGTGGGGGACCCTCCGTTCGTAGGCGGGAACGAAATACGGCATAAGGTGCGATGTTATCTACTCCACATAAAAGGTGATCTTCTACGCTAACCACTGGGTATCCCTAACCACTGGGTATCCCTCGGACGGGCCCAACCGAGTCCGACCCGTCCGGTACCTCAGACTGGAGAGGGTGACGCTCGTGCTGGCCGACTCCTACGGACGAGTGGCGACCGACCTCCGCGTGTCGCTCACCGACCGCTGCAACCTCAGGTGCACCTACTGCATGCCGCCAGAGGGCCTGGAATGGCTGCCCAAACCGGAACTGCTCACCGACGACGAACTCCTGCGCCTGATCCGCGTCGGGGTCACCCGCCTCGGCATCACCGAGGTCCGCTTCACCGGCGGCGAACCCCTCCTCCGCCGCGGCCTGCCCGGCCTCGTCGCCGGGACCACCGCCCTCAGCCCCCGACCGCAGACCGCCCTCACCACGAACGGCATCGGCCTGGCCCGCATGGCCCCCGCCCTGGCCGAGGCCGGTCTCGACCGCGTCAACGTCTCCCTCGACACCCTGCGCCACGACCGCTTCGAGCAGCTCGCCCGCAGGCGCCGCCTCCAGGACGTCCTCGACGGCATGGCCGGTGCGGCCGAGGCCGGGCTGACCCCCGTCAAGGTCAACGCCGTGCTCATGCGCGACGTCAACGACGACGAGGCCGCCGACCTCCTCCGCTACTGCGTCGAGCGCGGCTACGAGCTGCGGTTCATCGAACAGATGCCGCTGGACGCCCAGCACGGCTGGCGCCGCGACACCATGGTCACCGCCGACGAGATCCTCGCCCGTCTGGAGGCCGAGTTCACCCTGGAGCCCGCCGACGCCGGGACGCGCGGCAGCGCCCCCGCCGAACTCTTCCACGTGCGCGGCGCCCGCTTCCCCGACGGCGGGCAGGCCACGGTCGGCGTGATCGGTTCCGTGACCCGGCCCTTCTGCGGCGCGTGCGACCGCGTACGCCTCACCGCCGACGGCCAGATCCGCAACTGCCTCTTCGCCCGGGAGGAGTCCGACCTTCGCTCCCTGCTGCGCGGCGGCGCGACCGACGAGGAGATCGCCGACAGCTGGCGGGCGGCCGTGGCCACCAAGCTCCCCGGACACGGCATCAACGACCCCTCCTTCCTGCAGCCGGCCCGCCCGATGTCGGCGATCGGCGGCTGAGGCCCGGTAGCCGCACGGTCCGAGCGGGCACGACAGTGGAAGGGGAGGAGTACGGCCGCAGCGGACCAGGAAGCCGTGAGCATGCCCAGAACCGACGCCGGTCACCGGAGCGCGCCCCACACCGCGGACCTCCGGGTGGAGGCGTGGGCGCCGACCCGGGAACGGTGCGTCGAGCACGCCGTGGCCGGGGTGGTGGAGAGTGTCGTCGGAGCCCAACCGCCGCCCGCGACGACGACCGTCGAACGCGACATCGGGGGCGCGACCGACGCGGACCTCCTCGCCGCCGTGGTCGACGAGGTCGTCTACCTCCTGGAGACCAGGGGGATGCTCCCGTCCGCCACCGAGGTGCGGGCCACGCCCACCGGACTCCGGGTGCGGTTCGCGATGGTCGACGCCGAGGCGCTCGAACCCGTCGGCGCGGTCCCCAAGGCGGCCTCCCTGCACCGGCTGCGCTGCGAACGCGGCCCGGAGGGATGGTGGTGCGCCGTGACGGTCGACGTCTGAGATCGGGCCCGGGAGGGGCCCGACCACGAGAAGTGGTCCCTTCGACGCACCCGGGAGCGCGCCATGCGCATCACCGAGGAGACCCCGTACCGGTTCCGTGTCGAACGCGAGGGAGGGAT
This sequence comes from Nocardiopsis sp. KDC1DS13DA1, assembly GCF_055632325.1. Taxonomy (NCBI): domain Bacteria; kingdom Bacillati; phylum Actinomycetota; class Actinomycetes; order Streptosporangiales; family Nocardiopsidaceae; genus Nocardiopsis; species Nocardiopsis sp. KDC1DS13DA1. The sequence goes on from NZ_JBVMUY010000004.1 coordinate 175,166, forward strand.
GCGGGTACCGGGCATCGTCTTCGCCTCGCGACGGCTGCTGCCCGACCCCGCCGTGGACGAGTCGCTGCGCCAGGTGGCCAACGTGGCGACGCTGCCGGGCATCGTGGCGGCCTCCTACGCGATGCCGGACATGCACTGGGGCTACGGCTTCCCCATCGGCGGCGTCGCCGCCACCGACCTGGACGAGGCCGGTGTGGTCTCGCCGGGCGGCGTCGGGTTCGACATCTCCTGCGGCGTGCGGCTCCTGACCGCGGACCTCGACCGGGAGGCGTTCGCGCCGAGGACCGGCGCGGTCATGGACGCCCTCGACCGCAGCGTCCCGCGCGGCATGAGACGCGGCGGCGTGTGGCGGATGCCCGACGCCCGGCGGCTCCGCGACGTCCTGGAGGGCGGGGTGTGCCACGCGGTGGACGTGGGTCACGGTGTGCGGCGGGACCTGCTGCGGTGCGAGGACGGCGGGCGGATGGCCGGCGCCGACCCGGGCGGGATCAGCCCCCGGGCGCTGGAACGCGGGCTCGGGCAGGTCGGCAGCCTCGGCTCGGGCAACCACTTCCTGGAGGTCCAGGCGGTCGACGAGGTCTACGACGCGCGGGCGGCGGAGGTCTTCGGGCTGCGGCCGCGCCAGGTCTGCGTGATGATCCACACCGGGTCGCGCGGACTCGGGCACCAGGTCTGCTCCGACCAGATGCGCGTGATGGAACGGGCGATGGCGCGCCACGGGATCTCGGTCCCCGACCGGCAGTTGGCCTGCGTCCCGGTCGAGTCTGGGGAGGGGCACGCCTACCTGGGGGCGATGGCGGCCGCGACCAACTTCGCGCGGGTCAACCGGCAGCTGCTCGGCGAGGCCGCCCGCCGGGCCTTCGAGGCCCACGCGGGCTGCGGTCTCGACCTCGTCTACGACGTGTCCCACAACCTCGCCATGGTGGAGACCCACGTCGTCGACGGGCGGCGGCGCCGACTGTGCGTGCACCGCAAGGGCGCCACCCGGGCGTGGCCGCCCGGCCACCCCGGGCTCCCCGCCGACCTGTCCGAGGTCGGACAGCCCGCACTCATCCCCGGCACGATGGGGACCGCCTCCTACGTCCTGGCCGGTGTCCGGGGCGGGCCCGCGTTCCACTCCACCTGCCACGGGGCGGGCCGGGTGATGAGCCGCCACGAGGCCGTGCGCAGGGTGCGGGGCGAGGCGCTCAGGGACGACCTGGAGGCGCGCGGGGTCGCGGTGCGCGCGGTGTCGTGGAGGGGGCTGGCCGAGGAGGCGCCCTCCGCGTACAAGGACGTCGCCGACGTGGTGGACGCCAGCGTCGGCGCGGGCCTGTGCCGCAGGGTGGCCCGGCTGGTGCCCCTGGGCGTGGTCAAGGGGTGACCCCGCCGCCGACCGGGAAATCCGGTTGCCTCCCTGCACCGACTCTGGCTGGATGTTCCGGGGTTGTGTTTTTCGGGGCCTCCGCTTCGCTTCGGCCCGTGTTCGGGCGCCCCGGAAGCCAGGGATTCTTCATCCTCGGCGGCGCCTGACGCTCGTTCCTCGCTAGCGGCTCGCCTCGTCTTGCAGAACCCTGGCGGCGCCCGAACCAACCCCCTGGGGCGACCGTCCCAGAAGAAGCGCACCAGGCCGATCAGGAAAGGGAGGTGGCCTGTCATGCCCTACACCGAGGTTGCCGGTGAACGCGTGCCCATCCGCATGTGGGCCGACCCGGACCGGGTCGAGGCCCAGGCGATGGAGCAGCTGCGCAACGTCACCCGGATGCCCTGGATCCACGGCCTGGCCGTGATGCCCGACGTGCACTACGGCAAGGGCGCCACGGTGGGCTCCGTCATCGCCATGCGTGACGCCGTCAGCCCCGCCGCCGTCGGCGTGGACATCGGCTGCGGCATGACCGCGGTGCGCACGGACCTGACCGCCGAGCGGCTCCCCGACGACCTGGGCCGCCTGCGCTCGGCGCTGGAGGCGGCGATCCCCGTCGGGTTCCACGCCCACGACGAGCCGGTCGACCCCGAAACGGTGCCCGGCCTGCGCAGCTCGGACTGGGGCCGGTTCTGGAGCGGCTTCGACGACCTCGCCGAGTCCGTGCACCCGAGGCTGACCAGGGCCCGTCGCCAGATGGGCACCCTCGGCGGCGGCAACCACTTCCTGGAGGTGTGCCTGGACGACGACGGCGCGGTCTGGCTCGTCCTGCACTCCGGGTCGCGCAACATCGGCAAGGAACTGGCCGACCACCACATCGGCAGGGCACGGTCCCTGGCGCACAACCAGGGCCTGGTCGACCGCGACTTGGCGGTGTTCCTCGCCCGCACGCCCGAGATGGCCGACTACCGCCGCGACCTGTTCTGGGCCCAGGACTACGCGCGGCGCAACCGCGACGTCATGATGGGCCTGGCGTGCCGGACCCTGGCCGACCAGATCCCGGGCACCGGGTTCGGGCAGTGGATCTCCTGCCACCACAACTACGTGGCCGAGGAGACCTACGACGGTGTGGACGTGCTGGTCACCCGCAAGGGCGCCATCCGCGCGGGCAAGGGCGACCTCGGGATCATCCCCGGTTCCATGGCGACCGGGACCTACATCGTGCGCGGTCTGGGCAACCCGGCCTCGTTCAACTCCGCCTCGCACGGGGCGGGCCGCCGGATGAGCCGGACCAAGGCCCGCAGGACCTTCACCAGGGCGGACCTGGAGGAGCAGACCAGGGGCGTGGAGTGCCGCAAGGACATCGGTGTCGTGGACGAGATCCCCGGCGCCTACAAGGACCTGGAGTCGGTGATCGAGGCCCAGACCGACCTGGTCGAGGTGGTCCACCGCCTGCGCCAGGTGGTGTGCGTCAAGGGCTGACCGGCGCCGGGGCGCCCCCGCGCGGGGCGGGGCGCCCCGGGTGGTCCATCCTGGAGGTGTGACCGCCACACCTCCTCCGCGCCTGGACGCGGTGATCCTCGCCGGAGGCGCCGCCCGCCGCATGGGCGGCGCCGACAAACCCGGTCTGGCCGTCGCGGGACGCACGATGCTGGAGCGGGTCGCCGACGCGGTCCGCGCCCACGTCCCGGACGCCCGCGTCATCGTCGTCGGCCCGCCCCGGGAGAGCCCGCCCGCGCTCTACGTCCGGGAGGATCCCGCCGGTTCGGGGCCGCTGTCCGCCCTGCGGGCCGGGCTCGCGTACGTGCGGGCGCCCCGGTTCGCGCTGTTGGCCGCCGACCTGCCGTACCTGACCGCCGCCCACCTGGCGGCCCTGTCCGACGCGCTCTCCGAGGGCGACACCGGGGCCGTGTACGTGGACGCGGGAGGTCGCGCGCAGTGGCTCACCGGGGTGTGGCGCACCGCGACCGTGCGCGCCGCGCTCGCGGGGTACGAGGGCCAGTCCCTGTACCGGCTGCTCCGCCCGCTGCACCCCCGTACTCTCGCCCTGCCCGGCGGCGACTTCGACTGCGACACCCCCGAGGACCTCGCCCGCGCCCGACGCGACCTCGAACGGGACGCCCCGACCGACCTCTGACCCACCGTGCCGTCCGGCCGACGGTTCCGCGTCAGCGCGGAGGACGGGCGGTCGTGGCCTGGGCGTGATCGTCCCGGTGTCCGGCAGGCCGCTCCCGCCCATATCGGCGTGCCCACCCCCACCAGCGCACGTGCGGAGTGCCGGACCCTTGGGCCAGGATGTCCGCCATGACGTTGACTTCCTCCCGGCCCTGAAGGGACCGGGACTCCGACCGGGCCAGGCGGCCCGGTGGCGCTGCTTGCCTCACGGCTGCAGCTGGTTCCTGCTTCATCGACATGGCACCCCAGAGGTCTCCGCAGGCTGGCACGGTTCACCCCGATAAGGAGCTAGTCCATCCGCGCGCAAGGGTGTTCTGGGCCGCGTTCACGTCCGCGTGAGCCGTGTGCCCGCACGACGTGCACCGGAAGCTCGCTTGGCTCTCGCGAGACTTCGGGTCCACATACCCGCACGGGTGACAGGTCTGCGACGTGTACGCGGGATCGACCTCCACGATCCGGGTCCCGGTCCGCCGAGCCGCGTTCTGACAGGCGAGCTTGAAGCCATGCCACCCCTTGGCGAGGATCGCCCGGTTCAACCCCGCCTTCTGACGGACATTGCGCCCCGGCGCCTGGGCGGTGCCCCGGGCCGAGGCGGTCATGTTCGTGGTGTTGAGCCCCACCCAGCCGACGCACGCGTCGGCCGCCCAGCTGTCCCGGGCGGCCTCCTCCGGTGACGCCGGGCGGCGGGCCAGGGGAACAGCCGCGCTCGTGTCGGCCGCCGCCAGGACGGGCGACGTCGAGCTTCTGCGCGACGTGCTCACCGAACGCGTCGCGCGGCTGCGCGCCGACCGCGATCCCGTGCGACGGGAGCTGCTGAAGGCGCTGTGCCGGGTGCGTCCCGTACCGCTGGCCCGGGCGGCCGGACTCCTGGACACGGACACCCCCGGCGCGGGCGTCCTCGACCGGCTCCTCGACCACACCGTGACGGCCCGCGACACCTCCGCGGGCACCCGACGGGCGCTGCGCGACCTGGCCGCGCGGCTGCTGCGGCATCCGGACACCTCGCCGGAGGACGCGGTCCGGCGCTGGGGCGTGGAGGTGTACGCCCGGCTGGCCGAGGCGTTCGGCGCCGACGGGTTCGGCGAACCCGACCGGCCCCGGCACGGGACGCCCTGGTGGTCGCGCCCGCGCAGAACCCGGACGGGCACCCGACCGGAGCCCCATCTCGACCAGGTCCTGCCGCCGGGCTGCGAGCAGGACCTGTACCGGCGGCTCGTCCCGTACCTGGACGCGGCACGCGACCGCGGCGACCACGCGGTCCTGGCCCGGCTGGTGGAGGAACTGGGCGGCAGGGCCGTCCGCCTGGGTGATGCGTTCCGGCGCCGCATGGCCGGTGTGCTCCTGCACGACCCCGCCTCGCGGGACGCGGACCGCGCCGCCCGGCTGTACCTGGCCGGACGCCGATCCCACGCCTACGAACTCTTCGCCCAGTACCCCGAGTCCGTGGCCGTTCCCGCCGTGTGGCGGCTGCTCGTCCGCACGGTGTACCCCGGACGGACGGTCCGGCGCCTGGCCATGGCGGGGCCGCCCCGACCGGACGAGGGGCGGGCGTGGGTCCCGGAGGTCACCGGTGCCCTCGCCTGGAACTGGCCGGATGAGGCGCGTGAGTGGGTCGGCGGGCATCTGGCGGCGGTCGCCGCCGACCCCGGGGGCGCCCCCGACGACCGGGAGGCGGCCGTACGCCGACTCGGCCGCCTCCCCAGGGCCGTCGACCGGCTCGCCCCCTTCCTGGACGGCGACGACATCGTGCTGCGCGAGGCCGCCCTGGGCGCGCTCGGCGGCTGCGACGAGCCCGAACGCGCGTTGGAGACGATCCTGGCCCACAGCGACGGCCCCCAGTCCAGGGCGGCCGGACCCGCGCTGTCGCGGTGCGCCCTGCGCGTGGCGCCGTCGCGCCTGGGGCCGATCCTCACGGCGGCACTGGAGGGCCCGGCCAAGGTGACCGTGCGCAGGGCAGCCGCCCGCCTGCTCGAACACCACCGCCCGCCGGGCGCGGTCGAGGCGCTCGCCCGCGTGCTCGGCACCGACGGCCTGCACCGGGACGTGCGCGCGGCGGTCGCGGGCGCCCTCATGCGCGCCTGCGACCGTCCGTCCGCACTGGCCGCCCTGGCAGGGCACGCCCCCGGGTTCACCGACGAGGAGACCCAGACCGCCGTGCTCGGCACCGACCCCCTCACGTGCCCCCCTGACCGGCGCGCACGGGCGGCGGAGACGGTCGCCTCCCTTCCTCCGCCGGAGAGGCCGAGCCCGCGGGCGCTCAGGAGGGCGCAACGGTGGGCGCCCTGGCGGGAGGGCGCGCTCGACGCGGTCATCGGGCGGATGTGCGACCCGGACAGCCCCTGGGAGCTCACGGTGGGCGCGTTCACCGAACTCGTGCGGCGGGGCCGGGGCAGGGACCGCTTCGGCGAGGCCGCCACCCGGTTGCTCGCGGCGGTTCCCGGCCCGGAGCACGGGGTCGCGACGACCACCCTCCCCCGGGCGGACACCGCCTACCACCGGTTGGCCGGGGTGGTCTCACTCCTGGCCCGGCTCCGCCGTACCTGCGACGAGGGCGACGCCGTGGTCCGTGAGCAGGCCGACCTGGTGTTCGCCAGGCTGGCTGAGCGCCCCGAGTGCGCCCACCTGGCCGTCGGACTGGTGGTGGCCGTGCTCGGGGACGGTGTCCGCCGAGCGGACGGAGCCCCCTCCGCGTCGTGGTTGGCCAGGCGGCTGACGCTCGCGGCCCGGCTGCTGGCCGCCGCCCCCTCGTGGCGGGAGAGGGATCTGCACCGGTTGGCCACGGCCGTGGTCGGCTACGGCGGTGATCCGGCCGTCGTCCCGGAGGTGCTGGAGGCCGCGCTGCGGGAGGTGCGCGCGGCGGCCGTCGGGGCGGACGGCCGTGCCCGGACGGTGACCGGGCTGCTGTACGTGGAGCTGGTCGGGAGGCTCGGCGGCGTCTCGGCGTGGGCCGAGCCCTGGCCGGAGCTGCTCGCCCTCGCCGGGGGGATCGGTGACGACGCGGTACGGCACGAGGCGTGGCGGACCGCGGTCGGGTGAACTCCGGGTGGGGGCGCGTGGACGGCGTCCCCACCCGGGACCGGCCCGGGAGGGTCAGCGGTTCCGGTACTCGTCCATGGGGACGACCTCGCGCAGGAAACCCCGCATGTCGAGGAAGTTCGACAGGTACTCGCGGTGTTCGTCGCAGGCGGTCCACACCTTGCGGCGGTCGGGCGTGTGCAGCTTCGGGTTGTTCCACACCAGCGCCCAGACGGCGTCCGCCTGGCAGCCGCGGCGGGAGCAGCGCGGCTCCACGGCCGGATTACCCAATTCTGACCCCCAGGGGAATACGCGGCCCGAATGGTCAAGCCGTGGTCACGATCGGTCGTCATCGCCGGAACCGGCAAAGAAAAGGCGACGCCGGGTGGCTACGGGGGCAAACCACCCGGCGTCGCTCACGATGTTCCGACGGGGGCTCGAAACATCGCCGCGCGCTCCGACGGGGGACCGAAGCGCTAGAACCCAATGTACACCGAGGCCCCCCGGGGTACGTCAAGAGTGAGTTACGACGTTGTCTCGGGAGAGTCCCACCGGGTGAGGGTCTTAAGTCCCAGGTCAGGAGCAATCTGACACTTCGCGTTGATTCCGCTTCTTTGTCGGTGGAACGGTGCCGGAGAGGGGTCAACACCGTGTTGGGGCGGGGTGCGGGACACGCCCGGGAACGGCAAAGCGGTACGACCGGGTTCCCGGGCGCGGACGGTGGTACGGAAGAGCGTTCGGTGTGGCGCCAGGGGAACACGGGGAGGCAGGGACACGGGGGGTCGCGTTCGCGCGACCGGGCAACGGACAACGCAGGGGGTCGCTCATGTCCCACCACACGTACCGCGTCACGGAGATCGTCGGAACCTCGCCGCAGGGGGTCGACCAGGCCATCCGCAACGGTATCGACCGGGCCTCGGAGACGCTCCGGGGCCTCGACTGGTTCGAGGTCACCGAGATCCGCGGGCACATCGAGGACGGCGTGGTCGCGCACTACCAGGTCGGCATGAAGCTCGGCTTCCGTCTGGAGGACTGAGCGGCGAGCCCAGCGGGGTCCGGGCGGCACGTCCGGGCCCGCAGAGCCGTGTCCGGCCGGTTCCGGGCCCGCCTGCGGGGCGTCGTCGGTACGGGCGTTCGGGGGCCGGGGCGGTCCCCGAACCCCGGTCCGGGAGGTCCGCTCAGCCCGCGTCGGCGGGGTCGGCGCCGCGCTGGACGTCGACGTGCACGTGGTCCAGGTGGCGCAGGATCTCGTTGTCGGGGTCCGCCGCCTCGTAGTCGCGCCAGCCCAGGGACGGGTAGAAGGTGCTCCAGATCCGGTCGTCGAAGATGATCACGGCCACGTCGTAGTCGGGCGCGTGCGCGATCAGCCAGTGCGCCATCACCCATCCCGCGCGCCGGTTGTCCTCGCTCACCGGCCGGTAGAAGACGTCGATCGCCCGGCCCTCGTAGTGCGCCGAGTCGTCGCCGTGCCCGGTGTCGTAACCGCCGGGGAAGAACCCGCCCAGACTCAGGCCGGTGAAGACCTCCTCCATGCCGCCCCGGAGGTTCTCCGCGCGCGCGGTGAGCCCGGACGGTTCCAGTTCCTCCTGGACCTCCAGGCTCTGGTCGGCGGTGGAGGTGCAGGTGAGCGACGGCCCGGGTGCCCCGGTCGGCCCCTCCTCCAACACGGCCAGCACCTGCGGGGGGATGTCGCCGGTGTCGGGCGCCTCAACGGGGGCGGCGTCCCCCTGGACGGCGACCGCGGCGGCGGTGGTGGCGCGCCGTGCCTGGTCCCGGTCGAGGGGGAAACGCTCCTCGCCCACCCACGCCGAGCACTCCGGTCCCCAGGGCGCCGAGACCCCCTGTCCGCCGGTGCGCTCCACCACCCAGCGCGCGGCCAGGACGATGACGACCGTCAGGGCCGCCAGGATCGCCACGGAGACGACCAGTCCGTTCCAACGACCCGGCCACCGCGATGCGTCCGCCATCTCCCCACACTCCACACTCGTGTGCCGGGCCCGGACACGGACCCGGCACAGGGACACCAGTAGATCCTCAACCACGGAGGGGGCCCGCGCATTTCCGCCGTTGCCGACTCATTCCGCGGACCGTGCGTTCCGTTGACGACGGTGAGGGGGCGGTTGGGCGTCTGTGACCGGCGACGAGTCCTTGTGCCCCGGTGGGAGAGGGCGCGGCGGTGGAACGCACGAGGCCCCGTCCGGACGGAAGCGTCCGGACGGGGCCGTGAACCGTGCTTGGCGCCGCGCGCTCAGCCGCGGGGGGACGTCACGGGCACAGGGCGTCCAGGTCGCTGGGGTCGGCGCCGACCTGGCGGCCGGGGTCGGCCGGCTCGGGCTCGTCCAGACCGGTGTAGTCCTGCCACTCGGTCCGGTCGTCCTCGGACGCGGTGCCCTCGGCGTCCTCCGCCGACGGGGAGGGGGAGGGGTCGGCGGGCAGCACGTCGCCCTCCGCCTGCCCGCCGATGGCGTTCGCGACCAGGGCACGTACGGCATCCCAGTCCGGGCTGGCCGTGTTGACCTGGGGCGGGGAGAGCTGGAGGGTGCTCATCGAGCCGTCACCGGTGACCGTGTCGGCGAGCTCGATGAACGCGGGGACCTTGGTCTGGGGGATGTCCGTGCTCAGTGTGCGCTCGGTCGCGCCGGCCAGCCGCCGGTAGCTGGTCAGGATGGTGGCCGGGTCGACCTGCTCGGCCACATACTTGATCATGCAGCCCTGGCGGCCCATTCGGCCGTAGTCGTCGGAGAGGACCCGGGACCGTCCGTACCAGAGCGCCTCGTGGCCGTCGAGGCGCTGGAGACCGGGCTCCAGCACGCCGCCGTGCACCCCGTAGGGGATCGGCTCCTCGATGAGGACCTCGATTCCCCCGACCGCGTCGATCAGGTCGCGGAAGCCCATCATGTCGACCATGGCGTAGTACTTGACGTCCAGGCCGATGTTGTAGCCGATGACGGTCTTGAGGGTGTCGGCGGACGGGTCGGCCACGGTGGGGTTGATCGCCAGGGCCCCCGGGTCCTCGGCGACCGTCTGGTAGACCTCGTTGAGCAGGTCGTCGAAGCCGTACGGGGCGGGGTAGCGCTCGGCCAGGGCGCTCTCCGGGGGGAACTGCGCGTTCTCCAGGTTGCGGGGGAGGCCGATGAGGACCGTGTCACCGGTCTCGGTGTCGATGCTGGCGACCATCATCGAGTCGGTCCGCGCACCGTAGCGGTTGTCCGCGGAGTCGGCGCCGATGAGCAGGACGTTGATCCGCTCGGCGCCGTTCCAGGGGTCGGCGGCGTCGTGCGGTTCGTCCTCGGGCTGGGGCGCGCCGAAGACCGCGGACAGCGTGCGCTGCGTCGTGTACCCGCCGTGCAGGGCCAGGGCCGCGGGCAGGGCGACCGTCAGGCACAGGGCGGTGACGACCACCGCGCTGAGCAGCCGTCGGCCGAGCGGGGCCTCCTTGGGCCGGGTGATCGCCCAGGAGTGCACGATGATCGACAGCCACAGCACCGTCACCGCGAACACCGTGACCATGGCTCCCATGAGCCACCTGTTCTGGACGGCCATACCGGCGAGGATCGCCGCGGTGCTGGTGTCGTTGGCCGAGAGCCACAGTCCCCAGCCCACGAGCGCGACGATGCCCAGCAGGTAGGTGCCCAGGATCACCAGGCCCGCCCGCCGGAACCCCATCCGCAGGTGCGCCACGCCCGGCAGGGGGAGCGACGCCGCGGTCCACAGCAGGGCCCGTCCTGTGCCCGGTTGTGCGGGCGCCTCTTCCCGCTGGTCTTCTTCGGCTGCCACCGGCGATTCCTCTCCAGCCGCGGGGCGGAGACCTCCGCCCCATGTGGTCGCGTCCGCCGCGGTCGCCGGGCGGAGGACGCGCTCGCGGCGCCCGGGGATCGGCCCGAACGCCTTCGTCACGTGCACGTACGAGGGCGCGGCCCCGTTCCCTGGGGACGTTGTTCGCGCCTTCGGACAGGTCACACGGGTCGTGCGTGCGGGCGTGGGGGGCGGCTGCCCTCCGCGCGGGCGCGCGACGTACCCATGAGTTCAGTGTGGCGCTTTGCCGGACTTGTGTGCACGGTCGCTGCCTCATTAGGGATGTTCTATACAAGTCTGTTATGTGGTGGTGAGGTCGCCGGTGGGGGGTTGGGGGCTGCTTTCGGGCCGATCAAAGGGGTGAAAGCGTCGTTTTCTTTCTCGATCAGTAGTGAACCGGCGCGACAACTGCGATGATCTGGCCGCAGGAGGGGGCGTCACCCGGGGGAGAAGGGTGGCGTCATGGGAATGAAAGGCACCATCGTGCTCGATGCGGTTGACGCGGCGCTGATGCGCGCGTTGCAGGGGGACGGCAGAGCGACGTTCCAGGCGCTGGCGGACGGGGTCGGCCTGTCCCGGACGGCGGTGCGCGCCAGAGTGCGCCAGCTCGTGCACTCAGGCGCGATCAGGATCGTGGGGGTCCTCCACGCCGGCGTCGTCGGCATGGAGGTTCTCGGCCACGTCTCCTTCCGGGTGAACGGGCCCGTGGGTCCGTTGATGGAGGCCCTGGACGAGCGTGAGGCCGTGACCTTCGCCGCGCACTCGGCCGGGCGTTTCCCGGCCGTCGCGCAGGTGAGGGTGGCCGACGACGGGGCGCTCACCAAGGAACTGGCCGAGCTGCGCGCGCTGCCGGGGGTGGACGGGGCGGAGGTCTTCCGGGCCAACGCCGTGTTCAAGGACGCCCACAGCAGTGTGCGGGAGCTGAGGGACGTGGAGCTGGACGCCCTGGACTGGCGCCTGGTGCGCCAACTGCTCAGGGACGGCCGGGCCTCGTACGCGGACCTGGCACGCCAGGTGGGCCTGTCCCAGGCGGCGGCCCGTTCCCGGGTGGTCCGGCTGCTCAACTCGGGCGTGGTGCACGTCACCGCGATCGTGGAGCCGTCGGCTGTGGGGGCCAACGAACAGCTCGGCTTCGGTCTGCGGTGTCGGGGGGACGCCGAGGCCGTGGGCGCGGCGCTGGCCAACATGCCCCGTGTGTCCTTCCTGGCCAGCGGTTTCGGGCGCTACGACGTGGTGGGAACGCTCACCGCGCCCGACCGCTGCCAGCTGGTGGAGGCGCTGGAGGCGGTCCGGGTCGCCCCGGGGGTGGCCCACGTGGAGACCTGGGACCACCTGTCGGTGCGCAAGGAACGCCGCGGGGGTGAGCGCCCGGCGGGGTGGGTCCCCGTCTGACCCCGTGCCGGAACCCGGCGCGCGCGTCTTCGGGGTCGCGGTCCCGGGTGTGCGCGCCCGGCGCGGCCCTGAATGTAACCGCCGGTAACATTTTTACGTGTTTCCGGGGTGTATGTCTTGCGTCACGCTTAAGTTACCCGTGAGTATGGAGACGGGTCGGCGCGAGCCGACCGCACCAGGCGCGGGTGTAGTGGGAGGCTGACGTGGCGCTTGCGAGGACGTTGACGGCGGTGGGCACGGCGGCTCTGGCCAGGAACGGAGGCCGCCCGTTCGGGACGCACCTGTTCTCGGTCTGGCCGGGGGCGGCGTTCGCCGCGACCGCCTTTCCGGTGCGCTGCGTCCCGGGGGACAACCTGGCCATCCACGTGGCCGTCGCCCAGGCCCCGACCGGCTCCGCGCTGGTCGTGGACGTGTCGGGCGAGCCCGAGTACGGATACGTGGACGAGATCATCGCCGTGGCCGCGCGCACGCGCGGCGTCGTGGGCATCGTCCTCGACGGCTGCGTGCGCGACATCGCCGCCATCGCCCACAGCGAGCTGCCGGTCTTCGGCGCCGGGGTCGCCGTGCGCGAGGCCGGGCACGATGCCGGAGGGGCGGTCGGGCAGCAGATCAGCATGTCGGCCGCCGGCGGCCCGGGTCCCCTGCCCGTCCGCCGCGGTGACTGGATCGTCGCCGACGACGACGGTGTGGTGTGCCTGCCGCGCGGCCAGGTCAGCGCGATCATCGCCGAGACCGTGAGCGGCATCACCCGCGACCGCGCCATCGTCGACGCGGTGCACGCGGGGGAGAGCACCCTGGACCTGCTCGGCCTGGACCCCTCGCGGGTCTCGGGCTGGGAGGGCGCGGCCGACCGCGACGCGGTGCGGGGCGCCGGGCGCGGGCGCTCCCGCACCGCCCGTCTCGACCAGGCCGCGCGCGGGGCGGACGGGTGTTCGTCGCTCCGGCCCGGCGTCGCGGCGTCCCGGCGGGTCGCGGGCGACGTCTACGGCGGCGACTGACGGCCGCGGAGCGCACGCGCGGTTCCGGGTGTGGGGCCCGGGTGTGGGGCCCGGGACCCGCCGGGGGCGGGCCCCGCCTCACTCCTCGGCGAGGGAGAGCAGCTCGTCGATGTAGCAGGTCGCCTCACGGGCCGCCGCCGTCGCGTCGGCCGCCCGGACCGCCTCGACCAGTTTGGAGTGGTCGATGCCCTCGGCGGCCGTGGAGGGCTGCCCCGTGGCCTCCTCGTTCTGCTCGTAGGCGGTGTGCGCGATGCTCGCGTAGACCACCTGTGCGATGTCGTCGTACAGGTCGATGAGCAGGGTGTTGTGTGTGGCGTTGACGACAGCCCGGTGCAGGGTGAAGTCCGCCTCCACGAACGCGCTCATGTCGCGGGCCCGCCATGCCTCCTCGCGCAGGTCCATGGCGCGGTCGATGTCGGCCATGTCCTCGTCGCTGTGGCGCAGCGCGGCCAGCCGTGCGGCCTCGACCTCCAACGCGCGGCGGACCTCCAGGTTCTCGCGCAGCCGCGAGCGCTCCAGGCGGCGGCGCAGGGCCCCGCCCAGTTCGCTGGAGGCGCGGACGAAGGTCCCGGCGCCCTGGCGGATCTCCAGCAGACCGGCGTGGGCGAGGGCGCGGACGGCTTCGCGGACGGTGTTGCGGCCGACCTCGAGCTGTTCGGAGAGCTCCGACTCGGTGGGGATGCGGTCGCCCACGCCCCACTCTCCCGAGTCGATCTGGGCTCGTAACTGACTGATGACCTGGTCCACGAGACCGGTCCGGCGTGTCGAGGCGAGGGGCACGCTTTTCCTCCTAGGGGCGGGTCGCCGGATGACAGGGCGAGTGCGCGTGTTCGGATCGGTTAGGCGGGAGCTTAGACCAGTCGGAGCGAGGAATCGTCGGTGAACGGCAATGCGTTATCCTCATGAAGCACATTGGGTCATCCTATGAATTTGTGAGGCACTTCGCATGGGCGCCGCGCCAGCTCCACTGAAGACGCCGACGAGCGGTCACCCGGTCCGGGAGACCGCTCCTTCGCGTTCCCGGTGGGCGGTTCCCCTGCTGGTCGCGGCCGGTATCGGACTGGCCGCCCTCAATCTGCGCACCGCGATCACCAGCGTGGGCCCCGTGCTCGACGAGGTGACCGCGGGCCTGGGCATGACCGCGGTGGGGGCGGGCGTCCTGACCACGCTTCCCGTCCTGTGCTTCGCCCTGTTCGGCGGCCTCACCCCGACCCTGGCGCGCCGCCTGGGCGACCACCAGCTCCTGGTGTACGCGCTGGTGGCGCTCGTGCTCGGCCTCGTCGGGCGCGCCGCGGCGCCCGGACCCCGGACCTTCCTGACACTGAGCGTGGTCGCACTGGCCGGTGGCGCGATCGGAAATGTCATCCTGCCCGCCCTCGTCAAGTACCACTTCCCCCACCGGGTCGGTCTGATGACGACGGTGTACACCACCGCTCTCGCGGCCGGGACCGCGATCGCCGCCGCCGCGACCGTTCCGCTGGAGCGGACCACGGGGGACTGGCGGATCGCCCTCGGCTCCTTCGCCCTGTTCGGGGTCGTGGCCGTCCTGCCGTGGCTGCTCGTCCTGCGGCACGGCCGCCGCGGCGGCCGCGGGGGGCGCGAACTGGGCGTACGCGAGGTCCTGGGCACCGCCATCGGCTGGCAGAGCGTCCTGTACTTCGGGACACAGTCCTCGGTGGCCTACATCATGTTCGGCTGGTACGCGCAGATGCTGCGTGACCAGGGGATGGACGCCCAGACCGCGGGACTGGTCCTGTCCTACCTGGCCACGCTCGGCGTCCCCATGTCGCTGGTCCTGCCGACCCTGCTGACCCGCGTGCGCGACCAGCGCCCGTTCGTCGGCGTGTTCGCCCTCGCCTACCTCATCGGCCTCGGCGGCATGTGGATCTCCCCGATGTCCGGCGTGTGGGTCTGGACGACCTTCATCGGCGTGGGCATGGGCAGCTTCGTCTACGCCCTGACCGTCTTCGCGCTGCGTACCCGCACCGGTGAGGGCACCGCCGCCATGTCGGCGTCCAGCCAGAGCCTGGGCTACCTCATGGCGGGGGCCGGGCCCTTCCTGTTCGGCCTGCTGCACGAGCTCTCCGGCGGCTGGCGCGCACCGCTGGCCCTGGTGCTCGGCCTGGTCGCGGTCAACGTGGGCGTCGGCCTCCTGCTGGGCCGCCCCCGCTACCTGGAGGACGCCATCGCCGAGCGGGAGACCCGGCGGGCGGCCGGTTCCCCGGCCTAGGGGCGGTCGCTCCGGGGGTGCCGTCCGGGCGCCCGAACGGGACGGCCCCCGCGATCACCGGCGGCGTGTCGGCCCAGGGCCGGCTCCGGTCGGGGCCGTGGCCCACCAGCCCGCTGGCGTCGGTGAGTCCGATCCCGCTCCCCGCCCCTCGTCCGGGGCGGTGAGCCAACGGGCGGTGGCGCACCGTACCGTACCCCTACGAAACGCGGATCGTTCTCCCAGAGCCGGTTCCCGCTGTCCGGTCGAGTGTTCCCGCGACGGCCAGGGCCACGGACCCCACCCCGGCGGAGAGCGCGAAGACGACCGGATAGCCCGTCAGCAGGCCCGCGGCGAGCACGGCCCCGGCGACGCCGAGCAGGGCGGACGTGCCCAGCGAGTCGAGCACCTGGAGCGCCGAGCTGTGACCGCCCTGCTCGTCGGGGGAGGACAGGGACAGGACCGTCGACGAGATCCGCGGATACGCGACCCCCATGCCCGTCCCCATCAGGACGCACCCGAGGGCGAGGCCCGTGAGGGGAAGCAGCCCGCCGACGAACCCCAGCACCGCGACCGGACCGCACAGGACGAGCGCCGCGGCCGGCCACAGCGGGGCCGGCCGGTCCCCCGGGCGCTCGACGCGACGCCCCTGGATCCAGGCCCCCAGCGCCCAACCGAAGGCGCCGACGGACACGACGAGCCCGGAGAGGGCCGGCGGGTGGCCGAGGCCGTGCTGGAGGTAGAGGGCGAGACAGACGTCGGTGACCGCGACCGTCCCGCCCAACAGGCCGCGCAGGGCGATCCACCGGGGTACGCCCGCACTCGCGCGGAACGTGCCCCTGGGCACCAGGCGGGTCGCCGCGAGCGCCAGCACGACCACGCTGAGCGCGGTGCCCGCCACGAGCTCCGGCAGCGGCCGCTGTCCGCTGACGTGCAGTCCCACGACGGCCGCCGCGGCGGCGACGGACCAGAGCGCGCGTCGGTCCAGTGGTCCTCCGGGGACCGGAGTGAACGGGATCCGCAGCACGGGTCCGGCCAACACGGCCAGGGAGGCGGCCGAACCCGCCAGGACCAGGACGAACACCACACGCCAGTGCAGTGCCTCGACCAGGACCCCGCTGAGCAGCGGTCCGATGACCGAGGGCAGCAGCCACGCGGCGGTGAGCAGGCCGAACACCCGCGGACGCAGCTCCTCGGGGACGCCGCGCGCGATGACCACGTACAGGACCACGGAGTCGATACCGCCGCCGAGGCCCTGGAGCAGGCGCCCGAGGACGAAGACCCCGATGTTCGGGGCCGCGACGCACAGCGCGATACCGGTCAGGAAGACCGTGCCCCCGACGAGCAGGGGCCGGGCGGGTCCGCTCCGGTCCGTCCAACCGCCGCCGACCGCCATGCCGATCAGCCCGGTGGTGAGGGTGGCCGCGAAGGCCAGGGCGTACCACCGGTCGGCGGACAGGTCCCGCACGACCACGGGCAGGGCGGTGGTGACGGCGAAGGACTCGAAGGCGATACAGGTCATCAGACCCAGGACACCGGCCAGGAGGGATCCGCTGCCCCGCCGCCACAGGCGGGCGGGGGACGGTGCCGGGCGTGTTCCGGTCATCGGGGCCGCACCTCGTCCCCGACCACCAGGGCGATCTTGCCCCGCCCGTGCCCGGTCTCCACGTCCCGGTGCGCGGCCGCCGCTTCGGAGAGCGGAAGCGTGCGCCGGACGGTGACGTGGAGCCTTCCCCGGGAGCACAGGCCGAGGAGCTCCCGCAGACGTGCCGCCGACCGGTCGCTCCTGATCCACCGGCAGCCCAGGCTCCGGGCGAGGGCCATGTCGACGATCGTGCCGATCCTGTCGCGGTCCGCCACCAGGCGCGCCGCGGTGCGGAGGTTGTCGTGCCCCGCGGTGTCGAAGGCGGCGCCGATGCCTTCGGGGGCGGCCTTCCGGATGTGTTCGAGCTGGTCGGCGCCGTACTCGACCGCGACGGCGCCGAGGGAACGCACGTACTCCAGGTTGGCCGGGCTCGCGGTGCCGACCACCCGTGCGCCGCGTTCGACCGCCAGTTGGACGGCCATCGAACCCACCCCGCCCGCCGCGCCGTGGACCAGCAGGGTCTCCCCGCGCGCCACGCGCAGGAGTTCGAGCGCGGTGTGCGCGGTCTGCCCCGACGCGGACAGGGCCCCGGCGACCGGCCAGGGAACCCCCGCGGGCTTGTGCGCGACCTGGTCCGCGGGCACGGCGACGTATTCGGCGTAGCAGCCCAGGACCCGGAACCCCGCCACCTCGTCGCCGGTGGCGAAGCCAGCGGTCGCGGGGCCGACCTCCTCGACCACGCCCGCGAACTCGTTGCCGAGGATCTGCGGGAACCCGATCACGGCGCCCGGGGGAACCCACCCGCCCCGGATCGCGGCGTCGGTGGGCTGCACGCCCGCCGCCCGGACGCGCACCAGCACCTCTCCGGGGCCCGCGGTCGGCCGGGGCAGGTCTCGCTCGGTGAGCAGGTCGGCGGGTCCGAAGCGGTCGATCGCGGCGGCTCGCATCGTGGTCATCGGACGGCCTCCCCGGCGCCCAGGAGCGCGAGCAGTTCATCCTCGGAACGGTGTCCGCTGAGCGCACGGCCTCCGCTGACGAAGGTGGGGACGGACCTGATTCCGCGCTCGACCGCGGCCTGGTGGTCGGCCTCGACCTCGGCGCGCAGGCCGTCGCCCGCCAGGAGGCCGTCGACCTCCGCGCCCCCGATTCCCCAGCCCGCCGCCAGCCGCCGCAGCGCGGCGTGGTCGGTCAGATCGTCGTTGGCGACCAGGTGGGCGGCGAAGGCGTCGTCCCACGCGGCGTGGGCGTCCACACCGCGGGCGGTGGCGTACTTCAGCAGCCGGTGCACGGGGCGCGAGTCCATGCTCAGGGCCCCGTCCATGTCGATCGTCAGCCCTTGGGCCCCGGCGGCGGTCGCGACCCTGGACCGGATCGCCTCCCACCCCCTCTCGTCCACGCCCCACGAGGTCAGGGCCGCCTCGCGGACGGTCCGGGGCGCTCCCTCCCGACCCGCGGGCTCCAGCAGGAAGCTCCGGTGCTCCACCACGACCTCCCGGTCGAGGCGGTTCAGCACGGACCGGAGTCGCCGGTGCCCCATCCAACACCACGGACACCGGATGTCGGCCCACACGGTGATAGCCGTCGTCACGTTCGCTCACTCTCCCTTGCGCGATCGGTACGACGCCCAGCAGACTTCATCAAGTGAACTTGATGTCAAGCCATCGACCAGGGGGGTGACGGGTGCCACAACTGGATCCCGATCTGCTGTGGCTCAAACCGGGCCAGGTCGCCGATCGGGCGGGGGTCGCGGTGTCGGCGCTGCACTACTACGAGAGCCTCGGCCTCATCCGCAGTCGGCGCACGGCCGGAAACCGCCGCGAGTACCGCAGGGACACGCTTCGGGCCATCGCGTTCATCCGCACGGCCCAACGCCTGGGCATCTCGCTGAGCCGGATCAAGGAGGCCCTGGACCAGCTCCCCGAGGAGGGGCTGCCGACCAAGCGGGACTGGGCCCGGATCTCGCGGCAGTGGTACGACGAGCTGACCGAGCGCATCGAGGATCTCACCGCGCTGCGGGACCGGTTCTCCAACTGCATCGGCTGCGGGTGCCTGTCGTTGACCGCCTGCCCCTACTCGAACCCGGACGACGTCCTGGGCCGGGAGGGGACGGGGGCGCTCCGCTTCCCGCGACGGTCAGGGACGTCGTCGCCGTGACGGGCAGAACGGCCGGTGGCTGGCCGGGGCGACCACGATGAACACGGACAGGGGCCAGATCACGGCCGCGACCAGGAGGGACAGTCCCCAGGTCGCGGGGGTCACGACCGGCAGATCGCCGACGACCCGGCGGAAGAACGCGCGGTTGTCGCGGCACGGCGCGCACTCGGTGCCGGGGTCAGGACCCAGTGCGCGTTCGGCCTCGAGGTGGAAGAGCAGCGCCGTCACGGCACCGGCGGTGAGGTAGGCGTACAGGAAACCCACGTCACCTCCCCCGGGCCGGGAGGGTGAGGTCCGGGGTGTTCCTGGGGCGGGGGCGCATGGATCCTTCCGAAGGGGCCGTGGGCGCAGGCGTGGCCGCTGGCGCGGGCCCGGGCATCCTATGCGCCCATCTCCGAGGGACGCGCGGCCGGGGCCGGTATCCCGCCCGCACGGTGCGGATCCCGAACGGGGCGGGCCTGCCGAGCCGTGCTCACCGACGGGCGGCCAGTACCGCCGCGAGGCCTTCCCGCAGATCCTTGACGAAGTACCCGGGAACCTCCAGCGACGGGAAGTGTCCCCCGCGCTCGGGCGACCTCCAGCGCACGATCCGCCGGTACCGCTCCTGTGCCCAGGGGCGCGGACACTTCTCGATGTCGCGGGGGTACATCGTGACGGCCGACGGGACGTCGACCCGGAGGTCGGGGTCGAGCGAGTCGTGGCTTTCGTAGTAGATGCGGGCCGCCGATGCGCCGGTCCGCGTCAGCCAGTAGAGGGTGACGTCGTCGAGAATCCTGTCCCTGGCGATCGTCTCGAACGGGCTGTCCTCGGTGTCCGACCACTCGGCGAACTTGTCGAGGATCCAGGCGAGCAGCCCGACCGGCGAGTCGACGAGCGCGTAGCCGATGGTCTGCGGCCGGGTCGCCTGCTGTTTGGCGTACGCCGCGCGGTGGCGCCAGAAATCGCGGGTCTGCTCGGTCCACGTGCGCTCGACCGCCGTCAGCCCGTCCGTGGTCAACCCGGGCGGCGCCTCGGCGAACGTGGTGTGGATGCCCAGGACGTGCGCCGGGAACCTGCCGCCGAGAACCGTGGTGATGTTCCCTCCCCAGTCGCCGCCGTGGGCGACGAACCCGCCGTAGCCCAGCCGTCCCATCAGTTCCACCCACGCGGCCGCGATCCTCTCGGTCCCCCACCCGGTGGCGGACGGTTTGTCGCTGTAACCGAAGCCGGGGAGCGAGGGCGCCACGACGTGGAACGCCGGCGCGTCCGCGTCGTCGGGATCGGCCAGTTCGTCCACGACGTCGGTGAACTCGGCGACGCTGCCCGGCCAGCCGTGCGTCAGGAGCAGGGGCGTGGCGTCCGCGCGGGCGGATCGGCGGTGCAGGAAGTGGATTCCCAGATCGTCGATGGTCGTGCGGAACTGGCCGATCCGGTCGAGGCGGGCTTCGAACGCGCGCCAGTCGTACCCGGTGCGCCAGTAGTGCACGAGGTCGGTGAGGTCGGCGAGGGGAACGCCCTGGGCCCATCGGCGGGGGCCGGGTTCGGCGCGATGGACCGTCTCGGCCTCCGGCAGCCGCGCCGCGGCCAGCCGGGCGCGCAGGTCGTCGAGATCAGCGTCGGTCGCGCGGGCTTCGAACGCGTGCACGTCACTGGTGGGACGGGGCATGGGACCTCCTGGCCCTAGTGGAACCGGCTAAGACGGTTCTAACATGGCGTCATGTCCGCCGGCAACCGGCTATGGTGGTTCCATGCGTGCTGGGTTCCCTGACTTCCGCCTCGGTAGCGTGCTGGCGACCAGCTTCACGGCGACTCTGACGGAGCGCCGCGGCGACGCCGTGGAGCGCATTCCCACACCGCGGCGACTCGCCGACTGGCTGGCGGTGAACGGCCTCGCGGTGGACTCCTGCACCACCGCCCAGCTCGACCTCGCCCGGGAGCTGAGGGAGTCGATCCACGCCGCCGCGACGGCGGCCGCGGTCCAGGACGCCCTTCCCGCGTCCGCCGTCCGGGTCATCAATGACCGCAGTGCCCGGGGCCGGGCCGCGGCGGTCCTGACACCCGGGGGTGAGCGGCGTTGGCGGCTCGGCTCGGCCTCCGGTGTGGAGGACGCCCTCGGCGTGATCGCCGCCGATGCGATCAGCGTCATCTCGGGCGAACGGGACGGAAGGCTGGCCCTGTGCGCGTCACCCACCTGCCGAGCCGCCTTCTTCGACACCAGCCGAAGCCGCACCCGCAGATGGTGCGACATGAACACGTGCGGGAACCGCCAGAAGAAGGCGCGCTTCAACGCCAACCAGCGTAAGAACCCCCGGCCGGCGGAGTGATCGTGGTGTTCGGTGCGTCCGGGCGGCCCCCGCGCCCGCGACGCGTCCGCCGCGTCCTCGGACACGCCCTGCGGGTTGCGCGGTCGGCGCGGGGCGACTGGCCCACCCTGGAGCGGGCCGTCCTCGACGCCGGACCCGTGCACGAGGTCGTGCACGTCGTCGGTTGGGACGGGCTGGTGGAGGCCCGCCCCGGGGCCGCGGCGGGCCTCTCCCGCCTACGGGACGCGCTGCTGCGCGCGTGGGGCTCGCCGGTCCTCACCCCGAACGACTCGCCGGAGAGCCTCGACGTGGCCATCGCCCTGCACGACGTGTCCTCGGCACGCGGGCTCCACCGCCTGCTGGGGCGGGAGCTGGGTTTCCCGGACATGTACGGACACAACTGGGGCGCGTTCCGGGGCGCGGTCACCGGACTGGTGCGGCTGCCGGGACCCGTCCGCCTCACCGGCTGGTCGCACCTGGTGCGCGTCCTCCCGGACGACGCGCGGGCCCTGCGGGAGCCGCTGGAGTGGTACGCGGCCGAGTCCGACCTCAGGCCATCGCTCCGTCTGGTGTGCCAGGAGTGAGGGGGAGGCGGCGGGTGGAACCTGGTGGGTCCCACGGGTTCACCCGCCGCACACCGCCCTCGCGGGATCGCGAACGCGCGTCCGGTCGACCCGCTCCGAACCGCGAGGACGTCAGCGGATCGGCAGGCCGGTGATGGTACGGCCGATGATCAGCTTCTGGATCTCACTCGCCCCCTCGAAGATGGTGAAGATCGTGGCGTCCCGGTGCCACCGCTCCACCGGGTAGTCGCGGGTGTACCCGTTGCCGCCGAGGATGCGCACGGCGTTCTGGGTCACGAACGTGGCCGTCTCACTGGCGTAGAGCTTGCTCATGGAGCCCTGCGCGCTGTCGAAGTCCTTGCCGTTGCGGGCCATCCACGCGGCCCGCCAGACCAGCAGGCGCGCGGCGTCGATGCGGGTGGCCATCTCGGCGAGGGTGAAGGCCACCCCCTGGTTGTCGCCGATCGGCCGTCCGAACTGCTCGCGCTGCGTCGAGTACTCCAGCGCGTACTCGTAGGCGGCCCGGGCGCAGCCGACCGCCATCGCCCCGACGGTCGGGCGCGAGGCCTCGAAGGTCTTCATCGCGGCCTGGCCCTTGGAGCGCCTGCCCTCGCGGGCGCGCGCGATCCGCTCGTCGAGCTTCTCCTTGCCGCCCAGCAGGCACGCCCCCGGGATCCGCACGTCGTCGAGCACGACCTCGGCGGTGTGCGAGGCGCGGATGCCGTGCTTGGCGAACTTCTGCCCCTGGCTCAGGCCCGGCGTGCCCGGCGGCACGACGAACGTCGCCTGTCCGCGTGAGCCGAACTCCGGCTCCACCGAGGCGACGACGACGTGGACGTCGGCGATGCCGCCGTTGGTGGCCCACGTCTTGGTCCCGTTGAGCACCCACTCGTCCTTGGCCTGGTCGTAGACGGCCCGGGTGCGGATCGCCGACACGTCGCTGCCCGCGTCGGGCTCGGAGGAGCAGAACGCGGCGAGCTTGACGTCGTCGGCCGTACCGAACATCTGCGGGGTCCACTCCAGGAGCTGCTCCTGGGTGCCGTTGGCGGCCACGGACACCGCGGCCAGACCAGTGCCGGTGATGGCCAGGGCGATGCCCGGGTCGCCCCAGTACAGCTCCTCGAAGGCGACCGGGATTCCCAGGCCGCTCGGTTCCAGCCACTGGTTCGCGAAGAAGTCGAGGGAGTACAGGCCGATCTTGGCGGCCTCCTGGATGATCGGCCAGGGCGTCTCCTCCCGCTCGTCCCACTCGGCGGCGGCGGGGCGGATGACGTCGGCGGCGAACCCGTGTGCCCAGTCCCGGACGTCGCGAACGTCCTCGCTCAGTTCCAGGCTGAAGGCGGGCGCGGTGGCCTCACTCATGCGCTTACATCCTTCTGTGGTCCCTCCCGGGGGAGGGTCGACCGTTAGGTGTTACCAACGGTAACAGGGAGTCTGGGCGGGCACAATCACCGGCCTCGGGCCACGGACCCCTCCCGGCCGGAACAGCCGCGGACGGAGGGGGCCGAAGTGTCGGAGCCGCGCCCTAGGGTCGGGCCATGACCGACCGCACCGCTTTGGCCCCGTTGCTGTTCTTCGAGTACGACCACGACCCGGGGAACCACTGCCTCCTGCTGACCGACACCGCCATGCTGGACACGCGCGACGTCCTGGAGGAGCACGGCTACGACGCCGGCGGCTACGCGTGGACCGGCGTGGCCAGGTCCGCCGTGCGCATGCGCGCGCCGGACCTGGAGGGGCGCTTCGGCTACGACCCGGAGGCGGGGATGTTCGTCGCCTTCGGCGGGGACGAGGAGGCCCTGCGCCGACTCGGCGCCCTGCTCCACGAGGCGTTGCACGACCGTGCGGTGCTCGCGGAGTTCGTCGCGGCGGGCGACCCGGACTGGTTCGACTGAACCGGCGGCGGCCACGGCCGCCGCCCGCACACGCGTGGGGCCGGTGCGCATCGAACGCGCACCGGCCCCACGCGTGTGCGGGTCAGTCCCTGCCGTGCTTCTCCAGGAAGGTGTAGACGTCGTGCTCGTCCACGCCGGGGAAGGTCCCCGAGGGGAGGGCGGACAGCACGTGGGAGTGGGCTCGGGCCGACGGCCACACGTTGCCCTCCCAGCGGGCGGTCAGGTCGGCGGGCGGCCGGACGCAGCACTCCCCCGACGGGCAGTTGGACTGGGTGCGGTTGGTGGTCTCGCGACCGCGGAACCAGCGCGACTCCTTGTAGGGCACGCCCAGGGTGATCGCGAAGTTGCGCTCCCGGCTGGGGTCGACGTGCGCCACGCACCAGTGCGTCCCGTTGGGCTTGTCGGTGTACTGGTAGTAGATCGAGTACCGGTCCGGCGAGGCGAAGACCTGCCGCCCCGACCACTGGCGGCACATGCGCTGGCCCTCGATCGCCCCGGTGTCGTCGGTGGGGAAGACCAGGCCGTCGTTCTCGTAGGCCTTGTAGATGATGCCGGTCTCGTCGTTGCGGATGAAGTGGCAGACCAGGTCCAGGTGCCGGTGGGCGAGGTTGGTGAACCGGTGCGCGGCCATCTCGTAGGAGACGGAGTAGACGTCGCGCAGGTCCTCCACCGACAGGTCGCGGGCCTGCTTGGCCTCCTGGAGGTAGGTGACGGCGGTGGACTCGGGGATGAGGACGGCGGCCGCGAAGTAGTTGGCCTCCACGCGCTGGCGCAGGAAGTCGCCGAAGTCCTTGGGCTGCTGGTGGCCCAGGATCACGTGGCCCAGGGTCTGGAGCAGGATCGTCCGGGGGCTGTGCATGCCGAGCGAGGTCTCGCGCTTGAGGTAGATGCGCCGGTTGACGTGGTCGGTCAGGGAGCGCACCGACCGGGGCAGGTCCTGCACGTACCGGAGGGTGAAGCCGTGGTGGGTGGCGATCGCCAGGATCTGGCCCTGGGAGAGGGCGCCCGCGCTGTAGTTGACGGCGGCCAGGGTCTCGGCCGCCGCCTTCTCGATCTGCTCGAAGTAGTTGCCGCGCTCGCGCATCTGGCGCCGCAGGTCGGCGTTGGCCCGGCGGGCCTCCTCGGGGGTGGCGGTCGGCTTGGCGCTGCGCCGCTTGAGTTCGTCGTACAGGCCCACGATGTGTTCGAGCACGTCGTTGGGGACCCGCTTGCCGACCTTCAGGTGGGGGAGGTTGAGCTGCTGGTAGAGGGAGTCGCGCTGGGCCTCCTCGACCGCGATCTCCAGCTGCGCGCGGCGGCTCGGCGGCTGCCTGGACAGAAGTTCCTCGACCGAGACGTTGAGGGCGGAGGCCAAGGACGTGAGAAGGGAGAGCTTGGGCTCGCGTTTGCCGTTCTCCAGCAGGGACAGCTGCGAGGGGGCGCGGCCGACACGTTCTCCCAGGTCAGAGAGGGTCATTCCACGCGCGCGGCGCAGATGACGGAGTCGCTGGCCGAACGTGACGAGATCTAGGTCACCTGTCAAAGACGGTATTTCTTCAGCACCAAAGTACGCCATGCGTTCATAGTACGGAAAGAATCAAGCTTCTTCGCACGGTTTCGAGTGGAAAACCTGTGGATCTTGCTCAAGAATCATAGTTACCGGCGGGGAACTTACCGCCCAGGGCTCACCCCCGGCGGCCCTGGATCGGACTCCCTCGACCGGTGCGAAGACCTTGGGGACTACACGTAAGGCGGGATCGAACATGGGCACCAGCGCTCGACGACAGGAAGCCAGCGCCGAACTCCAGCGCGACTGGGAGACCAACCCCCGGTGGGCCGGTATCGAGCGCACCTACTCCGCCGACGACGTGGTCAAGCTCCGCGGTTCCGTCCAGGAGGAGCACACCCTGGCCCGCCGCGGCGCCGAGCGCCTCTGGGACCTGCTGCACACCGAGGACTACGTCAACAGCCTCGGCGCCCTCACCGGCAACCAGGCGGTCCAGCAGGTCCGCGCCGGCCTGAAGGCCATCTACCTGTCCGGCTGGCAGGTCGCGGCCGACGCCAACCTCTCCGGCAGCACCTACCCGGACCAGAGCCTCTACCCGGCCAACTCCGTCCCGGCCGTGGTCCGTCGGATCAACAACGCGCTCCTGCGCGCCGACCAGATCACCTGGGCCGAGGGTGACGACACCGCCCCCGAGTGGCTCGCACCGATCGTGGCCGACGCCGAGGCCGGCTTCGGCGGCGTCCTCAACGCCTACGAGCTGATGAAGGGCATGATCGCCTCCGGTGCGTCGGGCGTCCACTGGGAGGACCAGCTCGCCTCCGAGAAGAAGTGCGGTCACCTGGGCGGCAAGGTCCTCATCCCGACCGGCCAGCACGTCAAGACGCTGAACTCCGCCCGCCTGGCCGCTGACGTCGCCGGTGTCCCGTCCCTGGTCATCGCGCGGACCGACGCCCAGGCCGCGACCCTGATCACCAGCGACATCGACGAGCGCGACCAGCCCTTCATCACGGGCGAGCGCACCGCCGAGGGCTTCTACCGCTTCCGCAACGGTGTCGAGGCCTGCGTGGCCCGCGGTCTGGCCTACGCCCCGCACTCCGACCTGCTGTGGATGGAGACCGCGACCCCCGACCTTGAGGTCGCCCGCCAGTTCGCCGAGCGCATCAAGGCCGAGTACCCGGACCAGATGCTCGCCTACAACTGCTCGCCGTCCTTCAACTGGAAGCGCCACCTGGACGACGCGACCATCGCCAAGTTCCAGCGCGAGCTGGGCCACATGGGCTACAAGTTCCAGTTCATCACCCTGGCCGGCTTCCACTCGCTGAACTACTCGATGTTCAACCTGGCCAAGGGCTACGCCCAGAACGGCATGACCTCCTACGTCGAGCTGCAGGAGGCCGAGTTCGCGGCCGAGGCCCAGGGCTACACCGCCACCCGCCACCAGCGCGAGGTCGGCACCGGGTACTTCGACGCGATCAGCACGACCATCTCCCCCGAGGCCAGCACCACGGCTCTCACCGGCTCCACCGAGGAAGACCAGTTCTCAGCGGCTCACTGAGTAGGTCTTCGTTCCCTGACGGTCGTCCCTCCCCGCTTTCGTGGCTGGGGCGGGGCGGGACGACCGTCCCCCTGGCCGTTGGCCATGCGCGGTCCGTGTCACACGCGCATGGCCAACGGCCCCTTCCGTGTCCGGCCGTCGTCCGGTACCCCCGGCGGGCCTCCTAGAGTCGAACCGTGACTGACGAGACCCGTGACGGGGCCGCACCGGCCCCGAGCCACACCCGCACGGCCGCCACCGCCGACGCCGCGCTCCCCTCCCCGCGCCTGCTGCGCTGGGAGATCGCGGTGGTCCTGGCGCTCTCACTCGGCGCGGCCGCGGTGTCGGCGACCATCCACTTCCTCGGCGCGCTGACCGCTCCGGAGTCCCTGGCCGAGCAGACCGCGACCCTGGTGCGGCCCCGCGCCGACCAGCGCCCCTGGCTGGACCTGACCTGGCAGCTCTACGCGGTGGCGTTCGCGTTCGTGCCCGTCCTGCTCGTCGTGCACCTGCTGCACCGCACCGGGGAGAACACCCGCACCATCGGCTTCGATGTGCGCCGCCCCGGCTCCGACCTGGTGCGCGGCGCCCTGCTCGCCGCGCTCATCGGGACCGGCGGCCTGGCGGTGTACGTGGTGTCCTGGCGCCTCGGGCTGACGGTCACGATCGACCCCAGCACCCTGGACGGCAACTGGTGGGACACCCCCGTCCTGGTGCTCCAGGCCGCCAAGAACGGCGTGCTGGAGGAGGTGATCGTGGTCGGGTACCTGCTGCACCGGCTGGGCCAGCTGGGCTGGTCGCCCTGGCGCGCGGTCCTGGTCAGCTCGGTCCTGCGCGCCTTCTACCACCTGTACCAGGGTGTGGGGATGTTCTTCGGGAACCTGGTGATGGGCCTGGTCTTCGGCTGGTTCTACCACCGCTACGGGCGGGTGATGCCGCTGGTGGTCGCGCACACGGTCATCGACGTCGTCGCCTTCGTCGGCTCGGTGTACCTCATCGGCCGACTGGACTGGCTCCCCGTCTGAACCGCCAGGGGGCCGCGGGCGCCCCGGGCGGGGCGCCCAGCCCCCGCTCAGGCGCCGGCCCGCCCCAGCAGGACGGACAGGATCCGCTCGGCGTCCGTCCACAGCACCGCGCCGCCGATCCCGGGGACCACGTGCCGCCCGGCACCCGGGATGCGGGAGGCGAGCGTGGCGCCCCGGTCCGGTGAGTGGACGGTGTCCTCGGCGCCGTACCAGAGGTCGACCGGCGCGGTCACCGACCCGAGGTCGAAGGGCCAGCGCCCCATCGCCAGCGCGGTGTCGCGGGCGTAGCCGTCCCCGCCCCGGGCGAACCCCTCCTCCAGGGCTGCCAGGTAGGCCGCCTCGAAGGCGGGGGAGCGGTAGACCGCCAGGTCGCTCTCCGGTGCGCCGCCCGCGACCATCGACCACATCGCCTGGGGGCCGAGGCCGCGGAGGAACGCCTCCGCGCCCTCCGGGTCGGCGTCGACGCGTCCGACCAGGGCGCGCAGGTCCGCGGGGAGGGCCTCGGCGAAGGCGGGGTGGGCCACCTCGTCGGCCGCCGACACCAGTGCCGCCGCTCCCGTGGCACCGGTGACGGTGCAGGCCAGGGCGAACGGCGCCCCCTGGGAGTTGCCGACGACCGGCGGGCGTCCCAGTCCGCGGCGCCGGGCGAGGTCGGCGATGTCGTCGGCGAAGTCCGCGAAGGTGCGCCCCGGCGAGGGCGATGACGCGCCCAGTCCCGGGCGGTCGACGCTGACCAGGCGGACGCCGAGCGCTTCGGCCGCGCCCGCGCCGATCCCCAGCCGCCGACTCGTGGCGGCCCCGGGGACGAGCAGGACGGGGACACCGTCCCGCGGCCCCCACTCGGCCCAGGCCAGCGTGCGGCCGTCGGTCAGTACGGTCTCTCCGAGCCGCTCGGGGGCGGTGACGTAAGCATCCATGTGGGGTATTTTCATGGACTTTGTCTGTATTGTCAGGTGATTTTCGCGGTGTGTGCCGGGCCGGTGCCCGGGGTTCAGCGCAGCAGGAGGAACGTGGCCATGGCCGCGGCGCCCAGCAGGGCTCCGATCCCGACCTGACCGGGCGTGTGCGCACGCAGCCGCACCCGTGACCAGCCGACCAGGAGCGCGAGCGGCCAGGCGGCCAGTGCCCCCGCCCATCCGCCCAGGGCGGTGGCCGCGGCCGCTCCGACCGCCGCCGCCAGGGCGTGCACCGACACCTTCCAGGACCACCGGTCCGTGATCACCCACACGACCGCGAGCACCGCCCCCATGGTCGCCCCCAGCACGACCAGGTCGGTCGGGCCGCCGAGGGCGAGGACCAGGACGGTTCCGACCCCCACGGACACCGCACCCACGACCAGGGGCCACCTGCGGCGCGCCCGGTCCGCGACGTGGTGGTCCTCCCACCGGCCGGTGCGCACGCCGCCGAGCACGAAGCCCATGGGGACCACCGCGCAGAACAGGACGCAGACCGCCGACCACGCCACCGCCTGGCCGGCCGTGTCGGTGGAGTCCCAGGCGACGGCCGCGACGACCGCCGTGACGATGATCGCGGGCGCCAGCGCCTCGGAGACGATCCGGGCGGCCGTGTCGGCCCACCGGCGGGTGTCGGCGGTCTCGTGCATGGACGGGGCTCCCGGGTTCGTGCCGCCGCGTCGCGTCGGGTCCCGGCGGGAGGCCCCGCGACCACGGCATGGTCGCGCACGAGGGTAGCCGTACCCCGTACCGGCGGCGGCCGGGCGGGGGCGCCGCCAGGCCGCCGGGGAGAGGGGCGTCCGGGCGCGGTCGGCACGCCTGGTCGCGTTGGGGCGGCTCGGCCGCGGTCCCGGTTCCGCCCCCGTCCGTCGGATCAGACGGGGGACGGGCGCGGGGCCAGGAGGCGCTCCGCCGCGTCGGCGGCCAGCCCCGGGGCGTCCGCGGGAACGCCCCGGCCGCCCGTCAGGTGGCGACGGACCAGCGCCAGGGGCAGCTCCACCACGGCCAGGACGACCCGGTCCAGGGCGCGCTCCTGCGACTCGCCGGGCTCGCGCAGACCGCGTGCCACCGCGGCCAGGAGCCCCCCGACCTCGGCGTTGGCCGAACCCAGGCGCGCGCGGTCGGCCTCCGGCCACGCGGTCTCGTCGAAGTCCGCGGACCGGTGCAGCAGGATCCGGGCCAGGTCCGGGTGGGCCGCGCTCCACTCCAGCACGTACCGGGCGGTGCCCACCGCGGCCGCCAGGGGGCGGGGCGCGGACAGCGCGGTGCGGCAGCCGGCCTGGAAGGACTCCAGGGCGTGCAGCCACACGGCGGCCAGCAGCGCGGGCCGGTGGGGGAACCGGTGGTAGAGCGAACCGCTGGGCGCTCCGGCGGCGCGCGCGACCGCCGCCATCGTCACCGCGGCCGGTCCGCCCCCGGCGGCCAGGCCGACGGCGGCCGAGACCAGGTCGTCGGTCGTGAAACGTGCGGGCCTTCCCATGGTGGGAGCCTATGCCCTACTCTGTTTTAGAGAGCACTCTCTAAAACAACGCGCAAGGAGTGGACATGGGTGTCTACAACCTCCACGAACGCCGCCTCCCGGCCAGGCCCGAACGGGTGGGAGCCCTCCTCGACCGGCTCTCGTCACCGGACGACCCCCTCTGGCCGCACCGCGACTGGCCCGCGATGCTCCTGGACGGGCCGCTCGCGCCCGGGGCGGTGGGCGGCCACGGGCCCGTCCGCTACACGGTGCAGGAGTACGTTCCGGGGCGCCTGGTGCGCCTGCGCTTCCTGGCCCCGCGCGGGTTCGACGGCTTCCACGAGTTCACCGTCCGCCCCGACGGCTCCGGAGGGGCGGTCCTGAGCCACCTGCTCGCCATGCGTCCTCGCGGTGCCGCCCGCCTCACCTGGCCCCTCGTCTTCCGCCGGCTGCACGACGCACTGCTGGAGGACTGCCTCGACCGCGCCGAGCACGCCATCACCGGAGGGGTCCGAGCCCCGGCCCGGTGGAGCCCCTACGTCCGCCTGTCGCGCCGGATCCTCACCCGGCTCCCCTCCGCCCCGGAGAGAGCCGCACCGGTCGCGTCGGTCGGATAGGCCGGTGCGCCGACCCCGGCGCGCACCACCATGTGCGTCGGCACACCGGGCGCACCGGCATCGGAGGAAACCGCGCACGTCTCACCGCCGGCCGCCGTGAAACGCGCCGAGGACCCGGCCGCCGCCCTCGCGCCCTTCGACGAGAACGCCCCGGCGTCCTCCGGCATGCGGACGGAAAGCGGGACCGGTGGTGGGGCGCGGGCGGTCGCGGACCACGGCGCCGGGGGACCCCCGACCGGCCCCGACCGACCGGTCGGCACGAACCCGGCCAGGTGCCTCCCCTACGCTGGCGGTATGAACGACACTCCGGGCAACGGCGCCCCCACCCTCACCATCCCCGCGAGGTTCAACGGCCCCGACGGGTCGGGCAACGGCGGCTACACCTCGGGACTGCTCGCCGCCCGTCTGACCGCCGAGGGCGGGCCCGCGGTCACGGTCACGCTGCGCACACCGCCGCCCCTGGACCGCCCGCTCACGGTGGAGGGGGACCCCGACACCGGCCTGCGCCTCACCGACCCCGAGCACACCGACCGGGCGCACCTGGTGGCCGAGGCCCAGACCGCCCAGCTCCCCGACCGCCCCGCCGTCCCCGGCGGCCCGGTGACCCCCGCCGAGGCCAAGGACGCCGAGAACCGCTACCCCGGCCTGGTCGAACACCCCTTCCCGCACTGCTACAGCTGCGGTCCCGCCCGCCCCGAGGGCGACGGCCTGCGCCTGTTCGCCGGATCCGTGCGCCCGGCCACCGGCCCCGACGGCCGGGGCAACACCGTCGCCTGCACCTGGACCCCGCACGCCGACCTCGGCGACGACACCGGAGCCGTCACCCTGCCCCAGACCTGGGCCGCGCTCGACTGCCCCGGCGGCTGGTCCAGCGACGTCGTCGGCCGCCCCAGCGTCCTCGGCCGCCTCACCGCCCGCGTCGACCGCGCGCCCCGTGCGGGGCACACGTACGTGGTGATGGGCCACCTGGAGTCCGTCGACGGCCGCAAGACGCACACCGGCAGCGCGATCTATGACTCCGACGGCGACCTCCTCGCCGAGGCCCACGCGACCTGGATCGCGATCCGCCCCTGAGCAGCGGTGCACCCGCCGAGGCGCTACGGTGAACCCTTGTGGCGATCGACTACACACGGCGGACGGCCCCGACCGACGGCAACGACACCTCCGGCACACCCGTGCCGGAGGCTCCCAACCCCACGCCCGGACGCGGCGGGCGCGGCCGGGGCGGGCGCGACCCCGAACGGCGCCGCACCATCCTGGACGCCGCCGACCGGGTGATCCAACGCGACGGACCCGACGCCCCCATGCTCGCCATCGCGGCGGAGGCGGGGATCAGCAAACCGATCCTGTACCGGCACTTCGGCGACAAGGGCGGCCTCTACCGGGCCCTGGCCCAGCGCCACGTCGACCCGCTCATCGAGCGCATCCGCGCCGAGCTGCACGAGCACACCGAGCTGGAGGTCCGCGCCCGCGCCACGGTCGGCGCCTACCTGTCGATGATCTCGCAGAACCTCAACCTCTACCGGTTCCTGATGGACCGGGCCACCTCCGAGGACCCGCGCACCCGCGGTGACCTGGGGCTCATGGTCCGCCGCCTGGGGGAGGAACTCGCCGAGCAGCTCGCCAGCGAGGGGCGCGTCACCGGTCGGCCGCACGCCCAGATCGTCGCGCACGCCGTCGTCGGCATGGTCCAGGCGGCGGGGGAGTGGTGGCTGGAGCACCCCGAGGTCAGCGAGGACGAGATCATCGAGGACCTCACCCAGGCCGTCGTCGGCGCGATCCGCGGCGGCTGACCCCCGCGCCGGGAATCCGCGCGCGGATTCCGCTTGACCTGGAGTGCACTCCAGGCCTCATGCTC
The DNA here is from genome assembly GCF_055632325.1 of Nocardiopsis sp. KDC1DS13DA1. Classification (NCBI taxonomy): domain Bacteria; kingdom Bacillati; phylum Actinomycetota; class Actinomycetes; order Streptosporangiales; family Nocardiopsidaceae; genus Nocardiopsis; species Nocardiopsis sp. KDC1DS13DA1. Next base: position 207,500 of record NZ_JBVMUY010000004.1, read on the forward strand.
TTTCCCATGAGGGACTACTACACGCCCGGTGAGGTCGCCGAACGGTTCGACCTCACACTCGACACCCTCCGCTACTACGAACGGGAGGGCCTGCTGCGCCGGGTCGACCGCGCCCCCAGCGGTCACCGGCGCTACCGCGCCGACGACGTCGAACTCCTCGGCCTCATCCGCTGCCTGCGCGACACCGACATGCCCATCGCCCGTCTGCGCGAGTTCGCCGAACTCGTCCAGGCCGGGGACCACACCGTCCACGACCGGCTGGACGTCCTCCAGCGGCACCAGGACCGGCTGGACCAGCGCATCGCCGAACTCCGCGCCAACCAGGCCGCCATCCAGCACAAGATCGACTACTACGTCGGCGTGCTCGCCGACAACGCCCCCCGACCGGTCGAGGAGACCTCCTGATGCGCTACACCACCATCGGCGACCGCCGCGTCAGCGCCCTGTGCCTGGGCGCGATGAAGTTCGGCAGCCAGACCGACGACGCCACCGCCTCGGCGCTGCTGGACCGCTTCGTCGAGGCGGGCGGGACGTTCGTCGACACCGCCGACAACTACCAGTTCTGGGTCGAGGGCTTCGAGGGACACGAGAGCGAGACCTTCCTCGGCCGCTGGCGCCGTGAACGCGGCATCACCGACGAGGTGTTCGTCGCGACCAAGCTCGGCGCGATGCCGACCGTGCCCGGTACCGGCCTGGAGACGGCGGAGGGGCTGTCCGCCGGGGTCGTCGCGCGGGCCGCCGAACGCAGCCGGGAACGCCTCGGTGTGGACCGGATCGACGCCCTGTACGCCCACATCGAGGACCGCTCGGTGCCGCTGGAGGAGACCCTGGGCGCCTTCGCCGAGCTCGTCGGGCAGGGCTCGGTCGGCGAGGTGGGCCTGAGCAACCACCGCACCTGGCGCCTGGAGCGCGCCCGCGCCGTCGCCGGGGCCCACGCCTGGCCGCGCCCCCGGCTGCTCCAGTACCGGTACAGCTACCTCCAGCCCCGCCTGGACATGCCGCTGGACTCCGCGGCCCACGTACACGTCACCCCCGAGCTGCTGGACTTCGTCCGCGCCGAGGCGGCTGAGGGCCGGGAGTACACGGTCGTGGCCTACACGTCGCTGCTGTGGGGCGCCTACACGAGGCCGGACAAGGAGCTGGAACGCGCCTACGACCACCCCGGGACGGCCGCCCGCCTGGCCGCGCTCGACGAGGTGGCCGCCCAGACCGGTGCCACCCGCAACCAGGTCGTCCTCGCCTGGCTCATGGACAGCGACCCCGCGGTCGTGCCGCTGGTCGGCGTGAGCACCGCGGCCCAGCTCGACGAGGCGGTCGAGGCCACCGACCTGACACTCACGAAGGAGCAGTGGCAGCGCCTCGCCGACGCGAACTAGGAGCCTGGGTCGGTGACGGGCAGGCGGCTCGGCTTCCTGCGGCCGGCGGATCGGTCGAGGCGGCCCTGTCGGGGTCTGCGGGACTCCGGTGGGGCCGCCCGCGGTGTGTCCGGGGAGGCCCAGCCGGTCAGCCCGTCAGGGCGGCGATCCCTGCTGTCCCAGCGTGCCGGAAGATCTGACGGAGGTGATGGCAGGCGGCGGGCAGGCTCCGCTCTCCTCGGCCGCCCTCGTCGCCGCACAGGAGGAGTCGGCGGCGGTGACGGCCCGCTCGTTGCTGCCGCCCGCACGTGCCTGGCGCCGTCGCTCCTTGTCTTGGGCGTGGCGGCGGGCCCTGTCGGCGGCTTCGGCCTCGGTCTGGGCGCGGGCGGCCCGCACTCTGGCGAGGCTTTTCCCGCGGTGGTCGGGTGCGGCGGGCAGCCCCGCCGCTCGGTGTCGTCGGCCGGGACCGGTCCAAGGTCGAGCACCTCGTGGGCCAGGTCCGCGGCGAACCGGGTGAGGTGTGCCCCGGGCAGCCAGTCGTCCAGCGACGGCGGCGGCAGCGGAACCGGATGCGGGTCGAACGCCCGGAACCGCTGGTCCACCGCTGCCGCACGCGTCCGCGGCCGATTCTTCCCGACCGGCTCGGCCTCGGACCGGCCCCGTGGCTGCTCAGGTGGTCGTCGACTGGAGTTGGTGCGGCATGTTCCAGCCCTCGGCGAGTCGCGAGGGGTGGACGTTGTGTCCTCCGCCGAAGAACTCGCAGAACTTCATGATCAGCGGGTCCCATCCGAGCGGGTCCACGTAGTGCGTCCCCGGGATGACCAGCTTCTCCTCGACATGCGCGCGAAGGACCTCGACCTCGAAGGCGGTGGCGTGCGGTTCGGGGCCGCCGAACGGACGGGCCGAGACTACCCGGCACTCCAGCTGGACCGGGCATTCGGCAACCCTGGGGGCCCGGACCAGGTCCGATGCCTGCTCGGTCAGCCGCGCGGTCGAGAACTTGTCCGGGTCGTACCGGTAGCCCTGCTCCACCTTGCGGTCCGACACGGCCGGCGTTCCGGTGGTGAGCGCGATCCGGTCGACGGCATCGACCATCGCCGACGAGGGCAGGTTGAGCACGCACTCGCCTTCCCGACGTAGGTTCGCGGTGGTCTGGGCGCTGTTGCCGAGACCGAGCATGCAGGACTGACCCAGCCACCACACCGAGGACATCGGTGCGAGGTTCGCCGTGCCGTCCTCGTTGAGTGAGCTGATCAGCACCACCGGAGTTCCGAAGTACAGGACCTTGAGTCCGGGGACGACGTGCATGCGCGGTGCCTTTCGTGGAGTGCCAGACGGACAGGTCCGCGATCAGGAACACGAACCGTTGCTGACTCTCTCGTGAGCCAGGCGCCGACGCTGGCGGTAATACGACATCGCGTTCGGGACGAGTGGAGCGAGCGTCCGTTGACAGGCCCGGTGTTGATGACCGGGACGCGCCCCTGGACGGCCCCGCTCCGGGCCTTCGCCGTGCCCCGGCCCGGCCGGTGTCCGGACGGCGACCCCTCGGGGCGCGCTCCGGGAAGCCGAAAACAGGGCAAACCTCGCAATTCATCCCATGGGTGTCAACGCGGTGTTTTCACCGTGGGGTGACCGGATACCTTCCTTGTGGTGGCGGGCGGGGCCGCGCCGCCGCGGTCCGCCGACCCGTGGGAGGGGCGAGTTGCCCGACGACACCTACCACCAGATCCACTTCGCCTGGGCCGAACCGACCCTCCTCGGTCGGGTCGGTCCGGGACCGGCCGCCACCTCCCTCACGGAGGAGGACCAACCCGCCCTGCGTTCCTGGCGCGACCGGCTCCTCCCGGCGCTCACCGCCGACTACCGCTCCGCCCTCCCCGGTACCGACCCCGCCGACTACCCCGAGACCCTCTGGGCGCGCGCCTACCCCGACGGGCGGGCGGCCCTCGTCTACCGCTGGCCCGGCGAGGTCCGCGACGCGCACGCCTGGGCGATCGTGGGACCGGCGCGCGGGCTCACGTTCCCGCGGGTGCTCTCGCTCCACGAGAACCCGCACACCCGGCCCTCGCCCACCCGGCCGCCCGGCCCCGGATGGGCGGCCGTCGACGCGCTGTCCGCCCCCGACCCCTGGGAGCGCACCGCCGCCCCCGGAGCCGTGCGCACCCGCGACCGCCGCGCCGCGGAGACCGCCGTCGCGGGCGAACCCGTCCTCGTCGGCGCCGTGGCCGCCGCCCTGGCCCGCCCCGACCTGCCGATCCACGTCGGCCTGGACCCCGAGCGGGCCGACCTGTGGCAGGCGGTCCAACTCCGCTTCCTGTGGGGTGTCCACCGCATCCTGCGCGACGTCCTCACCCCGCCCCGGGCCATCCCCGCCGCCGGGTGGCGCTGGTCCTTCTCCACCTACGACCCCGTGCTGGGCACCCCCGACGGCCAGCACCTGGCGTTCGGCCCGCCCATGGCCGACACCCGGACGACCTTCCTCCACCCGCCCGCCCCCGACCACCTCGCGGTGGCCGAGTCGCTGGTCGCGCTCCTGCGGGACGAGGGCGGCGACGTGCTCGCCGACCACCTGCGCGAGCGCGGTGTGCCCGAGGCGCCGACCTTCGCCGACCGCCGCGCCCTGCTCTGCGACTGGCTCGACCCGCGCGCCCGGGTCCTGCACGCGGGACCGGGTGAGGCGCCGGTACCGGCGGTCGAGGAGGCTCCGGGACACGACGCGCCGCGGGCGGCGGTGCGGCCGGGACCGGCGGACGGGTTCGGGGCGACGGTCGGACCGCCCGGGGAGAGCGCCACCGTCGACGACGTCCCTACCGCGACCGACCTGCCGGACCTCGACGACGTCCCCGAGCCGGAGTGGCTGCCCCCCGAGTACGAACCCCCGGCCGACCTCGACACCGTCGAGCCGCCGGAGCCGCCGGAGCCGCCGGAACCCGCGAACCCGCCGGACTCCGCCGACCTCCCGGAGCCCACCGAACTGCCCGGGCTCGACGCCCCCGCCGAGCCTGACGACCTCACGCAACCCGGCGGCTTTCTGGAGCCCACCGCCCCACCGAGTCCCGACACACCCCCCGCGCCCGACGACCTCATCGAACCCGGCTGTCTCACCGGCCCCGAGGCCCCCGCCGAGCCCGACGACCTGCCGGACCTGCCCGAGGTGGAGGCGCCGGAGACCGAGGACTCCGACCAGCCCCAACCACCGCCCCTGTGGCCGCTCGCCGAACGCGAACCCCGCCCGGAACCAGAACCCCACGAATCCTCCGCCCCGCCACCAGCCACCCCCGACCCCCGTTCCCCCGAGGACGCACCGCCTCTGGACCTGGCCCCCGAACCCGACTACTCCACCGAGACCGCCCTCGTCCCGGACGAGATCGGCGGCGACGAGAGCCCCGACGACAACTGGCCGACCCACTACGCCGACATCCCCCTGGCCCGCCTGGAACGGTGGCACTCCCGCCGCGGTCCCGAGGGCGCGCGGCGGGACGTGCTCGACGCCCGCGCCGCCATCCGGGCCGAACGCGCCGAACTCCAGCGCGTCCTGGACGAACGCGACCGCTACCACACCGAGGTCCAGGACCTGCGCCGGGAGGTCGCCCGCCTGGACCGGCCCTGGCTGGACACCCAGGAGGAGCCCTCCGCCCCGACCGAGCCTCCCGCGCGGCGGCGAGCGTGGGCGGTGGTGCTCCTGGTGGCGGTCGTCCTCCTCCTCGGTCTTGAGGCGGGCGCGCGTTCGGGAACGGGCGTCACCGACCTCCTCGCCCTCGTCTGGGGAGCGCTTCCGTTCGGCTGAGACCCGCGGCGGTCCGGACGCGCGACATCTCCGGAGAGCGGCACGCGAACCGCGAGCACGGCGCGTTCCCTTCCACCCGGGGCGGCCGTTGGTCCGCCGTCGCCGAACGCGGATCACGCACTCCACGGCTCACGATCCGGCCGATCCACGCGGATACAGGCCTCCACCGGTATCGGACTCCACCCCCGGCCCACCGGAGCCGCACCGACACCGGGAGGCTCCGCGCTCGGTCAGAGTCCGGGGCCCCGACCCGCCGCCGAGCACGCTTCGGCGTGGATCCCGTCGAACCGGTGCACGGCCCCGTCCACGTGTCCGGCGGAGTCGTCGATCATGTCAACCTGTTCCTCCAGGAGCGCGATCGCGTGTCGGCTCAGCTCCGCCACCTGCGCGGACAGCCCTCGTTCGAGGAGCTCGGCCAGCTCGTCGGCCACCCCGTGGGCCGCGACCGCGTACGCCCGCACCCGGTCGTACTCCATGTACTCGGACTCCCCGACGCGCAGGGTGTCCTCGATCAGCGCCCGGAGGGTGTCGACGTCCCCCGTTCCCGCCCCCGACGCCGCGGCGCGCAGTTCCACCCGGCGGCGCAGCCCGGGAAACGTGTCGACCGCCTCCAGGAGCAGCGCCAGGAGTTCGTCGCGGTTGCGCGAGCGGAGATAGGACCGCGGGTCGGGCGCCTCGGGGGTCGGCAGACCGTGTTCGAGGTTGAACAGGTGGACCAGACCCACGGCCACGCAGTGCTTGCAGAAGTTGCCGTCCGCCGCCCACGGGCAGGTGCAGTCCCAGTCCAGGCCGTTCCTCCCGGGGGTCAGTTCCACTCGGTAGACGGAGGTTCCGGTGACCGTGCCGCGCACGGTCGCACCGTCGACGGTCAGCCCACGGACGCGGGAGACGTAGTCGGTGCCGCGCTCGTAGGATGTCTGCCCGGCCAGTTCGAGGAGGCTGTTCTTCGAGAAGTCGCGCATGAGGCCATCCAACACGCCGCGGGCACACCGTCGGCGCGTTTTCGGGCGGACCGTCCACACCGTCCGCGCCCGCCTCCGGTACCGGAACCCCGATGACCCTCCCGACTCCGCCTCACCCGGCCGCCGTTCCGGCGCGGCGTCCCGATAACCTCGGTGCCGTTCGTCCCGCTCCGCACCGAAGGAAAGAGGCTCCCATGTCGGAGGAGCTGTCCGTGCGCGTCGACGGTCACGTCGGCGTGCTGGAGATCCACCGCCCGCCCCACAACCACTTCTCCCTCGACGTGCTCACCGAGCTCGCCGACGCCTCGGAGGAGTTGGCCGCCGACGGGTGCCGCGCCCTGGTCTGGTGCTCGGAGGGCAAGAACTTCTGTGCCGGGGTGGACTTCGCCGGTGACGGGGTCGGCCGGAGCCCGGTGCACACGCTCAGCGCCATCTACGGGCAGGGGCTGCGCCTGTACTCGCTGCCGGTGCCGGTGGTGGCCGCGGTCCAGGGCGCCGCGGTGGGCGGCGGGCTCGGTCTGGCCTGCGCCGCGGACTTCCGGGTGGCTTCGCCCGCCACGCGTTTCCACGCCAACTTCGGGCTGCTCGGCCTGCACCAGGGGTTCGGGCTGAGCGTCTCCCTGCCCCGGATCGTGGGCGCGCAGAAGGCGGCCGAGATGCTCTACACCGCCCGCCGGGTCCCCGGCGAGGAGGCGCACGCGATCGGTCTGGCCGACCACCTGGTCGGGGACGGCCAGGTCCGGGAGGGGGCCCTGGAACGGGCCCGTCTGATCGCCACCCGGGCTCCGCTCGCGGTGCGTTCGATGAAGGCGACCATGCGGGCGGACCTGCTGGCCGCGCTGCCCGCCGCCCTGGACCGCGAGATCGTCGAGCAGACCCGCCTGATGGACACCAAGGACCACGAGGCCGGGGTCACCGCCTCCCTGGCCCGCGCCACACCCGTGTTCACCGGCCGCTGACGGCCCGAACCGTCCGGGGCGGCCCCCGTCCAGGGCGGTCGGCTCACTCGGCGACGGCCGGATACAGCCAGGGGTCCTCGTCGTCCGCGTACCCCTCCCGGTCCGGTTCCCGCCGGTCCGAGACGTCGACGCCGACCCCGGCCGCGGTGAACGCCTCGCCTACCCGCGCGGTCATGTCCTCGGACATGTAGTGGTGGTGCAGGTCGAGCCGTTCGAGCGACCGGAAGGCCGGGGCGTCCAGGAGCACCCGGGCGCCCTCGTCGGTGAGGGCGCCCAGGGAGAGGTCGAGGGTGCGCAGGGTGGGCGTGACGGGTGCCTCCGCCAGCGCCCGGACCCAGTCGTCGGTGAACTCCGCGTTGCGCAGCCCCAGGTGGGGCAGGCCGGGAAAGGCCGTGCCCGACAGCAGGGCACCGCAGTCCCCGGGGGCGGCCGCCCCGTCCTCCGCCACCCCCGGCCACAGCTCCAGGTGTCGGAGTCCGGGCAGTGAGCAGGCGGCGATGCTCTCGACGACCTCGGGGGTGATCCCGCTGCTCTGGACGGTGAGCCGTCGCAGCGACCGGTGCTCGCCGATGTCGAGTCGGAGGCCGCCGCTCCCGCGCACGGTGAACTCGGTCAGCCGGGGGTGGGCGGCGAGCAGGGGACCCAGGTCACCGTGCCGGATCCAGGAGACCTCGCACTCCTCCCGGAGGATCTCACCGAAGAAGAGCGCGCGCAGGCCGGGCAGAGACGGCGCGAGCGCGACGAGCCGGTCGCGGAGCGCGTCCGACCCGGTGGGATCGAAGGGGGGGACGAACGGGAACTTTCCCACGATCAGGGCGGTGATCGTCCGGGTGTCCACCGTCCGGGTGAACCGGTCCAGGTAGGCGTCCAGCTCCTCGAACGGTTCCGTCCGCGCCCCGATGTCGGGCAGGGGCCCGTCCGGTTCCATGCGCAACCGCCAGGCGAACGCCCCGGGCTCGTCGATCGCGCGCGACAGTGCTCCGTCCGGTTCCGGCCCCCGGGCTCCGCGGGCCCGGCTGTCAAAGGTGTCTGGGCCGGTGAACTCGATGACGGGTGAACCCGCGAACCGGGTGAGGTGCTCGTTGTTGGGCACGTGCGTACTTCCTGGTGGGGGAGACGGAGGCAGGCTCCTGCGTACCATCGGCCGACGACACCGGGGTGCGGTGCCACCCCGCCCGAACCCGGCGGGCGGCCCGGTCGCCGCTGCTTCGGAGGGGGCGCCACCACAGCCGCTGAGGGAGACTCGCCGACGGATACGCGCAGCGTGAAACGGAAGCGCGTCGCTCGTACCCTCGTATCAGCTCCGCACCCCCACCACGCCGTCAGAGTCACCGGCGGGGCACGTTCTGTACCCGAATAAACCTTGAAAAACGAGAAGCACGGAAATAGAGTTACTTCGCATTGTGGGAAGACCGGTCAGCGCGCGTCACCCGACGGCCCAGGAGGATGGCATGACGACGCCGCGAACGACGGCACGGGAGCTCGACGCCCGCGAACACCCCGGACCGCCCGCCCGCGCGGCACACGCCGACGGTCTCCTGCACGAGGCGATCACCCGGCACCTGGCGGACTTCCTCGCCACGCGGGGCCGCGACGTCGAGCAGCTGGACGCGGACTTCGCCGACGAGGTCCTGCGCCGCCTGGCCGGGTTCGTGCTCGACGGAGGCAAACGGACCCGGCCGGTCTTCTCCTGGTGGGGATGGCGTGCCGGGGGCGGCGCGGACGACGGCCCCGAGGCGACCGCCGCGCTGCGTGCCGCCTCGGCGCTGGAGCTCGTGCAGGCGTTCGCCCTGTTCCAGGACGACGTCATGGACCAGTCACCCGCACGCCGGGGAAGGCCCGCCCTGCACGTGGACTTCGCCGACGACCACCGCCGCGCGGGCTGGTCGGGCGACCCCCGGCGCTACGGGGACAGCGCCGCCCTGCTCGCCGCCGACCTCGCACTGGTCTGGGCCGAGGACATGTTCACCGAGGCACTGGCGGGCATGCCCGACGCTCGGGAGCGGGCCCGGCCCCACTGGCGCTCCATGCACGCCGAGATGGTGGTCGGCCAGTTCCTGGACCTGCGCTCCCAGGCCAGCGCGGACGAGACCGAGACCACCCCCACGCGGGTCAACCTGCTCAAGACGGCCTCCTACAGCGTCGCGCGCCCCCTGCACCTCGGGGCGGAGATCGCCGGGGCGACCGAGGCGGCCGTCGCGGGCCTGCGCCGGTACGGCGCGGCGATCGGCTCCGCCTACCAGCTGCGCGACGACCTGCTGGACCTGTACGGCGACCCCGAACGCACGGGCAAGGCGGTCGGCGGCGACCTGCGCCAGGGCAAACGCACCCTGCTCGCGGCCGTGGGCCTGCGTCGGGCCCGCGAGATCGGCGGTCCCGACGCGGTCCGGACCCTGACCTCGGCGATCGGGGACCCCGGCCTCACCGACGCGGACGTGGCCGCCGTCGCCGACCTGCTGATCGACCTCGGAGCCAGGCAGGACGTGGAACGACGGCTGCACGACCTCGTCGATGAGGGAACACGCGCCGTGGCGGACGCGCCGATCACGGCCCGAGCGCGCGAGGAACTGCGGCGCAGAGCCGCCGAGGCGACCAACCGCCTGAACTGAACGGACCCGCGTCCCCCTGGGAACAGGTCGGCGGCCCACCCGGCGAAGGGTGCGAGCCGCCGCGCGGGATCCGTGCCCCCACCACCGACCGACGGAGAAGAGAGCCCGTGAAACCGCACGCAGGCGCACCGCGCACTGTCACAGGACCCACCGACCACGTCGTCGTCGTGGGGGCCGGGGTGTCCGGCCTGGCCGCCGCCCTGTACCTGTTGGGCGCCGGCCGGTCCGTCACGGTCGTCGAACGCGACGAGCACCCGGGAGGCCGCGCGGGCCGGGACGACGCCGACGGCTTCCTCATGGACACCGGACCCACCGTGCTGACCATGCCCGACCTGATCGACGAGGCCCTGTCCGCGGTGGGCGACTCCCTCAGCCGCCGACTGGACCTGGTCAGGCTCGACCCGGCCTACCGCGCCCGGTTCGCCGACGGCTCCGCCATCGACGTGCACACCGACCCCGAGGCCATGGCCGAGGAGATCAACGACAAGGCCGGCGGCCGCGACGCCCGGGGCTACCTGCGCCTGCGCGACTGGCTGACCCGCCTCTACCGGCTCCAGATGCGCACGTTCATCGACGCCAACTACGACTCGCCGCTGCGCCTGCTCACCCCGGAACTCGCCCGGCTGGCCGCCATGGGCGGGTTCGGGCGCCTCGGACCGACGATCGGGCGCTTCGTCGCCGACGAGCGGCTGCGCCGGATCTTCTCCTTCCAGGCCCTCTACGCCGGTGTGACCCCCCAGCAGGCGCTGGCCGCCTACGCGGTGATCGCCTACATGGACACGGTGGCGGGCGTGTACTTCCCCAGGGGCGGGATGCGTGCGCTGGGCGACGCGCTCGCCGCCGCCGTGACCGACGCCGGAGGCACCGTCCACTACGGGCGGGAGGTAGGGCACCTGGAGCGCCGCGGCGACCGGGTCACCGCGGTCCGCACCCGTGACGGCGCCCGGTTCGACTGCGACGCGGTGGTGCTCACCCCGGACCTGCCGATGGCCTACCGGCTGCTGGGACGCACCCCCTGGCGGCCGGTGCCGCTGCGCTTCTCACCCTCGGCCGTGGTCCTGCACGCCGGGGTCGACCGCGCGTGGGAGGGGGACCACCACCACACCATCTCCTTCGGCGCCGCGTGGGAGCGCACCTTCGACGAGATCTGCCGACGGGGAACCACCATGAGCGACCCCTCCCTGCTCATCACCCGCCCCACGGCCACCGACCCCGCTCTGGCGCCCCCCGGACACCAGCTGTACTACGTCCTGGCGCCGTGCCCCAACCTGCGCACCGGCCGGATCGACTGGGAGCGCGAGGCCGACGGCTACCGCGACAGCCTCGTCCAGACCCTGGAGAAGCGGGGGATGGACGGGTTCGGCTCCGCGGTCGTGACCGAGCGGCTGACCACCCCGCTGGACTGGTCGCGCCAGGGGATGGCCTTCGGCACCCCGTTCGCCGTCTCGCACACCTTCGCCCAGACGGGGCCGTTCCGGCCGCGCAACCTCGTCGCGGGCACGGGCAACGCGGTCCTGGCCGGATGCGGCACCACCCCGGGCGTCGGCCTGCCCACCGCCCTGGTCTCCGGCAAACTCGCCGCGGCCCGGATCGCGGGCCCGGCGGCCGTGGCCACGGGGAGGCGCTGATGGGCACCGACTCCGAACTCGACGCGGCGGGCATCACCGGATCCGCGCTGCGCCGGGACTACGCCGCCAGCCGCGCGCTGCACGCCCGGCACGGACGCACCTACTACCTGGCCACGCGGGTGCTTCCGCCCGCGCGCAGACCGGCCGTGCACGCCCTGTACGGCTTCGCCCGATGGGTGGACGACATCGTCGACGAACCCGCCCCGGGGCAGACGCCCGAGCGGACCGCCGCGCTCCTCGACGGCGTCGAGCGCGAACTGGACGCGGCCATGGCCGGAGGCCGGGCCCGCGCCCCGCAGGTGCGGTCCCTGGCCGACACCGCGCGCCGGTACGCGATCCCCAAGGAGTACTTCACCGCGTTCATGGGCTCGATGCGCGCCGACCTGACCGTCACCGACTACGCCGACCACGCCGCACTCAGCGGCTACATGTACGGCTCGGCCGCCGTGATCGGCCTGCAGGTGCTCCCCGTCCTGGGCACCGTCGTCCCCCGGTCCGAGGCGGAACCGCACGCCGCGGCGCTGGGCACCGCCTTCCAGCTGACCAACTTCCTGCGCGACGTCGCCGAGGACCTCGACCGGGACCGGGTCTACCTGCCCGCCGACGTCCTGGCCCGGCACGGCGTCGACCGCGAGCTCCTCCGGCACTGCCGGCGCCGCCGCACCCAGGACGGCCGGGTGCGCAAGGCCCTGGCCGAGCTGGTCGACCTCAACCGCGCCGTCTACCGCGAGGCCGAGCCGGGGTGCGCCATGCTCTCCCCGGTCGCGCGCCCGTGCGTCGAGACCGCCCTGCACCTGTACCGCGGCATCCTCGACCGGATCGAGGAGGCCGACTACGACGTGTGGTCCCGGCGGCACCGGGTCCCCGGCACCCAGCGGGCGCGTGTCGCGGTGCCCGCACTGGGCAGGGCCCTGATGGCACGCGCCCTCGGCGCCTGAGCGCGCGACACGTCCCGTCCCCGTCCGTCCTCATCCGTTCCGACGACACCGAGGAAGTCAGCTATGCCGCAGCCCGTTCCCGGACCCGGGTGGTCTCCCCTGCGCCGCCTGCCCGCCACACGCTGGAGCCGACAGACGCCCACCTGGCGGGAGGCCTCGCCCGCGGTGATCGGCGCCGCCCTCAAACGCGCCCTGGCCCGCCCCTCCGGCAACTGGTACGTGTTCGCCGCCAGCGACGAGGTCCGCGCGGACCGGCCCTTCGGGCGGGTGGTCGCCGGTACGGAGATCGTCGCGTGGCGGGACGGGGAGGGGAACCTGCACGCGGCCCCCGGCGCGTGCCCGCACCTGGGGGCTCCGCTGTGCCGGGGCGCCGTCGACACCGGACGCCTGGTGTGCCGCTGGCACGGCCTGGCCCTGGGACCCGAGGGCTTCCCCGGGTGGCGGCCCTACCCCTGCCACGACGACGGGGTCCTGGCCTGGGTCCGCCTGGACGACGTCGGCGGCGAGGAGCCGCTGCCCCGGCCGGTGCTGCCCGAACGCCCCGCCGCGGCGATCGCGCTCACGGCGGTGGAGAGCCTCGTCGGTCGCTGCGAACCCGAGGACGTGGTGGCCAACAGGCTCGACCCGTGGCACGGGTCGTGGTTCCACCCCTACTCCTTCGTGGGGCTGCGCGTCACCGAGACTCCGCCGGAGGGCGCCCCCGACCCCGACCGGATGGTCGCCGAGGTGGCGTTCAGGGTGGCCGGAAGGTGGGGGGTGCCCGTGCGGGCGGCGTTCTCGTGCCCCGAACCGCGCACCGTGGTCATGCACATCATCGAGGGCGAGGGGCAGGGGAGCGTGGTGGAGACCCACGCCACCCCCCTGGGCGTGCGCGACGGCGTCCCCTCGACGGCCATCATCGAGGCGACCGTGGCCTCCTCCGAGCGCGCCGGGTTCCGGCTGGCCACGCGCGTGGCCCCGGTGGTGCGGCCCTTCATGCGCGCCGCGGCCCGGCGCCTGTGGCGCGACGACGTCGCCTACGCCGAGCGGCGCTACGCGTTGCGCGCCTCCGGACGCCGGCCCGGCTGACCCCCCGAGCGCGCCCAGCGGGCCAGCGCCCGCGCCGGCGCCCACCGCCCCCGCCGGGGCACGCTCCAGAGCCGGTGCCCCGGCAGGCCCCAGCGGCTCAGCAGTGCGTTGGCGGCCATCAGACCGCTGGCCGCGGCGCGTTCCATCAGGGCCACGGGCAGGTCCACACGCACATGGTCGCCCGCCACGACCAGCCAGGGGTCGGGCGTGGCGGGCGTCAGCCGGCGCCCGTATCCCCCCGGCGGGAAGAGCGCGCAGTCCGCGCGCATCTCGTGCCGCTGGTCGACGATGGTCGCGTGCGCGGTCTCCGGGAAGACCCGGTGCATCTGCGCGATCAGCCGCTTGCGCTCGACGTGTTCGTCGCAGGAGGCGGGCAGCGCGTAGGCGTGCAGCTCCACCACCGACCCCCCGGTCGCCCGCGCCCAGCGGGCGGCCTCGTCCTCGAACCGCTCCAGCACGCTGACGTTGTCCAGCGTCGGGTATCCGGCGGTGCCCAGGAACGCGGGCCGGTCCGGGCGGACGGGCCGGTCCAGCCACAGCCGGCTGACCAGGAAGGGCGGGGCGCTCGCCAGGGCCAGGGCCCGGCCGCGCCAGTCCCGGTCGCCCAGCCGCGGGGACCCGGCGACCAGGTCGCGCAGGCCGGGCACGTCCGTGGCCAGGACGACGGCGTCGAACTCCTCGGCCGCCCGGCCCGCCGTGTGCACGGCGAAGCGGCGCCGCTCTCCCGGGGCGACGGCGGACACCGGCGCCGTGAGGCGTTCGCCCACCCCGTGCCGGGTCAGGTAGGCCGACCAGGGGTTCCAGACCGCCTGGGGGAAGGGCGCGTTGGCGACGTCGAACAGCAGCCCCTCGCTGGAGCCCAGGAAGTACAGGTGGAACATCACGGCGAGTTCGGCCGCCGACAGCTGGGCGGGGTCGGCGAAGAAACTGCGCGAGAACACCTCGAAGGCCAGGTGCCGGGCGCGCGGGGGGAAGCGGATCGCCTCCAGCAGCGCGGGCGCGTCCCGGTCGTCCAGCCGCGTGTAGACGCCGGGGACGTCCACGTCCAGCAACTGCACGGCGGCGGCGATGTTCACCCTGGCCAGCTCGCCCGCCGGAAAACTGGGGCTGCGCGCCGCCAGCGCGAGCGCGTTCAGCGGAGGCCGCGAGGGGAGTCCGGTGAACACGTCGCGCCCGCCCCGGGCGTGCACGAGCGGGTAGTCGGGCACCGGGCTGAGCATGCCCAGGTCGGGGTCCAGGCGGGCCAGCAGCGCCCGCAGGTTGTAGTACTGGCGGAAGAAGGCGTGGAAGCCGCGGCTCATCGTCGCGGCGCGGCCGTCGGCCAGGACGGTCGGCCACCCCCGCAGGCGTCCGCCCAGGTCGGGCTCGCGCTCGAACACCGTGGTGCGCACACCGCGCTCCGACAGCGCCGTGGCCGCGGCCAGCCCGGCGATGCCCCCGCCCACGACCGCCGCCCGCGGTGTGTCGGCGGGTCCGGGGCCCGAGGGAGGCGCGGGGTCGATCACCTCGGCCCGGGGGTCGGCGGGCGACCACGTCATGAGCCGCTCCCGGACCGAACCCTGCCCAGGAAGGTGTGCGTGACGCCCCGCTGCCAGCCGGGCAGCGGAAGGGAGCGGACGTTCTCCAGCCCCGCCCGGACCATGCGCCGACGCAGCGCCCGCACGCCGTCGAAGTCCAGGACGCTGCGCCACAGGTAGCGGTAGAGGTCGGACCGGCCGGTGGCCAGGCGCCCGAACGGGATGATCACGCCCCAGCACACGAGCGACCACACCAGGCGCGCGGCCGGTGAGTCGGCCACGGAGTACTCGTGCAGGACCATCCGGCCCCCGGGCCGGAGCAGGCCGCCCATCGTCGCCAGGGCGGCGTCGGCGTCCGGGCAGTTGCGCAGCAGATAGGCGGCGAACACCGCGTCCGAGGGGCCGCCCAGGCGGTCGACGGACAATTCCTCGACACGGGCGTGAATAAACCGGACATTCTGGTTCCATTGTTTCGCGCGCGCCCGGGCGAGCATGCCCTCGGAGGCGTCCACACCGATGATCCGCGCGCGCGGGAAAAGGCGCGCCAGAGCCGCCGTCGAGGCCCCGGTCCCGCAGCCCAGATCGAGCACCCGCATGCCCTCGCCGCCCCGCGGGAGCGCCAGCCGCCGCGCCGACAGGCGCAGGTGCCGGTGGTACCCCGGACTGCCCGCGACGAGCAGGTCGTAGGAGGCCGCCGCGTGATCGAACTCGTCGGTGACCGGACCGGACTTCATTCCGAGAACTGACCGCGCCATGATCCCCCAGAGACGGCATCGAACCGGAGTCGGATTCCATGACATGCTAACCGCCATGCGGGAATTCGATCTGGTCATCGTCGGAGCCGGCGCGGCCGGTCTCACGTTGGCGCACTTTGCCGCGACAATCGCCCTCCCCGGGACCGGCACCCCGCGGATCGCGCTGGTCGAACCGCCCGAGGGGCCGCACCGCCCGGGGGAGCGGACCTGGTGCTTCTGGGAACGCGGCCCGGGCCCGTGGGACCAGATCCTCGCCGCCCGGTGGGACACGCTCTCGGTCACCGGCCCCTCCGGAGCCAGGCACGAGCAGGCGATCGGCCCGCTGTCCTACAAGATGCTCCGCTCCCGGGACTTCGAGGCGCACGTCCGCGCCGGGCTGGGCCCCCGCGTCCACGAGTACACCGCCACGGTCACCGCGATCGACGACGGCGCCGACCACGCGACGGTGCACGCCACCCGGCCCGACGGCGCACCGCTCCCGCTCAGCGCCGGGCACGTCTTCGACTCCCGCCCGCGCCCGGTGCCCACCGACGCGCGCACCACGCTGCTCCAGCACTTCCGCGGCTGGTTCGTCCGCACCGAGGACGACGCCTTCGACCCCGGCACGGCCTCGCTGATGGACCTGCGCACCCCCCGGCCGCGCACCGGCGTCTCGTTCGGCTACGTGCTCCCGACGTCCCCGCGGGAGGCCCTGGTGGAGTACACCGAGTTCAACCGCGACGTCCTGGACGAGGACGGCTACGAGGCCGCCCTGCGCCGGTACACCGGGCAGGTGCTGGGCCTGGAGCGGTTCACCGTCACGGCCAGCGAACAGGGCGTCATCCCCATGACGGACGGGCGCTTCCGCACGCGCGCCGGGCGGCGGGTGTTCCGGATCGGCGCGGCGGGCGGCGCCACCCGGCCCTCCACCGGCTACACCTTCGGCGGCATCCAGCGCCAGGCGGCCTCGGTGGTCCGCTCGCTGGAACGGGGCCGGGACCCGGTGCCGCCGGTCCCGCACCGGCGGCGGCACCTGGCCATGGACGCGGTCCTGCTGCACGCCCTGGACTCCGGGCGGCTGGACGGCGCGGAGTTCTTCGCCCGCCTCTTCGCCCGCAACGACACACGCCACGTCCTGGAGTTCCTCGACGGCGGGTCGGCGCTCGGCCGCGAACTGGCCATGGGCCTGACCACCCCCGTCGCGGCGATGTCGGCGGCGGTCGCCGGGCGGGCGTTGGCACCGCTGTGGCCGCGGCGCTGACACCAGGATCGAGGGGGCGTCACCGCGTGCACCACGGGGGCGGGTCGTCCCAGCCCCTCAGCCGACAACCGGTCCAGCATGACCCGGGTGGCCCGGCCCGCCCCCGCACCTGGCGCTGATCTCCTGGCGAAGACGCACCGCCCGGGGGTCGGCGAAGTCCTCGACGATCTCCGCCGCCTCGCGCCAGTGCTCCCGGGCCGTCTCCGCGTCACCGGTGGCGCCCACGGCGGCGGCCAGCCGGTCCAGGCAGACCGCCAGCCTCCACCGGTCCCGGTACCTGCGGTAGACGCTCGCCGCCTGTCGGTAGAAGTGCGCCGCCTCTCCCGGTCGGTCGAGCTCCTGGTAGACCTCGCCCACGCCCTCGAACGCCTCGGCCTCGCGCACGTGGTCGGAGATCCTGCGGTGCAGGCCGGCCGCCTCGTGGAAGGAGGTGAGAGCCTCCTCCGCGTGCCCGAGCAGCACGTGGACCCTGCCGAGTTCGAGGAGCGCGAACCCCTCCCGGACCGGCTGGTCGAGATCCTGGCCGATCTCCAGGGCCTGCTGTGCGAAGGTCAGGGAGCGGTCTGCCCGGCCGAGTTCCCGCCAGGCGGCGCTCAGCGAGGTCAGGCAGGCGAACTCGCTCATCCGGTTGCCGGTCTCCCGGTGGAGGCCGATCGCCCGTTCGGCCAGGGCCGTGGCCTCCTCCGGCCCGCCCAGTTCGAGGTGGCAGCGGACCAGGTTCCCCAGAGCGATCCCCTCCCAGAGCCGGTCACCCAGACCTCCCGCGGCCTCCAGGGTCCGCTCGAAGTGGTCGCGCGCCTCGTCGAGCCGGTGCCCGCGCAGGTGCGCCAGCCCCAGCGCGTTCATGGACATGACCACGCCGAGGCCGTCCCCCAGCTCCCTCCGCAGCTCCAGGGCGCGCCCGTGGTGGGCGAGTCCCTCATCGGGACGGTTGGCCTGGAGGCAGGCGATGCCCAGGCTCTCCCACAGGTCGGCCTCGGCTGAGGGCCGATGCTCCCGTCGCACCGCCTCCAGCCCCAGCCGAACGGTGTCCATCCACTCCGCCCCGAGGGTGTGGAAGGCGGGGAAGTGCCGTAGGACGACGGGGAGACGCCAGGCGATGCCGTCCGCACCGCTGGCGGCGGCCGTTTCGGCCGCGGTCATCAGGTTCCTCCCCTCCACCTCGAACCACCGGACGGCGTCGGTGTGGTCCGTGAACACGCCGAGACCGTCAGGTGCCCCACCGGGGAGGACCTCGTCCGCCTCGGGACGTCGCAGGTTGGAGTCCACCACGCGGAGCGCGGCGTGCGCTGTGCCCAGATACCGGTTCAGCAGCCGGTTCAGGGCTTCGCGCTGGCGGTCCGGCCCCTCCTCGTCGCGGACCTGCTCCGTCGCGTAGGAGCGGATGAGGTCATGGAACCGGTACCGGTCGGGGCCGGTCTGTTCCAGCAGGTGGGCTCCGACGAGGATGTCCAGGGTGCGCCGGGCCCGACGGGCCGGCAGATCCGCGAGAGCCGCCGCCGCTGCGGTTCCGAAGTCCCGGCCGGGATGCAGGCCGAGCAGCCGGAACAGGCGGGCGGCGTCCTTGGGCAGGGCCCGGTAGGACCAGGCGAACACGGAACGGACCGTGCCCGCCTCCTCCTCGTCATCGGTGGCGAGGGCGTCCCACAGCGCGGACTCGTCACGCAGATCCTGGATGAGGTCGTTGAGCGGCATGTGCGGACGGCTCGCCGCGCGTTCGGCGGCGATGCGCAGGGCCAACGGGAGTTGTCCGCAGAGTCGGGCCAGCTCGGCCACCTCCTGCGGGTTGTCCCGCGGTCGGTGGTGGACCGTGATGTGCTCCAGGAGTTCCACGGCCTCGGCGGGCTCCAGGGAGCGCACGGTCAGGCGCCGCGCGCCATCCCTGACGACCAGTCCGGACAGTCGGTCCCTGCTCGTGATCACGACGGCGCAGTCGGGGGACCCCGCGAGCAGCGGGCGTACCTGCGCCGCCGTCGAGGCGTTGTCCAGCAGGATCAGGACGCGTTTGTCGGCCAGGAGGGACCGGTGGAGGGCGGCCCTGCTGTCGGTGTCGGGGGGAATCGACTCGGCGGCGACCCCGAACGCCCGTAGGAACCGGTCCAACACATGGTCGGGGGACAGGGGCAGCCCGGGCCCGTAGCCTTGGAGGTCGACGTACAGCTGACCGTCGGGGAAGTGATCGCGGACCCGGTGGGCCCAGTGCAGTGCGAGGGCCGTCTTTCCCACGCCCGCGGTACCGGCGATGACGTGGATCGCCGCAGCGGAACCTTCGCCCGAGTCGCCCCCGCCCGCCCGCATGTGGGTGCTGAGGACGTCGAACTCACCGGTACGGTTCACGAATCCGCGCACGTCACCGGGTAGCTGTCGGGGTACGGGGGGTGGGAGGGCGGTTCGCCTCCTGCCCATGGAAGTGGACCCCTCCCCGGACGTCCCGTGCCTGAATCGCGTGGCCGGATACCTCCGCCATCCGGGAGTGTGTGCCGCCCGGTGTGCTTTCCTCCGACTCCTCGCCGGGGCGAGGCGGTCCGCTATCGGGCACAGGCGACTTCCGCCCCGCCCACCTCGCGGATGAAGTAGTCCTCCAGAGCTTCGGCGGTCGCGTGGAGGGTGGCGATCTCGGACCGGCACCGTGCGGTGACGACCGGGTCGGTGAACCGGACCGCCCCTTCGAGCACGCCCTGTGCGTCGTAGAGGATCTTGTAGGTCACCTCGTCTCCGAGGGTGACGATCTCCGGAACGGGACGGCGCCGCTCGAAGGAGGCGAGCCGTCCCGGGGAGACGACACGGATGTCCTCGCCGCACTGGGCCCGTACCCGCAGTGAGTGCAGTTCCCAGAGGAGGTAGGTGGGGAAGGGCTTCTCCACGACCCGGACCCGGCGAACACCGCATCCCGCCTGGGCGAGTCGGGCGAATTCCTTCCGAAGGGCGGGGCGGTTGTCCTCCAACAGGCGCAGGGACTCATCCCGGCGCCCGTCGAGAAAGGCCGTCCAGCTCCTGCTTTCCGGCTGGTGGAACTCCTGCTGCCGTTCGAGCTTGTAGACGTCGGTGTCCCTGAGCGAAAGGAAGCGGTTCCGGAAGTCGGCGGAGTAGTCGGTGAGCGCCAGGTGATCACCGGGAAGGGAGTCGATGGTGTCAAGCATCGGGGATGTCCGATTTCGCTGAGATCAGTGTCGAGCGGGGGATGACGACGAGTCGCTCGTCTTCGGCGATGGCGGCGCCGCCCGGGAGCTGACGGGCGTAGCAGCGGGTCAGGTCACGGCCGATCACGGCTATGTCGCCATTGGAGAGCTCCCAGATGTCAGGGCAGCCGTCGACGTTGTCGGTGTTGCCCAGCTCCGCTGGTGAGCTGCCCAGCCGCCGGGTCATGGCCGCAGTCGGATCCGCCTCCCAGGAACGTGACATCATGAGCCCTTCCGTGCACTGTTCGGGGGTGCATGCGCCCGTCAAAAATAACACGACAACATCCATTCCTTGGGTGATGATGACGTTTCCCGTGGTTACTCTTGCCTCTCCTGGATGCACGGCGTGTCGCCATTCGTGTGACCACAGTTGATTATGTCACGAAAAGTGCAGGTCATGAGGTCTGTGATGGCAAGGGCACGATTCTCTTTTTGGTGCCGTGGTGCTGTTTGTTGGTGGCCTTTCCCCGCCTGCTGCGCCATGTGTTCGAACCAGTGGTGTGGACAGAAGAGCGCAAGAGTCCTTGGTCCCTTGATTTTCGGAGCTGGGGGCATGCGGTGGCCTTTCCGGCCACTCGTCGGTACTGACTTGCGCTCGCGTGAACCGTTGGTGTCACTGTCCGGTGACCCACCCCCTACCCGGAGCGAGGAGCACGGTGCCTGTTGAGCGGATCTGGCTCGACGTCCCGTACGCGGAGAAGGACCTGGCGAAGGCGGAGGGGCGCGCTGGGATCCGCGTGCGCGCCGCTGGTACGCGCCCCGACCGGGGATCGCCGGGCTGGAGCGCTGGGCGATCCAGCCCGACATTCCCGACCTGCTCCCGGGTGAGGACCGCTCGCTCGGTTCGGGGCTGATCGTCGACCTGGTCCCCAGCACCTGCTGGTTCACCAACGTGCGCTCGTGCGTGTCGCAGCGGGACTGGGAGCGGCTGCGCCGCATGGTCGTGAACCGTGCCGGTCAGGTGTGCGAGATCTGCGGGGCCGCCGCCGACCGAGAGGCGCGGCGCTGGTTGGAGGTGCACGAACGGTGGACCTACGACGAACGCTCCAGGACGCAGACACTGCGGCGGCTGATCTGCGTCTGCACGCCCTGCCACACGGTCACCATTTCGGCCTCGCGCGGGTGAAGGGGATCGCCGACGAGGCGATGGCCCACCTGATCGCGGTGACCGGCGCCTCGCCCGAGGCGGCCCGGCGCCACGTCCGCGAGGCGTTCGCGCTGTGGAAGCGTCGCTCGGGGGTGGTGTGGGAGCTGGACCTGGGCATCCTGACGGGCGCGGGCGTCACCGTCCAGCCCCCGCCCGGCGCGCTGCGCCGCGCCGAGGCGGCCCGAACCGAACTCCAGCGCCAACGTTCGCCGTGGTGACGGCGGCCGCCACCGGTCCGCACGGTCCGGGCCGCGCGCACCCGACGAGCCCAGGATCGGCGGCCCACCGCTGATCACCTCGCCGGTCCGGCACTTGGTGCCGTCACTGTTCGGGTCCCGCCCGGTTCAGTACGGCCTCGTGGCCAGGTCCGGCCACGGCGGGGTGGCTCTCCGTCCCGGTGGTGAGAACTCCGTGTGACATCGGAGCTCTCGTCACGGACTAGGGGACGGGCTGTATGGACAGGCGCGGATTCGGCGGAATGGTCACCGAGGCCCAGTGGACTCGACTGGTGTCCGAAGCCGTGCGGAGACCGTTCGCGGAGGGAGAGACCCTGCTCCACCAGGGCGGTACCGACGGGGGCGTTCACCTCGTGCTGAGCGGTCGCACGCGGGTGGTCTCCGTCCAGGAGGACGGAACGTCGGTGCCGCTGGCGTTCCGGGCGCGCGGTGAGGTCCTGGGCGAGGGCTTTCTGGCCGGGGGAGAGCGTGGTGCCACGGTCACGGCACTGGGGCCGACGACCACGGCGTTCCTGACCTCCCACCGCTTCCGCCGGCTCCTGGACGACCTCGGTCTGGAGACGGCCCTGTGGCGGAGCGTCCTCATGCGCCAGCGCGAGAGCGATCAGATGGTCCGGCGCTCACTCCTGCCCGCCGAGCGCCGCCTGCCCGCGGCCCTGGTCCATCTGGCGGAGGTGCTCGGAGAGCCGGTCCCACCGGCGATCACCGACGGGCCGGGGAGAGCCGGGGAGGGGAGCCTGCTGCGTATCTCTCTCGCGCAACGGGAGATCGCGGACTTCGTCGGCATGTCCCGGACCTCGGTCCATCTCGCCTACACCCGGTTGAAGGAGAGCGGGCTGATCCGTACGGGGAGGCAGTACGTCGCGATCCGGGACCTGGCTGCCCTCAAGGCCCTGGCACGCGGCGACGCCAACGCGTGATGTGGTCTGCGCCACGTTCCTCTCCCTGTGTTCAGAACTGAACACAGTCCCACACCTGTGACCGGGAACCTGAGGGCACACGCCCGGCGGACGGCCGGGCAGAGGCGAGGGAGCCCCCATGGAACTGGACGTGTCCCGGCTCGGTCAGAGTGCCCCGCTGCCGCCCTACCGCGCCGTTCTCGCCGTGGACATGGAGAAGTTCAGCCGGAGCAGGCCGCGACACCAGCAGATCGTCGGCGAGGTGATCCCGCAGGTTCTCCAGGAGGCCCTGATCCGTGCGGGCATGGCACGTGTCTGGGAGGACGCGCGATTTCCCCGGCACAGCGGCGACGGTTACGTCCTGGGAGCCGACCCGGAACACCTTCCGTTCCTGATCAGCCCGTTCCTCGAAACCCTCCAGACGGTCCTGGAGGAGGTCCAACCCCAGTTGGCCGTGTTCGACAGGGAACTGCGGATGCGGCTGCGCGCGAGCATCGACGTCGGTCCCCTGCCCGACACCGGCGGCCGAAGCGCCATCGACGCGATGGGGGAGGCGATGATCACCACCCACCGCCTCCTCGACTCCGACCCGGTCAAACGCGAACTCGCCACATCGCATCCCGACACCACGCTGCTGGCCGCGATCATCTCCCGACGCGTCTACGAGGACGTGGTCCTGGGCGGTTTCGCGTCCGTCAACGAGAGCCGCTGGCGCCCGGTCCACGTCAACCTGCCCGACAAGGAGTACCGCGCCGAGGGCTACCTCTTCGTTCCCACGCCCTCCTGGACCGCCGTGACCGGAGAAGACCAGGAACCGGCCGAGGACGGTTCGGGCCGACACGTGACCGAGGAGGACACCACTCCACGGCGACCCGTCGGCGGCCAGAACCCCGCCGCACCTGGCACCGCGGGCTCCATCGGTGTCAACCACGGCCAGGCGGTCCAGGCCGGGGTCCTGAACGGCGGCGCCACCTTCGGGAGCGGCACCGGTGAGCGGTGACCAACCCCTGCCCCCGGAGGGCGTGCCGCCCGAGGAGCCGGATGGCGCGCCCGACTCCTCTGCCGACCAGCCGCCGGAGGACCCGCGCCAGGAGTGGCCGTCCGGCCAACGCGTCGACCAGAACCACGGGCAGTCCGTCAACGCGGGGAACATCAACGGTGGCGCCCACTTCCACGAGTACCGCGACTACACGGGGGAGGAGACGACTCGTCGACTCCGCAGGGCCACCAGGGTCAGCCAGGCCAGGATCGACGACGTCGTGGAGACCTTCTGCCCCGCCGACACGCGAGCCTACGCGGCGTTCAAGGCCGAGCTGGGCCGCCATCACACCGGCGTCATCACCGGTGAACCGGGCACGGGCAGGGCCATGACCGCCATCCACGCGCTGGCCACGCTCCGTCCGGACGCACGGGTCCAGGAGGTCGTGGCCGACCCCGACGCCCGCGACGCCGGGCTGACGGGGCTGGTGGCCAAGTCCGCGCACTCACGCCTGCTCGACCTGACGCACCTGCGCGAGCCCACGCACCTCCAGAAGGCGGGGGTCAGGGCACTGGCGGAGGAGCTCCGCAGGGTCGGCGCCCTCCTGGTCGTCGTCGCGCGCCCGCGCGAATGGCAGCCGGAGGAGAGCGAGCACCGTGCGCGCCTTCGGATCGAGGCGCCCGCCAGGACGGAGGACGTCTTCCACCGTGCCATGTCCCGTTCCCAGGGGCCGGTGCGTGCGGACCGCTGGTCCCGTGATCCTGGCGTCCGGGCTGCCCTGGAGGGAGCGGGTCCCGTTCACGCCATCGAACTCGTCCGCACGGCGGAGCGGTCGACGCCACCGGCGTCCCCCTGCACGGAGAACGACCTGTCCGCCTGGATCGAGCGGACCCTCAAGGGGTTCTCCGACGCCACGGAGGAGCTGCGCGACTGGTTCAAACGGCACGATCAGGAGACCGAGTTCCGACGGGTGCTGATGGAGGCCGTGGCCGCGCTGGAGGGGGCCTCCACCACGACCGTCGTGCACCAGGCCCACCGGCTCGCGGAGCGGTGGCGGGTGCCCTCGGTGTGGCGCACACCCATCTCCGGTGAGGGGCTCAGCTCGCACCTGAAGGAGATCGGGGCCCATACGCGCGCGGACCGCGTGTGGTTCGACCGTCCCGGCCGCGGCGCCGACGCCCTCGACTACCTGTGGCGGGAACACCCGGACGCGCGTGCCTTCCTCCAGGACTGGAGCTGGGAGGTCGCTCCCGACCTCGACTGGCAGCTCAGGGCGGAAATGGCGCGCCGCTGGCTGGACGTGGCGATTCGGCACCGGGCCCCGGAACCGATCGAGGCGATGATCGACCACTGGGGTGGCAGGCACTCCCTGATGTTGGCCGCTGTCCCAGCCGTCGCCGAGGCCGCGGTCAGCCCCGAACTGGGCCCCGCGGTCCGGTCCCGGCTGTACCGCCGCGCGACGTCCCGCGGGGTGTCCCTGCGCGACCGCCTGGTCGTGGAGGTGTGCCGGGTGTACGGACGCGTCCAGCCCGGCACCGCGCTGACCCGGCTGGGGCATGTGGCGGACAAGGCACCCCAGACGTGGGAGGAGTCGTTGCTCCAGGCGCTGGAGGACATCGCCGCCGAGCCCGGGAACCACGCGGTGGTGCTGGAGGAGCTGTCCGCGTGGGCCGGTCAGGAGGAGAGGGCGCGCAGGGCGGCCGTCGCGGGACGGGCCCTGACCCGGATCCTGTGCCAGAGGGACGGGGGCCCCGGAGTCCTGGGGGCGCTCCGGTCGGGCGAGGTCGGTACGGAGACGGTGGCGGCGGCGTGGGTCGCCGCGGGCGGTTCCGACCCCCGGGTGGGGAAGGCCGTGTGGGCCTGGTGCGACGCCCTGTCGGAGGTGGGCCCCGCCGACGCCCGGGGAGCTGTGGTGTTGCTGCACGCGGCCGGGGCTGACCAGGATTTCGGTCGCGCGCTGAGGCGTTCGGTGCGGCGGTGGCGACACGTGCACGAGGCCAGCGCACCCGTGATCGAGGAACTGTGGCGTGTGCTGGAGACCATGCGAACTGAGGAGGAGCAGTGATCGGTCGACTCCTGCGTCGGTGGTGGGGAGTGGAGACTCCCGCGTGGAACATCGCGTTCCGTGTCCCGGACGAGACACGGACCTTCCAGGCCAGGCTGCCGAGCAGCACCGAGGGAATGTGGTTCGACGCGTCCTTCGAGATGACGGTGGCGTGGAACGGGGTGGGCGCCGCCGAGCGGACGCGTGCGCTGGCACGTGTCCAGCGCGAGATCATCCGGTCGGCCTCCGAACGCAGTGCGGTGTTCGCGTTGGGGGACCGGGGCCAGGCCGGAGCGGACATCGCCTGTGCGTTGATCGATGAGGGAACCTTCGGGCAACGGGAGATACGGGAGGTCGCGGTGGGCGTGGGGCTGTCAGCCGATCCCGAGGACCTGGCCCTGGAACGGGAGAGGGAACGGGTCGGGCAGCGCAACGAGGTGCACACGGCCCTGCACAGGGCGCGCATGCGCCGTGTGGCGGAGCTGCGCCGGGACGTCCTCAGCGACCCGGTCGTCGCACGCGTGTGGTGGTTCGAACAACATCCGGGCCGCCTGAACGAACTGGAGAGCGCGGGCCTGGCACTCGACCTCATGGTCACCCGGCCCGAGGACGTCGTGCCCCCGGAGCGCCCCGCCCCCGCCGCCTCGTATGGCGATCCGGTCCTGGACGCCTTCCTGCACGGTCTCGATGAGTGGGAGGTCTCTGACGTCCTGGACCGTCTGACGACCATGATGGAGGGCCTCGACCGGGACGACCTGGCTGACCGGCTGCGGCAGCGGTGGGCCCCGGCCTGACCGGGACCGGATGCCGGGGCGTCGGTGGGACGGCGCCGGCGCCCCGGAGACCTTCGGGTGCAGCCCTTCACCACAGGTCCTGGATGAGTGTTCCACCTCTCTCGCACCGCCGACGGTTGATCTCGTGCCCGCACGGGGCCTGCGTCCCCGGCCACCGTCCCGAACGCCGGAGGGCCGAGTTCCCACGGTCAGATGCGGGGCACCCGTCCCCGGGCGGGTACATCCGGGCGTACGGACTGGATGGGCTGTCCGGTCTCCGTCACACGCCAGAAGTCCCAACCATTGCGCGATGGGGTGATCGCGTCGCCCTTCTCGTCCCTGGCCAGATCGGGATTGAGATGCGCGATCACGGCACCGGCCGCGCTGCTGGGGGATGCGAACCCCTCTCCGTCCCAGAGGGAGGAGGTGATGCTGAGCCGACCGGTCCCGGGATCGCGAACACCCTCCACGCGGTGCCTCAGATAGGCGGTGTGCACACCGACACCGGGAGAGTCTCGGTCCTTCAGGAGGAGTGGGAGTCCGCTGCCGTGTTCGCCCACCACAGCAGCCGACGCACCGCACCCGCGCGGTCGGTTCCGAGCAGGGAGGCGATGGCGCCGAGCGCCCGGTGGTCCTCACCGGAGACGTCGATCTGCGGCATGAGCCCAGGATCTCAGGCACAGGACATCCGCGGGCCGCGTCCGACAGGGCCCGTGGGGAACGGACCGATGACCGCATGTGGCCAATGCCTTGAATGGGACTTATGGCCCGCGGGTCGCGGTCCCACTGCCGATAACCTGGTCTGACACCCCGCACTCCCCTGACCGCACACACGACCCCTTGGCAGGCCCCGAGTGAAACCCCTGACCCCGACCGACCCCCGGCGGCTCGGTGCGATCGAGATCCTTCGCAGACTCGGCAGGGGCGGTATGGGAGTGGTCTACGCGGGCCGCACCGACGACGACACCCTGGTCGCCGTCAAGACCCTGCACGCCGACGGGTTGGACCGCGACGACCTGCGCGAGCGCTTCGACCGCGAGGCCACCGCCCTGGGCATGGTGCAGGGGCCGGGCGTCGCCGCCCTGCTCGCCGTCTCCGAGGCGCCCGACGAGGTCCCCTGGCTGGCCCTGGAGTACGTCCCGGGTCTGGACCTGGCCACCTACCTGGACCGCCACGACCCCCTGGACGCCGTCGCCGGGGCCGCCCTCGGCCTGGTCCTGGCCAACGCCCTCACCGACATCCACGCGGCGGGCCTGCTGCACCGCGATCTCAAACCCGGCAACGTCATGCTCGGCCCCGACGGCCCCAAGGTCGTCGACTTCGGCCTGGTCGCCATCGGCGGCGCCGGAGGCGACCTGACCATGACCAACATGCGCCTGGGCACGCCCCGCTTCATGGCCCCCGAGCAGTTCACCGCACCCACCAGGGTCACGGGCGCGGCCGACGTGTACGCGCTCGGCGTGGTCCTGGCCTACGCCACCTCCAAGCGCTACCCCTACGACGGCCCCACCCCGGACGCCCTCGGCTTCGCCGTGGTCAACCCCGACAAGGCGCCCGACCTGTCCGGTGTGCCCGGGGAACTGGCCCCGCTCGTCGCCGCCCTGATGGCCGTCACACCGCAGGACCGCCCCGCCCTGGCCGACGTGCGCGCACGGCTGACCGAACAGCTCGCCGCCGCGCACCTGTCGCCGGGCGCCGCCCGCGCCCTCCTGGCCGAGCGCACCTACGTCCCCGGAACCGGGATCACCGACGCGGTACCGGCCGCCAGACGCCAGGCTTCTCCCACCCGGCCCGCGGCGGCCGCCACCCGTCCGACCACGACGGGCACCGGACTCGCGGGGCGCACCGCCGAGCGACTACGCCGGGCCTACGCGCGCCCGGCCGCGGCCTGACGGCCCCTTCCCGATCGCCGACGATCGCGTGCCCCCGGGTGTCCCCACCCCGGTACGCGCGTCGTCCCGACACCGACCGAACACGACATTCCCAGTGGACAGTGAGGCTCGTTCAGTGACCCAAGGCGAAGGCGCGACACAGGCGACCCCGTTCGCCCCGGGGGCCCGCGTGGAGGTGCGGGACGCCGAGTGGATGGTGCGCACCTGCACCCCGGCCACTTCGAGGTTGGACGGCCACATGATCCGGGCCGTCGGGGTGTCGGAGTTCGTCCGCGGCGAGGACGCGGTGTTCTTCACCGGGATCGACGACGTCACCCTCCTGGACCCGGAGGACACCCACCTGGTCCACGACCCCTCCTCCGAGTTCGCCCAGACCCGCCTCTACCTGGAGTCGGTGCTGCGCCGCACCCCGCTGCCCCAGTCCGAACGCCGCCTGGCCATGCCCGGCAAGTTCCTCCTCAACGACCTCGTCTACCAGCAGCGCCCCGCCGAACTGGCCCTCAAAGCGCTGCGCCCGCGCGTGCTCATCGCCGACGTCGTCGGCCTGGGCAAGACCCTGGAGATCGGCCTCACCCTCGCCGAACTCATCCGCCGGGGCCGCGGTGAGCGCATCCTCGTCGTCACCCCCCAGCAGGTCCTGGAGCAGTTCCAGCAGGAGCTGTGGACCCGCTTCGCGATCCCGCTCGTGCGCCTGGACTCGGTGGGCCTGGAGCGCATCCAGCGCGACATCCCCGCCGGACGCAACCCCTTCCTGTACTTCAAACGCGCCATCATCTCCGTCGACACCCTCAAGAACCAGGGCAAGTACGGCCAGCACCTGCGCAACATGCAGTGGGACGCGGTCGTCATCGACGAGTCGCACAACCTCATCAACGAGGGCAACCTGCGCAACCAGCTCGCCCGGCTGCTCGCCGCCCAGACCGACGCCCTGCTGCTGGCCAGTGCCACCCCGCACAACGGCGACCCCAGGTCCTTCGCCGAACTCATCCGCCTGCTCGACCCGGCCGCCATCGCCGACCCCACCGACTACGGCGCCCAGGACATCGCCCACCTCTACATCCGCCGCACCAAGGTCCACCCCGAGGTGCGCGCCGAGATGGGCGACGACTGGCCCGACCGCGGCCCTTCGGAGTCGGTGCGCTGCGCCGCCACCCCGCCCGAGGAGGCCGTCTTCGCCGAACTCGCCCAGGTGTGGCTGGCCGGGGACGCCCGCGAGGGCGGACCGGTGGTGCGCAGGGAACGCCGACTGTTCCCCTTCACCCTGCTCAAGGCGTTCCTGTCCTCGCACGTGGCCCTGTCCGCCACCGTCACCAACCGGCTGAAGTCGATCACCGACAAGGCCGACGGCAGCCTCAGGGACGGCGAGGACGCGCGCGAGCACGCCGCCCTGCTCGACCTGGCCGAACTCGCGGAGAAGATCGACGCGCCCAGCTCCGCCAAGTTCCAGGGGTTGCTCACCCAGCTGCGCGAGATCGGCGTCGCGAAGAACAGCCCCACCCGCGCCGTCGTCTTCTCCGAGTCCGTGCCCACCCTGGAGTGGCTGCACGAGAACCTGCCCGGCGCACTGGGGCTCAGGGCCGACCAGGTCGCGCTCATGCACGGGGGCCTGTCCGACACCGAGCAGCAGCGCATCATCGGCGACTTCGCCCTCTCCGACAGCAGGGTCCGGGTGCTCGTCACCGGCGACGTCGCCTCCGAGGGCGTCAACCTGCACCGCCAGTGCCACCACCTGGTCCACTACGACCTGCCCTGGTCGCTCATCCGGATCGAACAGCGCAACGGCCGTATCGACCGCTACGGACAGGAGCACGAGCCCCGGTTCAAGGCGCTCATCCTCACCTCGGCCACCGAGGGGGCCAAGGACGACACCACCGTCGCCGAGAAGCTGCTCAAGCGTGAGGAGCAGGCCCACCGCGCCATCGGCACCGCCGAGGCGGTCACCGGCCAGTTCACCGCCAAGAAGGAGGAGGACCGGCTGATCCAGGACCTCCTGGCGGGCCGCACCGTGGAGGAGTCCCTCGACGCCCAGCAGGAGGACACCGGGGACGACTGGCTGGGCGAGGTGTTCTTCGGTGACGTCGGCGTCCCCGACGAGGCCGCCGCCCCCGAGCGCGCCCCCGAACCCCAGCTGTTCGACTCCACCGAGCAGTTCGTCCGCGCCGCCCTGGACACGGTCGCCCGCGACGTGCACGTCGACGACGACGGGCTCATCCTCGCCTTCGAGCCGCCCCGCGACCTGCAACAGCGGCTGGACGCCCTGCCCAGCGACTACGTGCGCAGCCTCAAGGTCAAGGAGCGCCTGCGCGTCACCTTCGACGCCGAGCACGCCCACAGGCGGCTCGACGAGGCCCGCGCCACCAAGACCACCTGGCCCGACACCGGCTACGTCAGCGACCTGCACCCGATGGTCGACTGGCTGGTGGACAAGGTGCAGGTCCAGACCCACCGCAACCAGGCCCGGGTCATCCGCGCCGACGTCCAGGCGCCCGTCTTCCTCGTCCAGGGCACCTACTCCAACGAACTCGGCCAGCCCACCGTCGTGGAGTGGATGGCCGTCACCGGCCTGCCCGACGCCCCGCGTGTGGAGGACATGTTCGATGCCGTCCGGCGGGCGGGCATCGGCCCCGGCATGGTCAACACCGGGCGGGACGAGGACCTGTCCGCCCTCCAGGAGCTGGTGCCCGCCGCCGTGCGGGTGGCCAGATCCCATCTGGAGACCCGGCGCGAGGAGTACGACGCCCGGATCAGGGAGGCCCTGGCCGATCCCCAGCGGCGGTTGGAGCAGTGGCGGCAGCTCAGCCTGGACGGCCTGGGCGAGGATCCGCGCGCGCAGCGCAGGAAGGGCGAGGTGCACGACACCGTCGCCGAGCAGGAGCGGTTGATGCTGAGGATGCGGACGGCGGGCGAGCCGCTGTTGCGCGTCCTGGCCGTGGTGAAGGGGGAGAACTGATCATGGCGTACGACTCTCTGGTCAACCGGGGTGAGTACTTCTCCGCCCACTACCTGGCCGAGGTGCTGCCCAAGAACCTCAAGGGCAAGGACGGGCCGTTCAAGGACTGGGCCGAGCGCGAGAAGCAGGAGAACGCGCGCGCCAAGGAGGAGGGGCGCCGCCCCGAACCGGTGACCCCGCGCATGGGGCTGCGTCAGCTGCGCTCCCGCTACTTCGCCGACCGCTCCGCTTTCGCCGACCACGTCGAGACGGTGCGCGAGGGCGGTCGATTCAGCGATACCGAGGTGGACGCCTACCGGGACCGGCTGCACGCCCTGCACCGCGACGTGCTCACGGCGCTGGGCTTCACCCCCAAGGACGAGCCGGTCGAGTCGCTGTTCGAGCACGGCGACGAGCCGGTGCCGGTCCGCCTGGCCCTGCACGAGCCCACCGTGGCCGCGATCGAGTGCGGGTGGGCGCCCGACGTCGACGCCGCCCTGGACCCCGACGGTGCGGGCTGGCTGCTCGACCGGGTGCAGCTCGGCACGCGCGAGTGGATCGACCAGGGCACCAAACTGGTGTCCTGGTTGTTCGCCCGCGACGAGCAGCTGCGTTACATCCTGATCCTCGCGGGTGGTGTGGTTGTTCTCGCCGACCGGTCGGTGTGGGGCGAGGGCCGTTACCTCGCGGTGAGCCTGGACATCGCCCTGGGCCGCAGCAACGCCGACAAGGGCGAGGAGCTCGGCACGATCGCCGCGCTCTTCGGCGCCCAGGCGCTGACACCGTCGGAGGACGGCGGCACCGAGGCCATCGCCGCGCTCGTCGACGCCTCCCGCCAGCACGCGGTGGGGGTGTCCAAGGAACTGCGCGAGGGGCTCCAGCGTTCGGTCGAGATCATCGCCAACGAGGTGCTCGCCCGGCTGCGTGAGCAGGGTGCGGACCCGGCGCGGATCGAAACGAAGTCCAACCGGTCGTTCGCCGACGAGCTGGCCCGCCAGTCGCTGCGCTACCTGTACCGGATCCTGTTCCTGCTCTACGCCGAGGCGCGGCCCGAGTTGGGCGTGGTGCCCGCCGACGACGAGGCGTACGTGCGCGGGTACAGCATGGCCCGGCTCGGCGACCTGGTCGTCAACGACCTGGTGGGGGAGGAGGCCCGGCGCAGCACCCACCTGTACCAGTCGCTGGACCTGCTGTTCCGGATGGTCAACGAGGGCCACAACCCGCGCGGGCGGATGCTCTCGGATGAGGAGGCCCAGGCGGAGGGGGTGTCGGAGGGCGAGGGCTTGAGGTTCGAGCCGCTGCGCGCCGACCTGTTCGACCCCGAACGGACGCGGTTGATCGGTACCTCCCTGCTGCACCCCGACGATGACGCCGACGACCCGGACGAGCCGGTCGCCCGCACGCTCGACACCCGGCTGCGCAACGAGGCCCTGCACCAGGTGCTGCGGCGGCTGATGATCTCGCGCGGGAACCGGAAGGGGCGCGGCGGGTTCATCTCCTACGCGCAACTCGGCATCAACCAGCTGGGCGCGGTGTACGAGGGGCTGATGTCCTACACCGGGCGCATCGCCGAGGAGGAGCTGTACGAGGCGGCCAAGAACGGCGACCCGTCGGGTGGCTCGTGGCTGGTTCCGGCCTCCAAGGTCGACGACTACGCCGACGAGGTGTGGGTGCGGGTCAAGGACGAGAACGGTAACCCGACCGAGGAGCGGAAGAAGTACCGGCCGGGGTCGTTCGTCTACCGGCTGGCCGGGCGCGACCGGGAGACCAGTGCGTCGTACTACACACCTGAATCGCTGACCCAGTTGACCGTGCAGCTGACCCTGCGGGAGCGGTTGGACCAGGACGGGACGACCACCCCGGCGAAGGAGCTGCTGGAGTGGACGATCTGCGAGCCCGCGCTGGGCTCGGGGGCGTTCCTCAACGAGGCGATCAACCAGGTCGCCGCCGAGTACCTCAAACGGGCGCAGGCCGAGCAGGGCGAGGAGCTGGACCCCGAGCGCTACGCGGAGGAGTTGCAGAAGGTCAAGGCGTACATCGCGCTGCACCGGGCCTACGGGGTGGACCTCAACGGCACGGCGGTGGAGCTGGCGGAGGTGTCGCTGTGGCTGAACGTCATGTACCCGGGGTTGCAGGCGCCGTGGTTCGGTCTGCACCTGCGGCGGGGTAACTCGCTGATCGGTGCCGGGCGGAGGTTGTATTCGCCGGAGACGGTGAAGAAGGGCGAGTGGCTCAAGTCCGCGCCGGAGGACGTGCCGTTCCGGGACGGAAAGATCCCGGAGGGGTACATCCACCACTTCCTGCTGCCCGCGCAGGGGTGGGGGAGTGTTGCGGCTGAGCGGGAGGCCAAGGCGCTCGCGCCGGAGGACACGGCGAAGCTGGCCGCGTGGCGGCGCGCGATGCGCAAGACACCCTCACAGAAACGACCGGGCCGTGGGAAGAACCAGAAGCCTTCTCAATTCGACCGATTGCAGGCCTTGTCGAGGCGTGCCGAGTTCCTGTGGGGGCTGGTGGTTCGGCGGCTGGAGCTGTCGGAGCGGGAGATCAGTCGGCATGTGGACGTGTACGGGGCTGACTGGATCGACCAGCCCGCGAACGCGATCCCACGTGAGGAAGTGTTGGCGAACCTGACGGAGAAGGGCACTCCGTACTGGCGGCTCAAGACGCTGATGGACGCGTGGTGCGCGCTGTGGTTCTGGCCGGTGCAGCAAGCCGGGATGCTCGATGGCAGCGATGAGCATTATGAGCGGCTGGGCAACACGCTGGAGGTCAGTGGGGTCGGGGGCGACGGTTCGCTCTTTGGCGCGGCGCGGGAGAGTCTGCCGCTGTCCGAGGTAGAGAGCTGGATCAAGTTTGCTGAGGCTCTACTGGGGACTCACGACATCCCGGCTGATTCGCTGTTCGGAGAGATCGAGACTCTGTCAGATCTCGACGATGCAGAGGACACGATCCCCGACCTCATGGGGATGAAGGGTGAACTGCGCTTGGGTGAGACCTTCCCATGGCTGCGCGAGGTCGAGCGCCTGGCTGAGCAGCACGGCTTCTTCCACTGGGAGCTCCAGTTTGCACACCTCTTCACGAACAGCGGTGGTTTCGATATTCAGGTAGGGAATCCGCCTTGGGTTCGGCCCAGTTGGGACGAAGATGGAGCCCTTGCGGAGATTGATCCCTGGTTTAAACTTTCGGCCAACTCTGCGATCGAGGTGAAACGGGAAAGGAAAGCAGGGCGACTGCAATCGCTTGCCCAGCTGGATTATTTTCTCGAAGAGCTTTCTGGCGTGGCTGCTTTGAGTGAGTTCCTGTCGAGTGTAGCGACATACCGTCTTTTGTTGGGAACGCAGCCGGACCTTTACCGTGCTTTCATGTGTCGTGTGTGGGGAAATCTTTCTAACGTGGGGATCTCTGGTCTTGTGCATCCCGACACTCACCTTGGGGGAACAAGGGAAGGGGCTCTTCGTTCTTCGGCCTATCGGCGCCTCAGGGTGCATGCCCACTTCGTGAACGTAGGAAACTGGGCCTTTGAGAATCCGGTGAGTCGTAATACTGAGTTCGGTGTTCATATTTACGGCTTGGCTGGACCGATCAAGTTTAAGAGTCTCCACTGGCTGTATGCATCCTCGGTGGTTATTCCTTCTCTGGCGCATGACGGTAAAGGGGAGGTACCCACGGCGAGATTTGAAGGTTCCTGGGATCTCAGGCCCCACGCGGCACGTGTCATTCGCGTTGATGAACCTCTGTTGGAGGCCTGGGGGAGGCTGGCTGCACGCGATGGAGATCAAGCCCAAAGAAACCCAATGCTGTATCCGGTGACTACGGCAGAGTCGGGGGCTGTTGCTGTGCTTGGGGCATACAGGCATCGACTGGAATCGGATGAACCACTGATTTCTAGTGGTTTGCATGAAGCGAATGCGAAGAGGGAAGGGCTGATCTGGCGGGAAACTGGGCCAGTTGAATCACTCAAGCAACTTGTCCTTCAAGGGCCTCATTTTGGTTTGGCAAACCCCTTCTCTAAGTATCCAAACAATCCTTGTAAGAATAACCAGGATTGGTCCTCCTGGGATCTTACTGTCCTTCCTGAAGATGTGGTTCCTGATGCGAACTACCAAATGTCAGATCTTCGTATTCAAGCTGAGCGGGTCGAAGGGGTGCAGCTATCAGGATTTGAGGACAACCGTTTCCGGCTTGCTTGGCGATGTATGATTCCGTTCAACACAGAGCGGAGCCTCTTTGCTTCGGTGATTCCTTCTGGTCTCACACATGTGCACGCTGTTAACTCGATGCAAGTTCAGGACAACAGAATAACGGTTCTAAATTCCGGTTTCTGGGCCTCACTCCCACTGGACTACCTGCTGCGCATCACTGGTCGTTCACACCTCCAGGTGGCTGAGGCGAATAAGATGCCAGCGCCCGCATCTGGACACCCTCTCGAAACCGCACTTCTTGTGCGTACCATGAGGCTCAACTGCCTCACGAACGCGTATGCATCCCTCTGGAGCGAGCTTCACAACGAGTCTTGGGGGAATGAGACTTGGGCTGTGTGCCGGCCCGGGATTTTGCCTTTGGGGGCAGAGAGCTCCGACTGGGAGTACAGCACACCCCTGCGCACTGATCGGGAGCGGCGCGCGGCCCTCGTCGAGCTCGACGCCCTTGTCTCCGTCTGGCTTGGTATGGCCGAGGACCATCTCACTGCGATCTACCGAGCCCGATATCCGGTGCTGATGGAACGCGAAGCCAAGATGTGGTTCGACTCCGCTGGCCGAAGGATTGCTCAGAACAGCTATGCGTTCGGCCACGGTCAGACGAAGGAAGACTTCCTTCAGCTCCAGAAGTACCTGGAGACCAACAACCCCGCCGACATCCCCGAGGGCTACTCCGCGCCCTTCTACAAGGCCGACCGGGAACGCGAGTACCGCGAGGCCCACGCCCACTTCACCGAGATCGTCGAGCGCGCCAAGCGCGACGGCACCTGGGACGGGGAGGTCTGATCGCCATGCAGCCCACGCTCGCCGCCGCCGAGGTACGCCGCAACATCACCCAGTACCTCTCCACCACCTTCGCGCTCGCTGACGAACCCGTCCGCGAAGGCCTGGAAGCCTTCTTCAACGACCCCGTCCAGGGCATCTTCCGTGGCCCCTACCTGCGCGTCCGCACGCCCTTCCGTACTTCCGACGACGGGTGGCAGGAACACCTGGAATGGCGCCCGGCCGCCTTCACGCCCTTCCTCCACCAGGCCAAAGCCTGGGAGCGCCTCTCCACCCTCCACGGCCCCGCCGAACCCACCCTCATCACCACGGGCACCGGCTCCGGCAAGACCGAGTCCTTCCTCATCCCGCTCCTGGACCACTGCCGTCGCGAACGCGCCAACGGCAACACCGGCATCAAGGCCGTCCTGCTTTACCCGATGAACGCCCTGGCCACCGACCAGGCCCAGCGGCTCAACGACTACCTCGCCGACCCCGCCCTCTCCCAGGTCACCGTGGGCCTCTACATCGGCGACACCCCCGAGACCGGCTACGACCGGGTGATGACCGCCCGGGGCCAGATCCGCCGCCAGCGCCCCGACATCCTCATCACCAACTACAAGATGCTCGACCTGCTCCTCCAGCGCGAGCAGGACCTGCCCCTGTGGAAGGACGCGGCGCTCACCTACGTCGTCGTCGACGAGTTCCACACCTACGACGGCGCGCAGGGCACCGACGTGGCCATGCTGCTGCGCCGCCTGTCCGCCGCCACCGGCAACGCGCGCCCCGGCCGCCCGCTCGGCGACATCTGCCCGGTCGCCACCAGCGCCACCCTCGGCCAGGACGGCCCGGACGCCGCGAACAGCACCACCCCCACCGACCCCGGAGCCCGTATCCGCGAGGTCGCCGCCACCGTCTTCGCCACCGAGTTCGGCCCCGACTCGGTCGTCGGTGAGGACCGCCTGGCCATCGACGAGTTCATCCCCAAGCTCGAATACGACCTCCCCGTCCCCGACCCGGTCGTGGTCGGCCGGATCACCGACCCGCACGGCGATCCCGCAGCCATGGGCCGCATCATGCGCGAGTTCACCGGCCGCGACGACCTCACCCCGCGCGAACTCGGCGGCCTCCTCCGCCAGCACATCCTCACCAAGGCCGTGCTCGGCATCCTGGACGGATCGGTCGCCCCCATGACCGCCATCCTCGACGAACTCCCCGACCGGGGCGCCTACGCCTGGGGCCGCGCTCTGCGCAGCGCCCCCGAACTCACCGCCGAGGCCCTCGCCCGCTACGTCGCCCTGCTCTCCGTCGCCCGCGACCCCGACGGCCCCGACGGCGACAAGGCCCGCCCCCTGGTCACCATCGAGTCCCACATGTGGGTCCGCTCCGTCTCCCGCCTCCTCCGGGCCGTCGCCGACCGACCCTCCTTCGCCTGGCACGGCGAGACCCTCCCCGCCCTCGGCGCGGAGACCACCACCACGAACATCGGCCGGGTCAGCCTGCCCGCCGTCTACTGCCGCCACTGCGGACGCTCCGGCTGGGCCGCGATCTCCCCCGAGTCCTCCCCGGCCGACCTGGTCACCGACCCGGACAAGATCTACCGCAGCGCGATCGCCAGCAAGAAGTACCTGCGCCCCCTCATCCGCGCCACCCGCGCCGAGGCCGCGCAGAACCCCGCCGGAACCCTCGTCCTGCGCGCCTCCGGCTCGCACGTGCGCCCCGTGGACGCCGACGACATCGCCAAGCACGAGGCCGGAGACCTCGACGGCGTGTTCGTCCTCGCCGACATCGCGCACACCAAGGAGTCCTTCCGCAACGCCGAGAGCGACCGCTGCCCCGCCTGCGACGCCGACCAGGGCACCCGCTTCCTCGGCTCCGGCCTGGCCGCGCTCGCCTCGGTCGCCGTCACCGAACTCTTCACCGGCGGCCAGCTCGCCCACGACGGCGAGACCCCCAGGACGCTGATGTTCAGCGACTCGGTGCAGGACGCCGCCCACCGCGCCGGGTTCGTCTCCAACCGCTCCTACACCTTCTCCGCCCGCTCCCTCCTCGCCTCCCAACTCCCAACCGACGGCACCCCGGTCGACCTCAACGACCTCATCGCCGACACCGTCGAACGCGCCGCCGACCCCGCCTACCTGGCCTGCGTCGTCCCCCCGGACATGCACGACCTGCCCGGCATGGACCGCCTCCTGGCCGGGGAGTCCGCAGGCGGCACCCGCGAGTGGGACCTGGTGGGCGAACGCCTCGCCTTCACCGCCGTCCTGGAGTTCGGCCTGCGCTCCCGCCAGGGCCGCACCCTCGAACTCACCCGCACCTGCGCCCCCCGGGTCCATCTCGACCGGCCCGATCACATCGCCGAGCTGGCCGCCGACGTCCTCCAGCACAGCGGCGCCCAGCTCGGCGGACGGCCTGCCCCCGCCGTCCTCCGCGGCTACGTGCGCGGCCTCCTCGAACGCCTGCGCACCCGCGGCGGCATCAGCCACCACTGGCTGGAGCCCTGGATCAGGAACGTCGGCACCCGCCGCTTCCGCACCATCTGGGGCCAGCGCCCGGACGGCATGCCCGCCTTCCCCAAGCCCAAGGGCGGCGGCGGGCTCCCGGCCCCGCGCTTCCTCACCGACCAGCGCAAGGAACGCAGCGAGTTCGACTCCATCGCCGGGCGCGGCAACTGGTACCAGGACTGGACCGTGCGCTGCCTCCAGGTCAAGCCGGACATGGCCACCGGCTACCTCGGCCGGCTCCTCGACCTCCTCCACGATGAGGGCGTCGTCACCCGCACCACCGCCGACGACGGCTCCACCCGCGTCTACGGGCTCACCCCCGGCCACGTCCAGGTTCGCGCCCTGGCCGACGAGAACGCGGTCATCAGCGGCGGCCTGCGCTGCCACGTGTGCAACTGGCGCCAGACCGTCCACCCCGACGAGACCGCCGACTGGGAGGCCGTCGCCTGCCCGCGCTACCGCTGCACCGGCCGCCTCACCATCGACGAGGACCGCCGCTTCGTCGACGACTACTACCGCCGCCTCTACCGGGAGGCCGAGCCCTTCCGGGTCACCACCGCCGAGCACACCGGCCAGCTCACCCGCGCCCAGCGCGAACGGGTCGAGGAGTCGTTCAAGCGCGGCACCCGCTACACCGACCCCAACGTCCTGTCCGCCACGCCCACCCTCGAACTCGGCATCGACATCGGCGCGCTGTCCGCCGTCATCCTCGGCTCGCTGCCGACCGGACCGGCCAACTACGTCCAGCGCGCCGGTCGCGCCGGACGCCGCTCCGGCAACGCCTTCCTGCTCACCCTCGTCGG
Organism: Nocardiopsis sp. KDC1DS13DA1; assembly: GCF_055632325.1. Lineage (NCBI taxonomy): Bacteria > Bacillati > Actinomycetota > Actinomycetes > Streptosporangiales > Nocardiopsidaceae > Nocardiopsis > Nocardiopsis sp. KDC1DS13DA1. The sequence continues at coordinate 246,664 of NZ_JBVMUY010000004.1, forward strand.
TCGGCGCGCCCGCGAACGCTACTACCTGGAGGAGCCCCTCGACATGATCGCGGGGCAGATCGCCCCGCCCGGCAGCTTTCCCTCCGCCGTCGAGATCCTGCGCCGCCAGTACGCCGCCCACCTGCTCGACCTCGCCGCCCGCGGCGAACTCCCCGGGGTGCCCGCCCTGCCCGGCCGCGCCGCCGACCTCTTCGGCGACGTGGGCTGGCTGCGCGGTTTCACCGAGAGCGCCCTCGCCCACGGCGACCGGTTCGTCGCCGGTTTCCTCGACCTGTTCGACGGGGCCGGGCGGGGCGTGGACGACGACGCCGCCAACCAGCTGCGCCACTACGCCGCCGTCGGGTTGAAGGAGGCCGTCGCCCGGATCGAGGAGGTCTGGGCCGAACGCCTCCGCGACCTGCGCGAACGCGTCGAGACCGTCAGCGCCTCCATCGACGCCCTCATCGACTCCGACCCCGAGCAGAAGCGCCGCAAGCGCGCCCTGCGCGCCGAACGCTCCGCCGTGCAGAAGCGCATCGGCGAGATCGGCCGCACCAGCGCCCACGGCGCGCTGATCGACCTCGGACTGCTGCCCAACTACTCCCTCGTCGACAGCGCCACCGAACTGGAGGCCACCCTCACCTGGGACGAGCGCAGCGCTGAGGGCGACCGCGAGTTCCGCAGCGAGGTGCGCGAGTACCGGCGCCCCGCCGTGCGCGCCCTCACCGACTTCGCCCCCGGCAACTACTACTACGTGCGCGGCTACCGGCACGAGGTCAACGGCCTCGACATCGGCTCCATGCACCGACCCGCCTGGCGGGACTGGCGGGTCTGCCCCGCCTGCGGGTATGTGCGCACCTCCAACGCGGCGGCGGACACCTCGCCCTGCCCGCGCTGCGACAACCCCGTCATCGCCGACCGGGGCAGCCTGTACCGGGTGCTGGAGCCCACCCGCGTCTACGCGCGCGACCGGCGCGAGGACGCCCTCATCCGCGACGAGCACGACGAACGCCAGCGCGTCTACTACGAGACCGTCACCGCCGTGGACATCCCCGACGAGGCGATCGCCCCCGGGGCCTGGCGGCACGCGGGCCGCGTGTTCGGTGTGGAGTTCACCCGCGAGGCCGTGATCCGGCGGTTCAACCTGGGCGCGCTGCGCATGAACCGGACCGCCACCACCACCTTCGCGGGCAACGAGGTCATCCCCACCCCGTTCCACGTGTGCCGCGCCTGCGGCGGCGCCACCGCCGACGAGCCCCGCGAGGCCGTCAGCGACCTGCTCGGCAGCTCCTACGACGCCCGGCCCGGCTACCACCGGCCGTGGTGCCCCCAGCGCCGGGGCGACGGGGTCGAGCACGAGCGGATCGTCCTCGCCCACACCCTGCGCACCGAGGCGCTGCGCATCCTGCTGCCGGTGGCCACCGTGCACACCGACGAGCGGATCGTCAGCTTCAAGGCCGCGCTCATGGCCGGGTTCGCGCGCGTCTACGGCGGGTCCCTCGACCACCTGGACGCCACCATCGCGACCATGCCCGACCGGGAGACCGGCCACCAGCGCCGCTACCTGGTCATCCACGACACCCTGCCCGGCGGCAGCGGCTACCTCAACCCGCGCTCGGGGGCCGACGGCATCCGCGAGATCCTCACCGCCGCCCACCGGGTCGTCGCCGAGTGCCCCTGCAAGGAGAGCGAGGGCCGGGCGGCCTGCCACCGCTGCCTGCTCGCCCACGTCAACGACCGGGGCTTCCCCTACGCCGACCGGGCGCTGGCCGAGGAGATGCTCGACGACCTCCTCCAGGACTGGCGGACCGACAGCATCGCCCGCACCGACGACATCTCGCTCTGGGACCAGGTCGAGAGCGAACTGGAGGCGCGCTTCCTCAGCGCGCTCCAGCGATGGGCCAGGGTGCCCGGCTCCGGCCGCTCGTTCGAACTCGGCGGCAGGGTCGACGGCCGCCGCACCGGCACCCTGCGCCTGGTCGGCCCGGACGGCGACGTCGTCGGCTGGCAGGTGCTGTTCCAGAACACCATCAAGTTCACCCGACCCGACGTGGTCTTCCGCCGACTGGACACCAGCGGCGAACAGGTGGCCGTGTACCTGGACGGCTACACCTACCACGCCTCCCCCGAGCACAACCGGATCGCCGACGACGCCGACAAGCGCGCCCGCCTGCGTGCCCACGGCATCACCGTCTTCCAGCTCACCTGGGACGACCTGGACCACCTGGACAAGAAGGACGTCAAACACCCGGTCTGGCCGCCGTACGGCCTCAACGTGCGCAAACCGCTGCGGGAGGCCTACCGCAAGCGCGGCGGCGACCCCGAGGAACTGGCGTCGGTGGTGTGGAACAGCCCGGCCGAAGCCCTGTTCTGCTATCTCGGCGCCCCTGACCGAGAGGCGTGGAGGAAGCGGGTCGAGATGGCCGTCTCCGGGATCATGCGCAAGCCCGGGACGGAGAACACGCGCGGCGGAGCGATCGACGTCGTCCCGCACATCGTCCCCGTGCTGCGCGGTGAACCGATGCCGGGGCCGCTGCCCGGGAAGGGGTGCGCTCTGGTGCGAGGCACCGACGACGCCGGGTGCGCACTGGTGGTCATGGCCCGCCAGGACAAGGAGGTCGCTCTGAGTGCCTTCACGGTCCTCGACGACCGGCCGGAGGCGCTCACCGCCGACCTCGACGCGCACAGGCAGCGGTGGAAGGCGTGGCTGTACTGGGGCAACCTCGTGCAGTTCCTCGCCGCGGAGGGCGGCGACGGAGGACAGTTCGCGCTCAGCGCCCTGGACCGGCTCGACGTGTCCGTGCTGTCGGCGGTCGGCGGGGACGGACTCGACGACACGATCGCCCGGCAGCCGATGGACGACGACGTCACCGAGGAGCTGTTCGGCGACACCCTCGTCAGCACCCGCGCCCAGTCCAGCGAGCTGGAGGAGGGGCTGGCCACCCTCGTCGAGACCATCTCCGAGAGCGCGGCGTCCGGGGCCGGCACCGATACCGGCGAACCCGCGGTGGAGATCACCATCGACCCCGCCTGGGTCCAGGTCAACGAGCTCATGGACCCGGAGGAGCCCGGCCTGAACAGCCTGGCCAGGAAACTCGCCGACCGCGGCGTGCCCGCCCCCGAGGTCGGCTACGAGCTGGGCGGCGGGTTGTGGCCCGCCGAACTCGCCTGGCCCGACCACAAGGTGGCGGTGGTGCTGTCGGCGGAGATCCACGGCAACCCCACCGACAAGGAGCGGGGAGAGGCCGCCTACGCCCAGGACGGCTGGCAGGTGGCCGAGGCCGCCCGGTGGGACGTGTCCGAACTGGTCCGCATACTGGCCGCTGACGACGAGACGAGTGCGAGGGGATGAGCGTGCAGGACAAGGCCACACTGAGGCTGCTCGACAAGGCGGACAAGGAGATCCGCAAGCTCCCGCGCAACGTCAAGGGCGCGCTGTACGACTTCCAGTACAAGTTCCGGGAGAACCCCGACGCCCCCGGGCTCCGCTTCAAGGCGCTCAAGGGCCACGACCGGCTGTTCTCCGCACGGGTCACCGACGACTACCGGGCGATCCTGTTCCACGTCGGCGGGCAGGACTACATCCTGGTGGCCCTGCGCCCCCGAGGGCAGGTCTACGAGCACCTGGAGCGGTTCCGGTTCGAGATCAACCAGGTGACCGGTGCCCTGGAGATCTTCGACCTCGTCGCCTCGGCCGAGGCGACCGGACCCGAACCGGCCGAGGAGCCCGCTCCCGTCCAGGCCGCCCCGGCCCGGCCCGAGGAACCGGCGGCCGAAGCGGAGCCCGAGTCCGCCGAGCCGCGGCCCCGACCCCTGCTGGCCGACTACACCGCCGACCAGCTCCGCGACCTGGGCGTCGCGGACGGTCTGGTCTCCCTCGCGCTGTCGATCACCACCGAGACCCGGCTCCTCGGCCTGGTCGAGTACGCCCCCCGGCACACCGAGGAGGTCCTGCTCGCCCTCGCGGACGGCCGAGGCTACGACGAGGTCATGGACGAGGTCACCCGACCCGTCGCCGCCGCCGAACCGGTCGACACCACCGACTACTCCGCGGCCCTGGCCCGCCCCGCCACCCGGGTCACCACCTCCGACACCGATCTCCAGGTCATCCTGGAGGACGACTTCGCCGCGTGGAAGGTCTTCCTCCACCCCACCCAGCGCAGGCTCGTCCGCCGCACCTACAAGGGCCCGGCCCGGGTCAGCGGCGGCCCCGGCACCGGCAAGACCATCGTCGCCCTGCACCGGGTCAAGTACCTGGTCGACCGGCTCGGCCCCGGCGTCACCAAGCCCGTCCTGCTGACCACGTTCAACAAGAACCTCGCCGCCGACCTGCGCTCCCGCCTGAGCGAACTGGGCGGACCCCAGCTCCTGGACCGGGTCGACGTGGTCAACATCGACCAGCTGGCCTCCCGGATCGTCAACGAGTCCGGCCAGGGACGCCAGCGCCGCCGCACGGTCGGCGACGCCCAGGTGCTCCGCGAGTGGCGGGACATGCTGCTCGAACTCGGGGAACAGGACTGGGACGCCGACTTCCTCAACGCCGAGTGGAGCGAGGTGATCCTCGGCCAGGGGGCCCGGACCCGCGCCGAGTACTTCCGCGCCCGCCGGGCCGGACGTGGCCAGCGGGTCAGCCGCGCGCAGCGCGCGCAGATCTGGCAGCTGGTCGAGCGGTTCACCATGCGCCTCCAGGAGAAGGGCCTGTGGACCTTCCGCCAGGTGGCCGAGGCCGCCGCCCAGGCCGAGACCGACCGGGCCCACAAGATCGCGGAGAACCGCCGACGCGAGGCCGAGCACGGCGGCCAGATGCTGCACCGGATGGACCAGTCCTACGCCAGTCTGCGGTTCCGGTACGAGCACGTGGTGGTCGACGAGGCCCAGGACCTCAACCCCGCCCACTGGACGCTGCTGCGCGCGATGGTCGACCGCAAGGACGACGACATCTTCCTCGTCGGCGACACCCACCAGCGCATCTACGGCAACCAGGTGTCCCTGGGCAGCCTGGGGATCAACATCGTGGGGCGGTCCTCCCGGCTGACCCTGAGCTACCGCACCACCCGGGAGATCCTGGGTTCGGCGCTCGGGCTGCTGGGTGAGGAGACCTGGGACGACCTGGACGAGGGCACCGACACGCTGCGCGGGTACCGGTCGGTGCTGCGCGGGCCGCGCCCCGACTTCCACGGCGCGGCCACGTGGGAGGACGAGATCGGGGCGTTGGTGAAGCGGGTCGGCGGCCTGCGCGAACGCGCCCAGGAGGAGGGCAGGGCGACGTCGATCGCCGTGGCCGTGCCCACCCGCGACATGGTCGGCGAGGTGGAGCGGGAGCTGGTGCGGGCCGGTGTGCGCGCCGCCTCGCTCGGTTCGGAGGGGCCGCCGCAGGGGCACGAGGAGTCCGTGCACGTGGGCACCCTGCACCGGTACAAGGGGCTGGAGTACCAGCACGTGGTGATCGCGGGTGTCGCGGACGGGCTGGTGCCCAACGCGAACGTGGAGCGGTACAGGGACACGGACGGTCCCCGGTACCGCAAGGAGCTTCAGCAGGCGCGGTCACTGCTGTTCGTGGCGGCCACGCGTGCGCGGGACTCGCTGCTGGTGTCCTGGCACGCCGAGCCGAGCCGGTTCCTGCCGCCGAACGCGGCGGAGTTGGCGGCCACGAGCGCGAAGCGGGTGGCGGACGAGTCGCCCGAGCTGGGGGACGGGCTGTTCAAGCCGCCGGGCGCGCTGCTGTAGCGGTCCGGGTACGGCGGTGACGACCGCTCCGGTCAGGTGGCCTCGTGAGGACGGGACACCCGGCCGGAGCGGTCGTCAGTGAGGGCCGCTCAGGGGTTCCGGTGTGCGATTCTGGTGCGGGCATGAACACAGAACCTGATCCCGTCAGCACGTACCTGTTGATCCTCAGCGAGCGCGAGGCCGTGGCGTGGGTGCTGCGGAACTCGCTGATGGCCTTTCCGGCGCGACGGCGCCGAGAGGTGGAACGGTTGGGCGTGGGCGATCAACTGATCCTGCTCACGACCCGGGGATGCTGGCACAACCCCACGCGGGACCGGACGAGGCTGATCGGTCTGGCGGAGGTCACCTCGCCGGTGCGGGAGTACGAGGAGCCGGTGACCATCGCCGGACGGGACTTCACCCGCGGCTGCGACCTCCGGGTGGAGAAGGTCGCTCCGTACCGGACGGGGGTGGAGTTGGTACCACTCCTGTCTCGGCTGGAGGCGTTTCCCGACACACGGGCCGGTGCGTGGGCGATCCGGCTGCGTCGGCCTCTGCTGAGGCTGGGGCAGGCGGATGCGGACCTGTTGACCGGTGAGCTGGACCGGGTCGCGGAGGATCCGGGGGAGTCGGTGCCGGAGTACCTGGAGAGGATCCGCCCGGTCGCGTCGGGGTAGACGTGCGGCGGCCCCGGTTTCGGAAGGGAAGCCGGGGCCGTTGGTGTTTGTCAGCGGAGGTCAGCGGCGGGCAGCGGTGAGGAAGGCGTCCCACTCGCGGGCGGGGAACGGGATGTGGCCCTTGGCGGGGTTCTTCGAGTCCCGGACGGCCGCACCGCAGGGCAGGTCGGCGACCTCGACGCAGTTCGGGGCCTGCCCGCTGTAGCTGCTCTTCCGGAAGCCCGTGGGGATGTGCGCGACTTCTACACAGTTCTCTCCTGCGCCGCTGTAGCTGCTCTTCCGGAACACTAGCTCTGTCACGATCCACCTTCTAGTGATGCGACCACATCGCGAATAAAGTCTACGGACTGGGCCACAGTGAGCGCCGCGCTGCTGGCCTCACGCCACATGGCATCGTAGCGGCGTATCTCGTCGGTGCCCTCCACGAACAGGGTCGAGGTGGGAGTCTCGGCGTACCCGATAGTGGGATCGCTGGGCTCGGGAAACTCCATGATCTGAAAGCTTCCGAGGTTGGCAGCGTGCATGCCTGCGGAGAACGGCAGAATCTGAATGGCGATGTTGGCCCTGGTCGCCATGTGTATGAGGTGCTCAAGCTGTGTCCGCATGGTTTCGATCCCGCCCGCATGGCGGCGGAGCGCGGCCTCGTCGATAATCGCCGCGTACTCGGGAGGGTGTAGCCGCTCCAGGATCTCCTGCCGCTCCATGCGTGCTTGGATGTGGCGCTGGATGCGCTCTTCTGAGTAGGCGTTCGCTCCCATGAACACCGCGCGAGTGTAGTCAGGGATCTGCAATAGGCCGGGGATGACCTGGGCCTCGTAGGTGCGGATGAAGGAGGCTTCGACCTCGAAGGACGGGAGCCCGCTGGAGTTGAAGACGTCCTTGTACTTGGACCACCAGCCCGGTTCGGATGCGTCCTTGGCGAGCTGGTGCATGCTCTCCCACGCGTCCTTGTCCACTGCATAGAGCTTGGCGAGCGCATCGAGATGTGCAGGGCGGATGCGTTTGAGGCCAGCGGTTTCCATCTTGCCGAGGGTTGCGCGTGGGACGCCTGACTTCTTCGCAGCGATGTCAAGCGTGTCTCCGGATGCCTCCCTGAGGTCGCGCAGGATGCGGGCGAGGCGTCGACGCCTGATGGTGGGGCTGAAGGAGCGCTTCATAGGGCAAACCTACCAAGGCGTTATGGAGATTCTCTAGAAAGCTTGACCTTGGAGAATCTCTGTCACATGATGGATGCGTGGCCAGTGATCGGCATCTCACTGAGCGTCAACGATGTTGGTGCTGGTCAGGCTACGCCGTGCCCCTTCCCGCTGCCCGGGAAACGCGAAGGTCTCACCCCTGCGGGCACACCGAACCCCCGTCCGCTCCACGCACGCAAGGAGTCTGTTCGTCATGCCCGCAACCGCCCCCATGCCCGTGCTGCCGGAGATCACCGTCTCCCTCAGCGAGCTCGTCCCGCCCCGCTGCCGCCACTACTTCAACCACCGGTCCGGCCGCCCCCACTACCGCACCCGCCGCTACGACTTCGGCTCCTCGCCCCAGTACATGCCGCTGGTCCGTGCGTTCCTCAACGCCTGCGCCGCCGGGCGGGACGAGGACTACCGCTTCGTGTTCACTCTGCTCGGGTCCGAGCTCGCCAACAACGCGCTGTGCCACTCCAGGTCGGGGGAGCGGTTCGGGTTCTACACGCTGCGGTGCGTGCGCCGCCGCGACGGCCTCCACCTCACCTGTCGCGACGAGGGAGCCAGGCGAGCCCACACCCGGGACAAGGCGGGCAGCCACCACCTGGTCGCCGACTCCGCAGGGCTCGACCCCGACGCCGAATCCGGGCGCGGCCTGGCCCTGGTCGACGCCCTGGCCACCGACTGGGGTGACAACGGCTTCACCGGACACCGGCAGGTGTGGTTCTTCCTCGCCTACGACCTCGCCGGAAGCCACTGGAACGACCCGCGGTAGCAGGACACCCCGGCTCCTCGGCCGCCAGTCATCACGACAGAACCGACAGAGGCCCGGGAGAGCGATGCCGCGCTCTTCCGGGCCCACCAATCCCTGTTTCCAACTGACCAAAGTGAGAAAGCAGGATCGATGACGCATCCTATCCCCGCACCCCGCCCACCCGTCGACGTTTTCCCCGACTCCTCCGCCCGATCCGGCGCGGTCCCCGGCCCGCTCTGCCTGTCCTGCGCGCACCCCTCCTGCCGTCGCGGTCGCGCGGCACGGCTGCCGCGCCTCGGTGGCCACCGCGCGGAGTTCGCCCGCGAACACCTGCGTGCGGCCTCCCTCCAGGCCCGCCACCCGCACCTGCTCATCTGGTTCGGGGAGTCCACGCTCTCCTACTGGATCGCGGGCCCCAGCGGCCTTGTTGAGGCTCCCGAGCCCGAATCCCTCGCACGTCTCCTCGAACGAGCCCCGGTCCGCCTCTGAACGGCTGCGATCCCGGTGACGACACAGAGCTGCGCTTCACCGGCTTTGACCTGTGCGGAGAACCACAAGTACGTTCTACGTCGATCGTCGCCTATGTCCGTCCAACCCAGTGGAGCATCAAAGTGAACAGTGAAGCCGTCGAGCAGGCGGCCGCCGTCCCCGGATGGTTTCAGGACAACCTCGATCTGCTGGTCGGCGTCCCCCTGCGGATCCTCCTCATCATCATCGGCGCGCTGATCGTCCGGGCGGTGGCCAGGCGCGCGATCTCCCGCGCCGTGGAACGCCTCCTGCAGCCCTCCGAAGGGGAGAACGCGCCCAACCGCTCCGCCCGGGGACCCGCGGTCCTCCAGCGCGACGCGTCCCGGGCCAGCGAGAGGCGCCAGCAGCGGGCCCGCACCATCGGTTCGGTGCTCAGCAGCTTCACGACCATCGTCGTCGTGGGAACGGCCCTGGCGATGGTCCTCGACCAGGTCGGCATCGCCCTCGGCCCCCTGCTGGCCAGCGCGGGCGTGGTCGGCCTGGCGATCGGCTTCGGCGCCCAGAGCCTGGTGGCCGACTACCTGGCCGGCATGCTCATCATGATCGAGGACCAGTACGGCGTCGGTGACGTCGTCGACCTCGGCGAGGCGGTCGGCACGGTCGAGAGCGTGGGTCTGCGGCTCACCCAGGTCCGCGACATCAACGGCGGCCTGTGGCACATCCGCAACGGTGAGATCCAGCGGGTGCGCAACGACAGCCAGGACTGGGCCCGCGCCGTCCTCGACGTCTCCGTGTCCTACGAGTCCAACCTGGAGAAGGTCTACGAGGCCTTGGAGGAGACCGGCCGCAGCATGCGCAAGGACCCGCAGTTCGAGGGCGTCCTCCTGGAGGACCCGTCGATCTGGGGTGTGCAGTCGCTGGACGCGGACGGCGTCGTCGTGCGCTTCGTCGTCAAGACCGTTCCGCTTGAGCAGTGGGCCGTGACCCGTGAACTGCGCCGCCGCGTGAAGGCGTCCCTGGACGCCGCGGGAATCGAGATTCCGTTCCCCCAGCGCACCGTCTGGATGCGCACCGACGACGGTTCCACCGCCTGACGGGTCCGCTCGCCACGGCGAGGGGCCGCGACGCGATGGCCGCGCACGACGGACAGGCGTGCGCGGCCATCGCCGTGTTCCCGCCCGAGCCCGGCCACCGGGCTCGTCCTGGACGTCATCGCGCAAGGCCGACACCTCCCCACACGTCCCCTCGCGGTCAGGGAACCCTCTCCGACCGGACACCGCAGACTGACCGCATCCGGGGTACCGGGTTCCACCTCCGTGGGGTCACTGTGGGTGGCGGTGTGTTCGATTCACCGCCACCCCCGCGGAGGTTTCGTGCGTCACAGTGAACGGTGTGAACTGGCGACCAGGCCCAGGTGTGTCTGCACCGCCTGCGGAGGAAGCCGACACGGATGGCCCGGCCATCTCGCGCGTGCGGGGGGAGACCCGGAGACGATCAGGGATCTGGGTGAGGCCGCCGAACGGTTGTGGTGGGAGCGGAGGAGGCGGCACAGGGACAACGGTCGCAGGGCGCCCGCCCTGTACCTCCAGCGGGCCGGGGGAACCGTGGTCCTCGCCGCCCTGGTCGCCTGGCTCGCGGACGAGGCGGCGACACGGAAGCGGATCGGTGAACTCGGAGCCGGACTCCACGGCGAGGTCTTCGACCGGGACCTGCGCCGGTACGCCTCGCGGCGCGCCGCGACCGATCCCGCGTTCGCCGATGTCGGAAAGGCGATCGTCGGCCACTTCTGGTGCGACCTGCTCGTGGAGATCGCGAGGGCGCTCGACCTGGGCGCCGACCAACTCGACCGGGTGCCGCAGGCCGCCCGGGACGCGTTGTTCCAGGGCTGGGATGTTCCTTCCTGGGACCGGGCGCGGACGGAACTGGCCGTGGTCGCCCTCGGATCCCTCTGCGCGTGTTTCCGATGGCTCTTCGACGCCGATCCGCGATCCCTGGCCCTGGGCTCACGCGTCCTCGCGGTGCTCATCTGCCCCGATACCGGCGGGCACCCCAGGGTCGCCCAGTGCGCTCTCCGCCCGCTGGTACTGGACACCCTGGGTGGGACGCTCGGGGTCAACCTGGAACCCGGCTGGCTGTGGGGGCAGGAAGTCCTGAGGCCGGTTCCGGACCGGGGCGGCCCCGCGTCCTAGCACCCGTTGGGCTCGCCCGAACCGCGTCCCCACACAGGTGTCGCGTGGTAGACCTTTGGGGCCGAGCACCGACACGGGAGCGTATATGAGGGCATGGATCGTCCGGGCCGGGTCCAAGGGCGAGTGGGAGTCGTGGGCCCTGGAGAACGGCTGCGCCGCCGTCAGTTTCACGGGCGTCCCCGACCTTTGCCCCGCGGGCTCCCGTGAGGACGTCTTCCAGCTCCTCTCCCGCGCCTTCCCGACGGACGGGGAGAACCGGCTGCGTACCCTGGCGGCCCAGCTCTGGGCGTTCCGCTCCCGTATCCAGCTGGGCGACCTCATCGTGCTTCCGCTCAAGACCCGGTCGGCGATCGCCGTCGGCCGGGTCACGGGCGACTACGAGTACCGCTCTGCGAACGAGTCCGGATGCCGCCACGTGCGCCGGGTCGAGTGGCTGCGTGACGACGTCCCCCGCTCCGCGGTCCGCCAGGACCTGCTGTACTCGCTCGGTGCCTTTCTCACCGTCTGCCAGGTCAGGCGCAACGACGGCGCGTGGCGGATCGACCAGGTCGCCCGGCGGGGGAGCGACCCCGGGGCGCGTACGGGGAAGGGGATCGTGCCGGGTGCCGAACCGAACGGCGACGCCGACGAGGGCGAGACCAGCGACGTGACCGCCGTGGCCTTCGACATCGAGCAGCAGGCCACCGACCGGCTGCGCAGCCACCTGATCGAGACCTTCGCCGGTCACCGGATGCAGGACCTCGTGGCGGCGGTCCTGGCGGCCGAGGGTTTCCACTGCACGACTCCCCCCATGGGTCCGGACGGCGGCATCGACGTCCTGGCCGGGACCGGTCCGCTGGGGCTGGGGTCGCCGCGCATCGTCGTCCAGGTCAAGAGCGAGGCCAAGCCGGTGGGCGCGCCCGTCGTCCAGCAATTGCTCGGCGCGGTGGGCCAGCACAACGCCGACCACGGCCTCCTCGTCGCCTGGGGCGGGGTCACCAGGGAGGTCGACCGCATGCTCATGGGGCACCAGTACTTCACCCTGCGGATCTGGCAGGACAAGGACCTCATGGACGCGATCTTCCGTACCTACGACCGTCTGCCCGAGGAGATCGTCAAGGACCTGCCGCTCAAGCGCGTGTGGACCCTCGTGGAGGAGTCCGGCTGACAGAGGCGTCGCCAAGACGGCCCGAACCGTGTTCTCCCTGCCCTGACATGGTTCCTTCGGGCAGGAGACGAGAGCGCACGGATCCGGACTACGTTGGGCTTCGGTCCGCATCGTGCGGGCCCTGCCGGAACACCTTTTCCCTGTGCCAGGAGAGCGCGGCTGGGGCGGGTTGGTCGGCCTTCGCCTGGGGCAGGTCCAACGGTCGTCCCTCCAGGCCGGTGTACTCCTTCACCCCGTTGGAGGAGTGTCTGTGCAGGTGCGGGCTCACCTGCACGGTCAGCGAGGGTGAGATCGCCAGATATCCCTGGTCGAAGAGCTTGTGGACGTCCGCGCGCAGCAGCAGACCGTTGTCGAGCCGGTGCAGACCGCCGTGGCTGACCGGGTGGATGTGCGCGGCCTCCAGAGCGGGCCGCACGTCGACCCCGGTGATCGCGCACCGGCCCTCGTAGGCGTCCAGGAGCCTGAGTTTGAACGCCTCCTGCCCGAGGCGCTGACGTACGAGGCGCTTCTCGCCGCGTGTGGGCCCGTCGTATGACCAGGTGGCGGTCGAGAGGGCGGCATCCTCGACCGGGGTGCCCCCGCCCGCGGACAGCACACGTTCGACGATCGGGGCGAAGTAGCCCGCCAGGGCGGAGGACTCGATCCCGTCGTAGCCCTTCCCCTGGACGAGGTTCTTCCGGAAGTCCGGGGGAGGGGGGAAGGTTCCCTCTTCGGCGAAGAAGACGGGGTCGCGCAGCATGATGCAGCCGATGAGAGGGTCATCGCCGGCGCGGATCGGGGGTTTCTTCTCCTTCACGCGGTACATGTTGAGCGCCTCACGCAGTTCACCGAGGCTGCGCCTGCCGTTGCCCTCTCCGAAGGCGGCCCACGCCTGGGAGAGCGGAACACGTGCGAAACCGCTGAAGACGGCGCCGCCCACGATTCTGTTGTGGGGATAGCGGGTCTTGAACAGGAACAGGTCGCCCAGGCCGATCCGCCCGAAGACGGACTCTGACGAGGGCCGCCAGAAGTTGATCTCGGTCAGCTGGGGGCGCTGCGCGATGAACTCGGCCCAGTCCTGATCGGTCACGCCGACAAAAGCCTTCATGTCCGACATGATTGCTTATCAGCGTTTGCGGGGTAGCCCGAAAAGGCGTTCCGTGCTCCTGATGACCGCAGATGGCCGGAAGCGGCCACACGTCACCGCTGCCTTCCGCCCCGACGCTCTCGGGAGGATGACGAGGGAGAGGGCAGCGTCACCGTGCGGTGCGGCGGGTGTCTCTTCCCGGAGGGTGCGGGCCGATGGTGAAGTCGGGGAAGGCCATCGCGTAGCGGAGGCGGCTGGTGGACGCACGATCCCGGGCCGAAGAAGCATCAGAACTCAGCGCGGCGTCGTGGTCCGGGCGCACAACGCAAACCGCGGAGTTGGGGTCGAGGTGACGCGGTTGGGCCGGTAGGCGCGGGCCGGTTCGCTCCTGAACGGCGGTCGCGAGGAGACCACCACAGGGTCGCCCGGATGCGACCTCCACCTGTCGTCAGCCCGAAGGCCCGGGCGGCGGTCGTACCGCCCGGAGCCCCTGTTCCTCCTGGGCCCTACCGGCCCCACGCCTCACCCCCGGCTGCGGGCCTTGTGGGCGGCCCGCCGCGCCGCCTTGGCCACCCGCTTGTCCGGGTGCAGCCGCCCCAGGGTCTCCAGCGCCGGGACGGCCTGGGGGTGCTCCACCCGCCACAGCTCGTCGGCGGTTTCGAGCACCATCCGCCCGATGGACCCTCCGTCCGACTCCTCGTTGAGCGCGAACAACGTGCTGACCTGGTACTCGCCCAGCTCCATCGGTCCCGCGACGGTGTCGATGACCATCCACGGACCGTGCTCGGTGAACATCCGCCGCCCCTCCTCACCGGTGAGCGCGTCGGAACTGAGCAGCGCGCTGGCGGCCATGCCGACCATGGTCGGCCGGTCCGATCCGAGCAGGGCGCGCAGCGCGGGCGCGGTCCGCTCACCCAGCGAGTTGACCACCATCGCGCCCAGGGCGCGGCGCGCGGCGCCCCGGCCGGTGGGCGCCGCGGCGGCCTCCGCGATCTCCCGCACCGCCTCCTCCGCCGTGCGGTTGGCCGCCCACGGCATGACCTCGGCGGCGTGGTACTCCCGGGGCAGCGCCGCCAGCGCGTCGAGGAGTTCGTCCGCCCCGGCCGCGGCCAGGGAGCCGCTGAGCGGAGCCGGGACCCCCAGGCCGAGCAGGAGTTCCCGGGTCCCGAACCGGCCCAGCGGGGTGAGCGCGATCGAGCAGTCGATCGTCCCGCTGGCGTGCGCGGCCTCCTCCTCGTCCTGGTCGGGGATCGGCGACCGGATGTGTCCGGGGTGGTAGAGGGCGGTGAGCCGCGGGGGAGTGCGGTCGGTCAGGCGCACCGCGCCGATCTCGGCGAGTTCGTGCACCGCGTCGTAGAGGATCTCGGTCATGAGACCCTCCCACCTCTCCGCCTCCGGGGCGGGGAAGGCGCTCACCCCGTTCTCCTGGGGGACCAGGGCCCGCGCCAGCTCACCGATCGGGAGACCGGTGCCGTCGGGCGCCTCGTAGAGGGAGCGCAGGGTCGGGGGAAGGACGTCGGACCTGTCGATCCCCGAGCCGTAGTACCCGTCGGGGACGGGCGGGCCGTCGACGGCCGACTCGAACAGGTCCGTCCACAGGCCCAGCACCCGTTCGGGATCCTCCTCCAGCCCCTGGACCGCGTCGCTGGGACGCGCGGTGGTGGACCGCAACCGGACCAGGCCCAGTTCGACGGCGGCCTCCCACGGAAGCAGGAAGTCGAGGAGGTCCCTGGCCGAACGGACGTGCCGCAGACGCTCGGCGCGTGCGGCGGCCTCCTCCTCGGAGTCCACCGGCCACAGGCCAAGTTCCTCGACCGCCGCACGGGCCTCGCCGGGCCGGGGCACCCCGGTGCCGGTCAGTTTCCGGCTCGGGGCGGTCCACCGGGCCAGCCGGACGGCGCCGCGGAACAGCGGTGCGTCCAGGGCGGCGCGGGCGAGCTCGTCCTCCGGGGGCAGCACCACCGGCCGCGCGGGGTCGGCGCGTGCGGCCTCGTCGGCGGGGTCGGTCAGGGGCAGCGCCCCGACCCTCCTCCGAAGGCCCTCGCGGAGCCTGTCGGTATCGAGGTCGTCGGGGACGAGCAGCCGCACCCAGGCCCGCTGTTCCTCGGCCTCGTCCTGGGGCCCGTCCTGGATCTCCTCGGGGTGGTCGCGCAGGCGGCGCAGGTGTTCGTACCCCTCGGCGCCGCCGCAGTCCTCGGGCGGGCAGCCGCCGTGGCCGTCCAGGAACCGGGGGTAGGCGGTGTCGGCCTGGGGGTCGCCGACGTCCTCGACGGTGATGACGTGCCGCCATTCGCCGCCGAGGTCGTAGGTGTAGGTGCCCTGGGAACCGGTGCGCCGCAGGACGTCGCCGACCCTGACCGCGCGCTCGTCGCGGTCGGGCGGGCCGAACCCGTGGTAGTCCTCGGACCGGTCGCTGTAGCGCCGTCCGCCGAACTCGAAGATGTGCAGGTGCTCGCTGTTCCAGCCCATGACCGCCTGGATGATCGCGTGCAGACCGTCGAGGCGGGTGACGGAGGGCACGTCGACACGGCGCCAGACCGGAGGTTCGGTGTCGTCGAGGACGATCATGAGTCGGTGGACCCGATGCGACGGTGCGCGGCGTGCCATGCCCTCTCCCTGAGGCTTGCTGCGGTTCGGTGCTCCCAGTTCTAGCGGTCGGCCTCGGCCGAGCACGGCGGTTTCGGGAAATCGACACGGAGGCGGGCACGACACGGGCGTCGCGCGCAGGGGGCACGCGGAACGGACACGGCCGCCACCGGTCACGAGGTGGCCGGTGCCGCCCCCGGCCGTCCGTGTCGCAGGAGGGCGATAGGTTCCACTGGCACACCCCCGCGAAGTATCGGAGAACCCCTGTGCCCTCACCGGCGTCCCCCGCCCTCTGCCGCGTCGTCTACTGCGAGGGCTGGGACCCCGCAGCCGCCCGTCCCGTGGGCCTGCTGAGCCCGGACACCGCCCGGGAGCGCGACGAGGCCGGTGAGCAGTACGCCGTCCTCGTCCGCGATCCCGGGGGCGATCCGCTCGTCCTGCTGGAGATCGCCTGGTCGCACGACCACTGCGGGGTCTGGCTGTTCGACGCCGACGGCGAGCGGCGCACCCACCACCGCTACGCGCGCGGGGAGGAGGACGGCCTCACGCTCACCCACAGCCGACGCTGGCCGGACCCCGCCGCGGAGGGCGCCGACGCGGACCGGAGGCTCACCCTGACCACCGTGGTGCTGATGGGACCGGAGTGGGCCAGCCACCACCACGACTACCTCGGCGGCGACCGCACCACCGTCAACCGGCGGCCCGACGAGGAGCTCGTGGCCGTCGCGAGCCGCCCGGCGCCCGGGTTCGGCCGGTGGGAGGAGCTCCTGGCCCTGCACCCCCGGCTGCACGGCATGGCCGTCCGGCTGAGCGACGCCGACGTCGAGCCCGACCCCGTTTCCGTACCCGCGCCCTGGCGCCCGCCGGGTCCGCTGGCCCCGGACGGCGTCGACGAGCTCTTCCGGCCGGGGACGGAGCACCGGGACGCGCAGTGGAAGAGCGCGGGCACGATCGAGGTGCACGACATCGGGACGCTCGCCCTGCCCACCGGACGGGTCCTGGTCTGCGATCCCTCCGGGCTGGCGGGTGCCACGGAGCGGCAGGCCCTGTCGGTCGCCCTGCCGGTCGGGGAGCACCCCGTGCGGCTGTCCGTGCTGCGTTCCACCGACCCGGACCGGGAGTTCGCCCTGGTGGCGGGTCTGAGGATCGACGTCGCCGACCTGGTGGGAACCCCGGTCGACTCCTGGGAGATGGCCCTGTGCCCCGGCCAGGACTTCCACGTCCTCGGTGAGGGCCAGTTCTTCGGCGTGCTGGTCGACGGCGGCAGCGGCGTGGTCGGCGTCTGCGACGCGGCGTGCCTGCCGCACCTGAGCGAACTGTTCCTGGACCCGGAGCGCGACCACCACCTCGTCATCGGCCACACGGAGGAGGAGCTGGCGCGCTTCGCGGACCGGGACCGGCTGATGGGGGAGGCCGCCCGGGCCTTCCTCGACGCCCCCGGCTCCCACACGGCCCAGACGTTCGCGGTGACCGTCGGCGACTCCCTGGGCGGGGAGGCGCACACCCGGAAAGGTATGTGGCTGCTGAGGCGGCTGGCGCACGCGATCGTCCACACGCAGGACCCCGGTCCCGTCACCTCCGCCGACCCCCGGGAGCGGGCCGCGGACACCAGCCGCTGGTCCAGGACCCTGGCCGAGCCCGTCAGCGGCGGGAACCTGGTGACCGTTCCCGCCGGCTACGGTGCCGACCCCTGCCCGATGTGGCTGGGACGCACCGCCGACGGCCGCGTCGCGGCCCTGGTCGTCGACACCCGGGTCATCGACCGGCCCCTGGAGGTGTAGCCGCCCGGGCCCGCCCCCCCGCTGGTGCGGTCGGGCACGTACCGGCGAGGGGTCGGTCACCGTGTCCGCCGGTGGTGGTCACGCTCACACGGAAACCCCTGCTGAGCTGCGGTAGTGTGGGGCCTCGTTGTCGCGTGGGCCGCTGTGTGTCCGGGGTCGCCCCGTCCACCCCAGGCCCGTTCCGACGGCCCGGCGGATCGCGTACGACGCCCCGCCCCGCTCCACCGCGTGCCGGTTCCACACGACGGCCGTCGCTGCGACCCCGTCGCCGTCGGACGCCGTACGGGCACGTCGGCCGGAGCCTTCCGATACCGGCCCAGGCGCGCCGGTGCTTCCACCCGAGGGGCCTCCTCCACTCCATGTTCTCCACGCTGCGTGCACGCGCGTCCGCACCAGGCAGACGTTCCGACCGCTGGGTCACGGGCGTGACCGGCGCCTTCCTGGCCGTCTTCGTCCTCGCGTCCCTGCTCTCACCCCGTACGGTCGGGGCCGTCGTGGACACGGCCTTCGCCTGGTCCGCGCGCTGGTTCGGCGCCTACTGGCAGCTTTTGATGCTGGCCACCTTCGTCATCGTCACCGTCCTGGCCTTCTCCCGCTACGGCAGGGTCCGGATGGGCGGTCCCCAGGCCCCCGAGTTCGGCCGGTTCACCTGGGTGGCGATGATCGCGACCACCCTGCTGGCCGCGGGCGGGGTGTTCTGGGCGGCGGCCGAACCCGTCGCGCACTACGCCTCGCCGCCGCCGCAGTACGCCGACGCGGCGGGCGGAGCCGAGGGCGCGGCCGTCGCGCTGGCGCAGAGCTTCGCGCACTGGGGTTTCGTCGCCTGGGCCGCCGGCGGATCGCTGGCCACCCTGGTGATGATGCGCGGTGTCGAGAAGGGCATGCCGCTGCGTCCGCGCACCCTGCTGTGGCCGCTCATGGGCGAGCGGGTGCGCACGCACTGGATCGGCGCGGTCGTCGACATCAGCTGCGTGCTCGCCGTGGTCGCCGGGACGGTGGGGCCGATCGGCTTCCTCGGACTCCAGATCTCCTACATCACCGGCGCGCTGTTCGGTCTGCCCGACACCTACGCCGTCCAGGCGACGATCATCCTGGGCCTGACCGTCGTGGCCGCGATCTCGGTGCTGAGCGGCATCCACCGGGGCATCCAGCTGCTGAGCCGGGCCAACGTCTGGCTGGCCCTGCTGCTCATCGCCGCCGTGGTCGGTATGGCGTCGCTGCCCTTCGTCGTGGACCTCTACCTCCAGGCGAGTACCGTGCACGCCCGGGAGTTCCTGGCCATGAGCCTGTACCGGGGCGACGAGGTGTGGCTGGGGTACTGGACCCTGTTCTTCTTCGGCTGGTTCCTGGGCTTCGGGCCCATGATGGCGATCTTCTTCGCCCGTATCTCCCGGGGCCGCACCGTGCGCGACATCTACGTCGGGGCGACCGTCCTGCCCTCGGTGGTCACCACGGTCTGGTTCACCGCGCTGGGCGGTACCGGCATCTGGCTGGAGCAGCGCGACCCGGGGTCGATCACCGGTCCCTACGCCGAGGACGGCCTGCCCGCGGCGGCGCTGTCCATCCTGGAGGCGCTGCCGATGACCACGGTGCTGGGCGTGCTGACGGTCCTGGTGGCGCTGATCTTCCTGGCGTCCACGCTCGACTCGATGTCGTACGCCATCGCGGCCTCCAGCATGCGTGAGGGCGAGCCCTCGGGGCTGGTCCGCGCGGTCTGGTGCGTGGGGATGGGCCTGGCCGCCGTGGCGCTGCTCCTGGTCGGGGACGGCGGTATC
Source organism: Nocardiopsis sp. KDC1DS13DA1 (assembly GCF_055632325.1). NCBI lineage: Bacteria > Bacillati > Actinomycetota > Actinomycetes > Streptosporangiales > Nocardiopsidaceae > Nocardiopsis > Nocardiopsis sp. KDC1DS13DA1. The sequence continues at coordinate 265,970 of NZ_JBVMUY010000004.1, forward strand.
GGGGCGTTGCAGTCCTTCATCGTGGTGACCGCGGTTCCGGTGGGCCTGATCATGCTGCCGACGCTGTGGACCACGCCCCGCCTGCTGCGCGCCATGGCCGTCGAGCAGGGCATTGTCGCCGCCCCCCGGTCCCCGTCCGCGCCCTCGGAGCGGGAGGGTTCCCGGGAGGCTGAGGCCGGAGCGCCGGTGGGCTGAGGCCGTCCGGCCACCCGGCCGCCCGGTCGGACGCGCGCCTGTCCGACCGGGCGCGGACGCCTCGCCTGTGTTCCTAGCGCTGGGGCGCCAGCATCGCGTACACGTCCCACACGTGCCGGTAGGCCTCGACCCGGTCCTGCTGGTTGTCCAGCCAGAAGTTGCCGCCCACGTCGGAGTGGAAGTAGCACAGCCAGGCCAACCCGTGTTCGGCCAGCGCGGCGAGTTCGGTGAAGGAGCGCATCCACGCGGTCTTGTCGGCGTCGGAGACCTCCGTGCGGTCCTGGTCGACCCCGAACTCACCGACCCCGAAGGCCAGGCCGTTCGCGTTCGCGAACTCCAGCGCCGTGCGCATGTGCTCGCCGGCGGACTGCTCGGGGGTCCCCTCCAGGTCGACGTAGGTGTCCACGGCCAGGAAGTCGGACAGCTCCGGAAGCGCGTACTCCAGCTCGTTCAGGTTGCGCACGCCCCAGTTCGTCAGGCAGGGGCCGATCCCGGCGAACCCGCCGACCTCGGTGTAGGCCCGGTGGACGGTGCGGTACAGGGCGTGGTAGTCCTCGGGCGGCATGTTGTCCCGGGGCTCGTGGTGGGGGACGACCCACACGTTCGACCGGTCCGGGATCGAGGAGAACAGGGTCACCAGGGCCTCGACCGGTGTCGTCGGTGCGGGCTTGAACGACCACACCTGCACCCGGACGCCGTTGTCGTGGCGCAGTTGCGACGCCGAGAACGAGTCGGGGACGCCGGAGTCGTACACCCGCCGCACCTGGACGGGGCGCCCCGTCGCCTCCTGGGCCTGGTCGATGACCTGGGGCCAGGAGGTGCCGCCCGCCCTCCAGCCGACCGCCAGTCCCGTCGCCGCCACCGGTGCCCGGCCCCCGGCCTCCAGCGCCGACACCCGGCTGTCCAGGTCCAGGACCCGGGCGTCCAGGGTGGTGATCCGGTCCAGGGCGGCTTCGCCCAGAACGGTGACGAGTTCACTCACGGGTTCTCCTCCAATGATTTTTGTTGGTGTGTTCCGGTTTCCGTGCCGGGTCGTGCCGCGGGTGTTCTGCGCGGCGGGAATGCGTGGTCCGGGTCCGGGGTCGATTCCGCAAAATGGGGTGCGTGCTCGGGTCGGCGGGAATCGCGGTAGGGTGGTCCTGGCCGGTTCGCGGTGCGGTGCGGTCCGCGCCGACGTGCGAACAACGGCATCCTCGGCGCCTGGTCGAAGGTGGCTTTTCCGCGCTGTTCCGGGTGTCGTCGGCCCTTTCCCAACAACGCCGTTCGTCTCGGTCGGGGCGGGGTGGTCGCGTGGGGAGCCGGTGCTTCCCCGTGTGTTCCACGGTACGAATTCCGTGCGCACGTGTCCATTCCTGGCCACCAGGTTGACGGTGAATGTATATTTCCGTCATTTCATTTTTTCCGGCATTTCCGGGCCTGCGGTCCGCGGTGGCGGGGGCCGGATGCGGGGGATGCGCGGCGAGCGCGGCACGCGTCCCGCTCTGCGCCGCGCCGCCGTGCCGGTGTATCTTCCTCGCGAGTTCTCCCCTGACCCCGAGGAACCGCCATGACCTCCCCCGACACGTGCCGCATCCTCTACTGCGAGGGCTGGGACGCCGACGCGGCGCGCCCCGTCGGCGTCCTGGACGCGGACACCGCCCGCGCCCGCGACGCCGCGGGCGAGCAGTACGCCGTGCTGGTCCGCGACGAGGCGGCCGCCCCGCTCCTGCTGGTGCAGGTCGCCTGGTCGCACGACCACTGCGCGGTCCTCCGGTTCGGCGCCGACCGCCGGATCGACGCCCGCTACCGCTACGTCCGCCGGAGCCACGGCGGCCTCTCGCTCACCCGCGCCCGGTGGCGCCCGGCGCGGGAGCGCACGGTACGGGGCAGACCGGTCCGCGAGATCGCCGTCCGGCTGCTCGACGAGGACACGGCGACCTACCAGTACCGCTACGGGTTCGAGGGCTCGACGGGCCACGTCAACCGCGGGCCGGACGCCGACCTGGCGCCGTTCACCGCCCGCCCCGCGCCCGTCTTCGGAGATTGGGACGGCCTGCTCGACCTGCACCCCCTGTTCGCTGACGCCGCCCCGGCCCTCCGGGTGGACGCCGTGGATCCCGACCCCGAACCGGTGCCCGCCCCCTGGCGCCCTCCCGAGCCCCTGTCCCCGGTCGGCGTCGACGCCCTGTTCCGCCCCGGGGGACGCTTCCGGGACGGCCGGTCCGACGCCGTCGGCACGGTCGAGGTCCACCCCGCCGGCACCCTCGCGCTGCCGACCGGCCGGGCGGTCGTCACCGACCCCTCCCTCCCGGCCCCGACCGCCGACCGGGAGCTGACGGTGGCCCTGCCCCCCGGCGAGCATCCGGTCCGGCTGTCCGTGCTGCGTCTGGACGGCGACGCCTCCCCGGTGGCGGGGGTGAGGGTGGACGTCGCCGACACCCCCGTCACCCGCTGGGACATGGCCCTGCGCCCCGACCAGGACCCGCGCGACCTCGACGACGGCGGCCACTACGGGGTCGGCGCCGACGGCGGCGTGATCAGCCTGTGCGACGCCTCCGGCCTGCCCGCCCTGGCCGAGGCGCTCCAGGGCGCCGGGCACCTCCTCCTCTCCGGCCCCGGGCACCCGCTCCCGCCGGACCTGCGGGGGCGGGTCGAGGTGACCGGACCGTGGTCCAGGACCCTGACCGAACCCCTCGGCGGGGGGAACCTGGTGGTCGCGTCCACCGGCCAGGGCGACGGCGTGTACCCGGTGTGGGTCGGCCGGGGCGCCGACGGTGACGTGGCGGCGCTGGTCGTGGACACCGGGGTCCTCCGCGACGCCGAACCCGCCGACCCCGCCGATTCCGCGGGGGACGCCGATGCCGCCGCGGGCCCCGTCACCTGACCGCGCGGCGCCGCCCGCCGGGACCGTTCACTCCCCGGCGGGCGCGTGCCCGTCCGGGGCGGCCAACCGGCCCAGCACGCGCGGCAGCTCACCGGTGTACGCCACCGTCAGGCGCCGGGTGGCGCGGGTGAGCGCCACGTACAGGTCGTTGGCGCCGCGCGGCTGCTCCAGGATCAGGCCCGGCTCCACGACCACCACCGCGTCGAACTCCAACCCCTTGGCCTCGGTCGCGGTCAGCACCACCACCGGAAGGTCGTCGCCCCCGCGCCCGGCCCGACCGGCCTCCGGCAGGGCCGCGGCGGCCCCGTCCACGCTCCGGTCGCCCGTGACCACCGCGACCCGTCCCTCCCCGATCGCCCCGGTCTCCTCCGCCACCAGCGCGGGCAGCTCCACCGCCCACGGCCCGCCGACCCGGACGGCGCGCGGCGCGTCGCCCTCCTCCCGGACCGACTCCGGCGGCTCCTCCTCCGGCGCCGCCTCGCGGAGCACGTCGGCGGCCACCGCCATGATCGGCGCCGGGGTCCGGTAGTTCACCCGCAGCCGCTCCACGTGCATCTTCTCCCGTACGTAGGGCTCCAGCGCCGCCACCCACGACCGCGTGCCCATCGCGCTGCCGGTCTGGGCGAGGTCGCCCACCACGGTCAACGACCGCGTGGGCACCCGCCGCATCACCGCGCGCCAGGCCATGGGGGACAGTTCCTGGGCCTCGTCCACGATCACGTGCCCGTAGGTCCACTCCCGGTCCGCCCCCGCGCGGTCGGCGGTGGTCAGCCGGGGACCGGAGTCGCGGTGGCGCTCCGCCAGCGTCGACCCCTCGATGAGCTTGGACCCGTCCCAGACCCTGACCTCGGACAGCCCGGTGGCCTCCAGCACGCCCTGGGCGTAGCGCTGCTCCTCCGCCCGCTCGGCCGCCTCCCGCCGAGCCCGTGCCCGGTCGGCGCCGCCGTCCCGGCCCAGGAGTTCGGCGGCCTCGTCCAGGAGCGGCACGTCCTCGACCGTCCACTCCGCGCCCCGGGTGCGGGCCAGCGCGGCGCGCTCCCCGGGGTCCAGCCCGGCCCGTTCCCCCACGCGTTCCAGCGCCTCGGGGTCCGCGAACAGGTCCTCCAGCAGCCGCTGCGGTGTCAGCAGCGGCCACAGCGCGTCGATCGCCGCGCGCACCGGGTCCTCGTGCCAGAGCCGCTGTCCGTGGACGGGCAGATCCTCCTCGTCGGCCGGTCGCCGCAACAGCTCGGCCTCGGCCCGCGCGAGTTCGGTGAGCAGCGCGTTCACCACGTACGTGCGGGCAGCGTTGTGCGTTCGCCGCGGGCCGCGCGCGGCGGACAGGACGCGCTCGCACGCGGGGCCGGGCACGACCAGCGGGCCCGCGTCGGTCTCCACCCGCAGGCCGGACGACCCGAACGCCTCCGCCGGCGTGCGCTGGCGGTCGCGTACGGCGGCCCGCACCAGGTCGACCATCCGCGTGGAGCCCTTGACGAGCGCGCTCGCGTGCGGATCGTGCGCGTGCGCCTCCACACCGGGGAGCAGGGCGCCGACCGTGCGCATCACCACGTCGCTCTCCCCGAGCGAGGGCAGCACGTCGCCGATGTAGCGCAGGAACGCCGGGTTCGGTCCGACCACGAGCACTCCGCGCCGCTCCAGCACGCGCCGGTGCGTGTAGAGCAGGTAGGCGGCCCGGTGCAGGGCGGCGACGGTCTTGCCGGTACCGGGTCCGCCCTGGACCACGAGGGCCCCGGACAGCCCGGCCCGGATCACCCGGTCCTGTTCGGACTGGATGGTGGCCACGATGTCGCCCATCCGCCCGGTCCGGCCCCGGCGCAGCGAGGCGAGCAGCGCCGCCTCGCCGACCAGTTGGCGGCGGTCCGTCTCGGTGAGGCCGTCGGGGTCGAAGACCTCGTCGTCCAGGCCCACGACGCGGCGGCGGCGCACCCGCAGGTGGCGGCGGCGGGTGAGTCCGGCCGGGTCACCGGGGGTGGCGGCGTAGAAGGGGCGGGCGGCGGGGGCGCGCCAGTCGACGAGGATGGTCTCGTGGTCGGCGTCGCGCAGCCCGATCCGGCCGACGTACAGGGTCTCGGCTTCGTCGTCTCCGGCGCGGCCGTCGTCCCCGGCGGCCAGGTCGATCCGGCCGAAGCACAGCCCCTCCTCGACCGAGCCCAGCTGGGAGCGGCGCCTGGCCTGCGCGTACGACCGGTCCTCACGCTCCACCAGCGCCGCGTATCCGGCCCGTTCCTGGAGGTGGGCGGCGGAGAGCCGGTCGTCGGTGTGGGCCCGCAGAGTGTCCAGCCGCGCGTACATGGCGCTGACCCGGCCCTGCTCCTCGGCCAGGGCGGCGTGCTCCGGGGACGTGCTCTCGGCGGAGGGGGAGTGGTGCGCGGCGCGGTCCGGCGTCGGGTCCGGTGCGGCGTCCGCTTGACGGAGCTCCATCAACTTGCTATCCTTTAGTTGAATGGTTTTTTGTGTGCTTAATTCAGGAATTGCGAAATCCGTATCGTAGCACGCATTCTCCCTCGTGTGGCGTGAACGCACACGCGACGGCGGTGGAGTCCACCCCGTCCGGCGGTTCCCACCGGGACAGCCCCCGACGCGCACCGCCCGACCGCCGACGCTCAGTCGGCCCCGCCGGTCAGCCCCAGGCGGTTCAGCGCCGCACCCACGCGTTCCTCCTCCTCGGCCAGGAACACGGCGAACTCCGCACCCTCCAGATACGCGTCCGTCCACCGGTTGCGCTCCAGCTCCGCCCGCCACTGGGCCGAGTCGTGCAGCTCGGCGACCATCGCGAGCAGTTCCTCGCGGTCCGGCCCGGTCAGCCCCGGCGGCGCCAGCAGCCCGCGCCAGTTGAGGAAGTGCAGCGGGATCCCCGCCTCCGCCAGCGTCGGCGCACCCGTCTTCGGATCGGGGTCCGCGCCGGTCACCGCCAGGACCCGCAACTGCCCCGAGTCGATCGCCGCGCGCTGCTCGCTCGGCCCGGCCGCCGCCACGTTCACCTCGTGACTGAGCAGCGCCGCCTGCATCGGACCGCCCCCGTCGTAGGTGCGGTAGTTCACCTCCGCCGGGTCGATCCCCAGCTTCTCGGCCAGCAGCATGGTCACCATGTGGTCGGGGCCCCCCGGGGTCGAGCCCCCGCCGATCAGCACGCTGGAGGGGTCGGCACGCCAGGCGCGCACCATGTCGTCGATCGTGTCGAACGGCGAGTCCGGCGGCACCAGCAGCGCCTCGGGCTCCTCGATCAGCCGGGCCAGGGGCGTGGCCTCCGTCGCCGAGTGCGAGGCCGACTCGATGTGGGAGTTGGCCAGCACCCCCAGCCCCATCTGGAGGACCAGGCCGGGGTTGCCGCGCTCGTACACCAACCGCGCCAGGGCCGCGGTCCCCGACACCCCGGGCAGGTTGAACACCGTCACCTCCGGGACCGCCCCGGTCTCCTCCAGGACCGCCTTGATCGTCCTGGCGGTGTGGTCGAACCCGCCTCCGGGCGGTGTCGGCACCATGATCCGCAACTCCGCGGGGCCGCGCACGGGCAGGCGGCCGGTCAGCGGCAGGCAGGCCGCCAACGGCAGCACGAAACCGGCGGCCAGTACGGCGCGCCGGTTCGTGCCCCTCATCCGATCCGCCTCTCCGTCAGCTCTTCGGCGACTCCGCGCGCTCGGGGTCCTCCCCGGCGCCCGGGCCGACGGCCCCGGCACCGGCCGCGGACCGGCCGTCCGCGCGCTCCCGGACCGCCCGGACCAGCGACGGGACCATCGACAGCACCGCCAGGGCGATGAGCCCCGCGGAGATCGGCTCGGTCACGAACACCGACCAGTCGCCGCCGGAGATCTGCAGAGCCTGGCGCATGGACTTCTCCATGAGCCCGCCCAGGATCAGCCCCAGGATCATCGGCGCGGCCGGGAAGTCGTTCTGCCGCATGAGGAACCCGATCACGCCGAACGCGGTCAGCAGGCCCAGGTCGAACACGCTGAAGCTGAGCCCGTACACCCCCACCACGCAGAATACGACGACCAGCGGGATCAGGACCGCCTTCGGCGTCTTGAGCACCTTGGCGAACACCGGGATCAGCGGCAGGTTCAGCACCAGCAGCACCGCGCTGCCGATGTACATCGACGCGACCAGGCCCCAGAACATGTCCGGGTTGTCGGTCAGCATCAGCGGACCCGGCTGCACACCCAGCACCAGCAGCGCGCCGAGCAGGATCGCCGTCGTACCCGAACCGGGCACGCCCAGCGTCATCAGCGGCACGAACGAGCCCACGGCGGCGGCGTTGTTGGCCGACTCCGGGGCGGCCACGCCCTTGGGGTTGCCCTGACCGAACGTGTCACCGTCCCTGGCGATGCGCTTCTCCGCCGAGTAGGAGAGGAAGGACGCCACGGTCGCGCCCGCGCCCGGCAGCACGCCGGTGAAGAAGCCCAGCACACCCGAACGCAGCGTCGGCGGGGTGATCCGGGCGATCTCCCGCCCGCTCAGCCGGAGCGAGGTGACACCGCCCTGGGCGCCGCCCCGGCCGCGGCGGTTGAGCATCACGAACACCTCGGCCAGGGCGAACACGCCCAGCGCCACGATGAGGAACTCCACGCCCTCGAACAGTTCGGGAAGGTCGAAGGTGAACCGGGTGATCGCGGTCTGGGAGTCGATGCCCACGAGCGCGATCATCACACCCACGACCGCCGAGACGAGCCCCTTGACGAGGTTGCGCCCGGCCAGGGAGACCACGGCGGTCAGGCCCAGCACCATCAGCGCGAAGTACTCGGTTGGGCCGAAGCTGACCGCGAACGAGGCCAGGCTGGGCGCGATCAGCATCAGGCCGATGACGCCGATCGTGCCGCCGGTGAAGGACGACAGCGCGGCGATCGCCAGCGCCTTGCCCGCCCTGCCCTGGCGGGCCATGGGGTAGCCGTCGAACGACGTGGCGACGGTACCGGCCACGCCCGGCGCGTTGAGCAGGATGGACGACGTGGAGCCGCCGAAGATCGCCCCGTAGTAGACCCCGGCCAGCATGATGATCGCCGAGGTCGGGTCCATACCGTAGGCGATGGGGATCATCAGCGCGATCGCGCTCATCGGACCCAGCCCCGGCAGGATGCCGATGACCGTGCCGGCGAGTACGCCGATGAAGACGAAGAGCAGGTTCTCCGGGGTGATCGCTACCGCGAACCCCTGGACGAGTTGGTCGAGCATGGTGAGGGTGTCTTTCGCCTCGGTGGGGTCAGAACGGGAGCGGCCCGCTCGGCAGGACGACGCCCAGCCCCTCGGACATGGCCAGGTACAGGGTCAGGGGCACGCCGACCGCGACCGCGGCGGTCGCCACGTGGCGGCGGTAGCCCAGGTAGAAGGTCATCGCACCCAGGTACAGGGCCGTGGACAGGACGAACCCGAGGGGTTCGAACAGCGCCACGTAGACGATGAGCGCGCCGACGAACAGCGCGACCTCCAGGCGCGGGTCCTTCAGCCGCCCGAGCGCGGCCGCGCCGGTACCGGCGGAGTCGCCGTCCGCGGCGGCCGCGGGTCCCGGTTCGGCTCCGTCCGAACCGCCGTCCTGCGTGCCCGCCTCGTCGGCGGTCGTCCCGTCGGCCTCCGGGGCCGCCTCGTCGTCCGTCGCCTCCGGGGTGCGCTGGAAGAACAGCAGAGCCGCCAGCACCAGCAGCACCACACCGAGCCAACGCGGCAGGGTGCCCGGCTGCACGGGGACGTTCACCGCCGTGTACTCGGGTACCTGGAAGGCGAGGACCAGGTAGCCGATCGCGAACACGGCGAGCGCGATCGCCACCGTGCGGTTGCCGAACCCGAAGGTCCGCCGGTTGGCGGACCCCCGGAGGGGGCGGAGCGGGGCCGCCCCCTCGGAGCCCGTCGTGCGCGGGGTCATGGTGTCCTCCGTCGTCACTGGAGCCCGACCTCGGTCAGGATCTCGGCGAACTCGGAGCGCTTCTCGTCGAGGAACGCGCCGAAGTCCGCGCTGTTCTGGTAGGCGTCGGTCCAGCCGAGCGAGGCCGACTCCTCCTGCCAGGCCTGCGTCTCCATCAGGTCGGCGAACAGGTCCTCGTAGTAGCTGACCTGGGCCTCGTCCAGCCCCGAGGGGGCCATCACACCGCGCCAGATGTCGAAGGTGAAGTCGACGTCCTGGTCCAGGAGCGTGGGCACGTCCGCGATGGCCTCCACCGGCTCCGGCGAGGAGACGGCCAGCGCGCGGAGCTCACCGGCCTCGAGCATCCCCGCGGCCTCGCTGACACCGACGACCGCCGCGTCCACGTGTCCGCCGAGCAGGGCGGTCATGGCCTCGCCGCCGCCGTCGAAGGGCACGTAGCTGGCCGCGGCCGCGTTGCCGCCCGCGGCGTCGATCGCACCCGCCAGCGCGACGTGGTCCATGCTGCCGGGCGCGGAGCCGCCGCCGATGTTGGCCTCGCCCCCGTCCACCGTCTCGACCAGGTCGGCGAAGCTCTCCAGCTCCGAGTCGGCGGGAACCAGGTAGACGATGTAGTCGGTGGCCAGCCGCGAGATCGGGGTGAAGTCCTCGTGGTCGTACTCGGAGTCGCCCGCCATCGGCACCAGCAGGATGGGCGGGCTGGTCACGAACAGCTTCTGCGGGTCGCCCTCGTGGCCCGCGACGTAGGCCCAGCCGATCGCGCCGCCCGCGCCCGGCTTGTTGACCACCTGGACCGACTGGTCGACCAGGCCCTCCGACTCCAGCAGCCGGGCGCTCGTGCGGGCGAGCGTGTCCCAGCCGCCACCGGTCCCGGCGGGCGCGGTGATCTCGATCGGGCCGTCCGGCTGCCACGTGCCGTCGGCGCTGGTGGTGCCTCCGCCGTTCTCACCGCAGGCCGCCAGGGCCAGCGGCAGGACGGCGGCGGCCGCGGCCAGCCGCAGCGCGCGGGCCCGGGTCAGCCCGGCACCGAGTGTGGAGGGGAGGTGGGATGTGATGCGCCGCATAGTGTCTCCGTAGGGGATGCCACCGGGTGTGTTCCGGATCTCTTGTGAGGCAACACACAGGCAAACAGACGGAAACACCAGTGAGAAGTGTTGTGATGGTTGTGCGGACAACGGAGGTAACGGACGTTGTGTTCGTAGTGTTCACGGCGGCTCCCGAGCCCGCGCCGACCACGGCGGGGCGGCCGTGAGCGGGGCCGGCGACGGAACCCCGGGGCGGCGGCTCACCCTCGCCGGACAGTTCCTCGCCCTTCAGCTCGGCATCATCGTCACCGTCCTGGTCATGGTGGGTGCCGTGTCCCTCGCCCAGTCCGACGCCCGCCTGCGCCAGACCGAGAGCAGACGCATGCTCGCCGTCGCCGAGAGCACCGCCGCCCGCGACACCATCCGGGTCGGGCTGGGCGATCCCGGGCGCGAGGAGGTCCTGGCACCCCTCGCCGAGAGCATCCGCGCCCTGTCCGGAGCCGACCTGGTCGTGGTCCACGACGACCGGGGGCGCCCGATCACCCTCGGCCCCGGACCCGTCGACGGGACCGGCGAGGCCGACCTGCCGGGCGTGGCCACCGCGCTGGACGGCCGCGCCTGGACCGGGGTGACCGACGTCGGCGGCCAGCGCACGGTCGCCGCCGCCGTCCCCGTCATCGGCGAGGGCGGGACGATCCTCGGCGTCGTCGTCGCGGGCAGCGACTACCCGGGCCCCGGCGAGCTGCTCGTGCTGGCCACCCCGAACCTGCTCGTCTACCTCGGCATCGCCAGCGTGCTCGGCGTGGTCGGATCGCTGCTGCTGTCCCGCCGGGTCAAACGCCAGACCCTGGGCCTGGAGCCCGAGCAGATCACCCGGCTGGTGGAGCACCGCGAGGCCATGCTGCACGGCCTCAAGGAGGGCGTCCTGGGCCTGGACGCCGACGACCGCGTCACCCTGGTCAACGACGCCGCCGTCCGCCTGCTCGACCTGCCGCCCGACAGCGTCGGCACCGCGCTGGCCGACCTCGACGTGCCCCGGGGGCTGCGCGACGTCCTGGTCGGGCGGGTGCGCGGCCGCGACACCGTCGTGGCCATCGGGGCCCGGCTGGTCGCGCTCAACCGGATGCCGCTGGCGACCGAGGGCCGCGCGGTCGGGTCGGTCACCACCATGCGCGACCGCACCGACCTGGCCGAGCTCCAGCACGAACTGGACGCCAGCAAGACCACCACCGACACCCTGCGCGCACAGGCCCACGAGTTCGCCAACCGGCTGCACGTCATCTCCGGTCTGCTGGAGCTGTCCGAGTACGACGAGGCGGCCCGCTACGTCAGCCAGATCGGCGGCGCCCGCGCCCGGTTGAGCGCCCAGGTCACCGAGCGCATCCAGGACCCCTCGCTGGCCGCCCTGCTCATCGCCAAGGCGAGCCTGGCCGCCGAACAGGGCGCCCAGCTCAGGGTGGCCGCCGAGGCCCGCCTCGGCCAGCTCTCCGAGGAGTTGGCCGCCGACCTGGTCACGGTCGTGGCCAACCTGGTGGACAATGCGCTGGACGCGGCCACCCAGAACGCCGGGCCCGACCGGCCCGCCTGGGTGGAGGTGGACGTGGTCGGCGGAGACGGCGACCCGGTGCACGTGTCCGTGCGCGACTCGGGGCCGGGCGTACCGAGCGAACTCGCCGACGAGGTGTTCCAGCACGGGTACACGACCAAGGGCGGCCCGGGCCGCAAACGCGGCCTCGGCCTGGCCATCGTGAGCCTGGTGTGCGCGCGCTGCGGTGGCGAGGTCACCGTCTCGGGCTCCGAGTTCACCGCAGTCCTGTACGACCGCCACGACGACGAGGAGAACAGTTCATGAGCACGAGCCGAGCCGCCGACGGCCGGGACGGCGACGGTGCTGAACGGGGCGGGGAGCCGACGGTGCGCACGCTCATCGTCGACGACGACTTCATGGTGGCGCGCGTCCACCGGGCCCTGGTCGAGCGCCTGCCCGGCTTCACCGTGGTCGGGGAGGCGCGGACGGGGGCCGAGGCCCTGGAGATGGTCGCCCGGACCCGTCCCGACCTGGTGCTCCTGGACGTCTACCTCCCCGACATGAACGGCATCGACGTCCTGCGCCGCCTGCGCGGTCCCGACGCGGGCACCGACCTGCCGGAGGTCGACGTCCTGGTCATCACGGCCGCCCGGGACAGCGCCACCGTCCGCCAGGCGCTGCGCGGCGGCGCGGTGCAGTACCTCATCAAGCCCTTCGAACCCGCCGAACTGGTCGAGCGCCTGCGAGGGTACTCCCGGCTCCGCCGCGACCTGGCCGCCGACACCGCGCCCGACCAGGACGCCGTCGACCGCGCCTTCGGGGCCGCCCGGCCGCCGGAGCGCGCCGCCGCCACCCGGAACATGCCCAAGGGCCTGACCCCCGAGACCGCCGACCTCGTCCGCGCCGCGCTCACCCGGGCCGTGTCCGAGGGCGGCGCCGCGGCGGACCTGTCGGCCGCCGAGTGCGCGTCGGAGACGGGGGTGTCGCGGGTCAGCGCCCGCCGCTACCTGGAGTACTTCGCCGAGCAGGGGCGCGCCGAGGTGCGGCTGCGGTACGGGACCGCCGGGCGGCCCGAGCGCCGCTACCGGTGGCTGGGCGGCTGAGGTCGTGTTCGCTTTGGTCCTCCGCTGCGCTTGGGGCGACCGTGCCGGGGAACAGGCCTCCCCGCACGGGAACGGGGGCCGCGTTCGCCGCCCGTGGTGGTGGTCGGGGGCCGCGTGAGCCGCTACACTCGGTGCCATGCGAACCGAGACCACCCGTCACACCCAGTGGTGGCGCCGCTCCTAGGCGGTGCACCCGGTTCGTATACCCGAGACCAGCGACCGCCCCGGACCGGCGGTCGTTTTGCTTTTCCCACGGCCCCGGCCGGTGTGACCCACCCGACCGACACAGCGCCCGAAGGACCGGCCGTGAACTCCAGCGACGCCTCGACCACCACGTACCGCACCCAGGGCGGCGTGACCGTCCGCCGCACCGCCACCGACTGCGATCCCGAGCTGCTCACCGACCTCGTCCGGTCGGTGGAGTACCGGCGCGGCGGCGTCCTCTCCTCCGGAATGGAGTATCCGGGCCGCTACGACCGCTGGCACCTGGGGTACGTGGACCCGTGCCTGGAGGTCACCGCGCGCGGCCGCCGCGTCACCGCCACCGCCCTCAACGCCCGCGGCCGTGTGCTGCTGCCCGTCGTCGCCGACGCGCTGGTCTCCGTCGGGGCCGACGGGGACCGCGAGCGGGACGCCGACCGGGTGGCGGTCACCGTTCCCGAACCCGACGCGGGGGAGTTCTTCACCGAGGAGGAGCGCAGCCGCCGCCCCAGCGTCTTCACCGCGATCCGGGCCGTCATCGCCGCCATGAGCAGCCCCGAGGACGCCAACCTGGGGCTGTACGGCGCGTTCGGCTACGACCTGGCCTTCCAGTTCGAGCCCGTCGAACCGCACATCGACCGCGACCCCGCCGACCGCGACCTGGTCCTGCACCTGCCCGACGCCGTCGTCGTCCGCGACCGCAAGCGCGAGACCTGTGTGCGCTACACCTACGAGTTCACCGTCCCCGCCGACGGCGACCGCCCCGAGGCCGCCACCGACGGGCTTGAGCGCGCCACCGAGCCGACCCCGCAGGTGGTCGACGCCGAGGTCCCCGAGGGGCCCGTGCCCGGCTCCTACGCCCGCATCGTCGCCGAGGCCAAGGAGAAGTTCCGGCGCGGCGACCTGTTCGAGGTCGTGCCCGGCCACCGCACCTACGCCCGCTGCTCCTCCCCGGCCCGCTTCTACGAACTGCTGCGCGAGCGCAACCCCGCGCCCTACGAGTTCTTCTTCAACCTGGGCGGGGGGGAGTACCTGGTCGGCGCCTCCCCGGAGATGTTCGTCCGCGTCACCGGCGAGCCCGGAACCGGCCAGCGGGTGGAGACCTGCCCGATCTCCGGCACCATCGGCCGCGGGGAGGACGCGCTCGGCGACGCGGAGAACATCCAGGAGCTGCTCTCCTCGGTCAAGGAGAAGTCCGAGCTGACCATGTGCACCGACGTCGACCGCAACGACAAGTCGCGGGTGTGCGAACCGGGCAGCGTGCGGGTCATCGGCCGCCGCCAGATCGAGATGTACTCGCGTCTGATCCACACCGTCGACCACATCGAGGGCACCCTGCGGCGCGAGTTCGACGCCCTGGACGCCTTCCTCACCCACATGTGGGCCGTCACCGTCACCGGGGCGCCCAAGACGTGGGCGATGCGGTTCATCGAGCAGCACGAGACCAGCCCGCGCCGCTGGTACGGCGGCGCCGTCGGCGTCATCAACTTCGACGGTTCGATGAACACCGGTCTGACCCTGCGCACCGCGCACATCCGCGACGGCGTGGCCGCGGTCCGGGCCGGGGCGACCCTGCTCTACGACTCCGACCCCGAGGCCGAGGAGCGCGAGACCTTCCTCAAGGCGCGCGCCCTGCTGGAGACGCTCGCGCTGGGTGAGCGGGAGGGCGGGGCCGAGGCGCCCCGCGACGCCTCCGCCGACGACGCCGGCGGACCCGCCGCCGCACTCCCCGGCGAGGGGATGCGGGTCCTGCTGGTCGACCACGAGGACTCGTTCGTCAACACCCTGGCCGACTACGTCCGCAGGCACGGCGCCGAGGTGACCACCGTCCGCTACGGGTTCGACCCCTCCCTGCTCGACCGGTTCGCGCCCGACCTGGTGGTGCTCTCGCCCGGGCCGGGCCTGCCCGAGGACTTCGGGATGGCCGCGCTGCTGGACGAGCTGGCCGCCCGGAAACTTCCGGTGTTCGGGGTGTGCCTGGGGCTCCAAGCCATGGTCGAGCACGCCGGGGGCGAGCTGCGTACGCTCGACGAACCCGTGCACGGCAAGCCGGGACCGGTGCGCGTCTGCGGCGGACGCCTGCTGGAGGGGATCGGCGGCCAGGAAGCCTTCCCCGCCGCCCGCTACCACTCCACCTACACGCTGCCCGAGCTGGTGAAGAACTTCGACGTCACCGCCGTCCTGGACGGGGAGCACCCCGTGGTGATGGCGATCGAGGACACCGAGGCGCGGTGGTACGGGGTGCAGTTCCACCCCGAGTCGATCCTGACGGCGACCGTGGGCGAGGGCATCGTGGCGCGGATGCTGCGACTGGCCCGCGGCTGACCGGGGCCGCCCCGACAGCGACGGGGTGGTCCGCGGCGGCCCGTGCGTGGGATGGCTCACGCGCGGGCCGCGGCCCGCAAGGCCCAAACGTTACGCCCGGCTGGTGTTGGTCGCACACGTTCCCGGTCAGGGGACCGGTATGGGTATCGTGCTGACTGTTCTCGGGCTCATCCTCGTCGTCGGCGGTGTGCTGGGTGTTCTGCGCGGCCAGTTGCTCTGGGGCATCGCGGCGATCGTGGTCGGGTTGATCATCGCGCCCGGGTACTTCTACGGCATCTGAGGAGCGGGGTTCGGGCGCCGGACGTGTACCCTCGGGGAAGGCCAATCGGCCCAACCCCGTACACGCCCCCGTGGTCCGCGAAATCCCCAGGTCACGGTGTTGACGCGTGCCCGGGGACGGGGAGCCATGAGGAGAGGGTGCTGTGAAGAAGGTCGAGCCGCAGGTACGTCTGGTCGCCAGTCCGCAGGTGGACTACGACGCGATCGCCGACTACCTCCAGGAGGTCGGGGGAGAGGCGTGGCTGGAGCGCTTCGACCGCGGTGAGCTGGACGCCCACCTCAACGACCCGCAGAACCTCGCCGAGTTCGCCGGCCGGCTCTGCTACCGCTCCTGGGAACCGGGGCTGAACCCGAACGTGACCCGCGTGCGCCGGGACCAGGACCAGTACCTGGGCAACATCCTGGCGAGCATGCACGGGTCCGTGCTGGAGCACATCAGCTTCAGCTTCGTGCTGCACAACGTGTCCCGGGTGCTCACCCACGAACTCATCCGCCACCGCCCCGGCGTGGCCGTGTCGCAGGAGTCGCTGCGCTTCGTGCGCCTGGCCGACCTGCCGTTCTGGTTCCCGGAGTGGGCGGAGAAGGACCCGGAGCTGATGGAGCGCGCCGAGGAGATGCTCCGGAGGATGGAGGAGTTCCAGCTCTGGATGGCGGACCACTTCGGCCTCGACGACGAGGGCGTCAAGTTCGCGGAGAAGAAGCACAAGACCTCGTTCATGCGCCGCTTCGCCCCCGAGGGCGTCGCCACCGGGCTGGTGTGGACCGCGAACGTACGGACCCTGCGCCACACGCTGGAGGCGCGCACGGCTCCGGGCGCGGAGGAGGAGATCCGCCTGCTGTTCAACAGCATCGGCGAGACCCTCCGCAAGGAGGCGCCCGCGCTGTTCGGCGACTACGAGGTCACCGACGGAGCCTGGGTGCCCCGCTGGCGCAAGGTCTGATCCCCCGGCCTGACCAACGGCGCCGCCCGCCCCGGACGCTCCGGGGCGGGCGGCGCCGTGTTCACGGGACCGGTTCACCGATGCCCGGCCGGTTCCCCTCACGGTCACGGAACCGGGATTCCCCGCCGTGCCGCGACGGTGTCCGCGGGTCATGCCTCCGGGCCGTGGCCGCCCTCGGTCCGTCGCCGGTCCCCGCTAGCGTGGGCCGGAACGGAGGAGCGTGCACGGGAGGTAGCGGTGGTCGAAGATGAGCGGCGCGTCGACCGGGCGTCCAGACTCGTCCGGGCGTCCGCCGGGGCCGTCTACGCGGCGATGACCCAGCCGGCGGCGCTTGTGCGGTGGCTGCCGCCGGAGGGGATGACCGGGCGGATCGACCGGTTCCAACCGTGGCCCGGGGGAGGGTTCCGGATGGAACTGACCTACGACGACCCCGGGGCCGGACGGGGCAAGACGTCGGCGGCCAGTGACGTCGTCGAGGTCGAGTTCGTCGAACTGGCGCCTCAGGAGAGGGTCGTGCAGCGCGCCGTGTTCGACGCACCGGACCCCGCGTTCGCCGGGACGATGACGATGACCTGGAGCCTGGCCGACCATCCCGGGGGCACACTGGTGACCGTCGAGGCGACCGGTGTCCCCGAGGGGATCGCACCGGCCGACCACGAGGCGGGGCTCACGTCGTCCCTGGCCAACCTGGCGGCACACGTGGAGTCCTGATCCCGGCGGGGGTACCGGGCGCCCCCCGAGCGGATGATCACGTTCGGTTTGCGAGAAGTTACACATGGTATTGAGTTCCAGTGGGTGCGGCCGCACCCCATCGGGGCAATGAACGTGACCGGCGGTTTCTCCGCCGGTCATTTTTCCTGTTCCCACCGTCCCGGAGACGACATGGACGACAGCACGCGCAGCCCGGCCACCCGACAGATGACGGGACCGACCGCCACCGCGGCCCCGGGCACGAGCGCCGAAGGCCGTACGGACCAGGCGCCGCCCGATTTGGTCGAGTCCAGATTCGAGCTCAAACCCGAGGGGCTCGGCGCGGAGCGCGCCAAGGTCCTGGGCGAGTTCGAGCGGTACCTCGACTACTACCACCGCAACTTCCTCGGCTACCAGGTCAACCAGAACCTCAGCGACGTCAGCTCCGACCTGGTCACACTGCTCGGGGTGCACACCAACAACATCGGCGACCCGTTCAGGGACGGCAACCTGCGCACCCACACCAAGCCCATGGAGCGTGCGGTGCTGGCCTACTACGCCGACCTGTGGGGGCTCAGGCCCCACGACGAGAACGACCGTGAGAGCGCGTGGGGCTACGTGCTGAGCATGGGCTCGTCGGAGGGCAACATCTACGGCC
This sequence comes from Nocardiopsis sp. KDC1DS13DA1, assembly GCF_055632325.1. Taxonomy (NCBI): domain Bacteria; kingdom Bacillati; phylum Actinomycetota; class Actinomycetes; order Streptosporangiales; family Nocardiopsidaceae; genus Nocardiopsis; species Nocardiopsis sp. KDC1DS13DA1. The sequence continues at coordinate 283,626 of NZ_JBVMUY010000004.1, forward strand.
TGCTCAACGCCCGCGACTTCGTGTCCGGCAAGTACCTGCTGCTGGAGCCGAAGGAGGCGCAGACCCGGGTGCCGCAGTTGGCCATGGGCCAGGCGGCACCGGTCGAGGACAACCCGAACGCCACCGCCCCGGTCGCCTTCTTCTCGCAGGACTCCCACTACTCGGTCGCCAAGAGCGCGCACACGCTCGGCATCCCGACGTTCGGTGAGACGGGCAACGACCCGGAGCGGGACTACAAGAAGGACGCCAGGCGGGTCATGGGCACCGAGAGCTGGCCGACCGAGGTCCCCTCCCACGACGACGGCAGTATCGACATCGGCAAGCTCGCGGCCGCGGTGGACTACTTCGCGGGCAAGGGCCATCCCGTGGTGATCGTGCTCAACCTGGGCACCACCTTCAAGGGCGCCTACGATGACGTCGAGGCGGCGCTGCCGAAACTGCACGGGGTGTTCACCGAACACGGCCTCTACGACCGCGAGTTCACGGTCAGGAGGGGCGGCACGGAGAAGACGATCACACGCGACGGGTTCTGGATCCACGTCGACGGTGCGCTGGGCGCCAACTACGTGCCGTTCCTGGCCAAGGCCGGGATCAGGGTCCCCAGGTTCGACTTCCGGCTGGACAGGCCGGGTGTGAGCTCGATCGTGGCCAGCGGGCACAAGTACCCCGGCTGCCCGTGGCCGTGCGGGGTGTTCATGACCCGGCGCAAGCTCCAGCTCCAGCCGCCGCCCATGGCGGACTACGTCGGCTCTCCCGACACCACCTTCGCCGGTTCGCGCAACGGTTTCTCCGCGGCGGTGCTGTGGAACTTCTTCGCCAAGCACTCCCACGCGGAGCAGACGGAGATGGCCAGGAGCTGTCACGAGAGGGCCGAGTACACCCTGAGGTGTCTGAGGGAGAAGGTGGACCCCAAGCTCCGGCAGAGGGGCTGGGATCCGTTGGAGTGCGACCTGACCGGTCACACGCTCAGCGTCCGGTTCCGTGCGCCCGTCCAGAGCATCATCGAGAAGTACTCCCTGGCCAGGGTCACCGTTCCGGCCGGGCGGAAGCAGGTGAAGGACTACGTCCACCTGTTCACCATGCCGCACGTGACCCAGGCGCTGATCGACCGGCTCATCACCGACCTGACACATGACGACGCCTTCCCGAAGGAGGCCGTGCGGCCGGTCGCCAGCGAGGCCCTGATCCCGGCGCAGTACACGCCGGACGAGGAGGCCGACGTGCTGCACGCGGTCGCCATGACCGACCGCGGGTTCGCCTGACCCCGGCGGCACGCCGTCGCGGCCGTGTCCGGGAGGGGCCCGGCCGCGGCGTTCGGTCACACCGTGTGCGGCACGGGAGTGTCAGGACACCGCGTCGACGAGGATCCGGGCCAGTTCGCGCGGACGGGAGAGCATCGGCCAGTGGCCGGTGTCCATGGTGACCAGCCTCCAGTGTTCGCCGTTCAGCAGCGCCGCCACGTCGGCGGTCGGTTCGGGGCCGTCCAGCAGGCACTTGACGTAGGTCGCCGGAAGGTCGCCGAGCGGGCCGGCCAGCGTGGCCGGTTCCGCCAGGGAGGCACCCGGGTGCGGCGTCGCACCGTCCAGGAACCGGGTGACCTGGTCCTCGGTGAGACCCTGGCCGTCGAGGTCGGCCGCGGTCGGCGTCGCCCAGGACCCGCCGTTCCCGGCGATCGCGGCCTCCAGTTCGGCCGGGCCCTCCCACCAGGCGGAGACGAACGACGCGCCGTCGGCCGGGACGCTGGCGTCGACCAGGACCACGCGGGCCAGGCGGTCGCCGATCAGCCCGGCGGCCTGCCCGACCGGGATGCCCGAGTAGCTGTGTCCGACCAGGACGACGTCGCGCAGGCCGAGGCGTTCGACCTCGCCGACCACGTCCCGGACGTGCGTTCGCTGACCGGCGGGAGCGTCCCGCTTCTCCGCGAGGCCGGACAGGGTCAGGGGATGGGCTCCGTGGCCCGCCGCCCGCAGCTCCGGGACCACCTCGTCCCACGCCCAGGATCCGAGCCACGCACCGGCCACAAGCACGAAATTCGCCATGGCGGCACCGTAGCGGAGGGGTCGGACCACCGGTCCGCCAGCACCGCCGGGCGCCGCACCGTGAACCTTTCCGCCGCCGACGCGGACTGTTCTGATGAGAGGCGACACGAAGGGGGCGCGGTGGGCGGCGACGCGCGACGTGACGGGCTGCTGGTGGTGCGCTGCCAGCTCGGGGAGCGCGAGGCGTTCCGCGAGCTGGTGCGTGTCTGGCACGTCCCGCTGTGGCGCTACGCGCGCGGCATGGTCGGTCCCGCGCACCTGGCGGACGATCTCGCCCAGGAGGTGTGGGTCGCGGTACTGCGCGGCCTGCCCCGGCTGCGCGAACCGGAGCGGTTCGCCCCGTGGCTGTTCACCATCGCCCGGCGTGTGGTCGCCGACCACCTGCGACGGTCGTACCGGGTGTCGGAGGCGCCGGTCGAGGAGGCGGAGGCGATCGCCGCCGACGACGGCCTCCTGGACGGTGTGCTGACCACGATGCAGATCGAGGCCGGACTCCACGGGCTGCCGCTCCCGGAGCGTGAGGTCCTGGTGCTGTTCCACCTCCAGGACCTGTCCCTGACCGCCTGCGCGGAGGTGCTGGGCGTACCTTCCGGCACGGTCAAGAGCAGACTGCACCGGGCGCGCCGCATGTTGCGCGATGTTCTCGCCGAGAGGGGATACCAGGCATGAACGAGCAGAACCCGGACGCCTGGCCGGACGTGCCCGAGGAGCTCCGGCGCGCCCTGGCCGCGGAGGTGTCGCTGGGATCCCGGATACGCCACCTGTCCCTGGGGCTGGCCGGAGCGGGGATGGCGGCGCTGGTCGCGCTGCTGTGGGCCACCGAGCCGCAGCCGCTTCCCGCGCGCACCCAGGCCGCGTTCGCCGTGCTGGTCCTGATCGGTCTGGCCTGGGCCGCCTTCGCCGGTTGGGTGTTGGCCAGGCGCCGCCCCCTGTTCGCCCGGGACCGGGTCCTGGGCGCCCGGATCGCGCTCGCGGCCACCGTCGTCACCGGTGCGGCCGGGACGGCGCTGGCCGCGGCCCGCGCGGGCACGGCCGAGGCGGTGACCGCCGCCTCGGTCTCCGCCGCCCTCGTCGTCGCGGCGGTGACCGTCCTGCTCCGGGCGCGTTCCCGCCACCGCGACCTGCTGCGGTTGCGGGACGCTCTGCGCCGTGACGCTTCCTGACCCCGAACCGCCCCCGCCGCGGTCCATCCGCGACACCGAGGAACCGAGGAGACGACCGTGAACGACAGGATTCCCCCGATCGGCCCGCTGGCCCTGGCCCTGCGCCTGCGCGGCGCGGGCGGGCGCACCGTCCTCCTGCTCACCGCACCGGCGGCCATGGCACTGCTGGCCGGGATCGGCCTGATACTGATCTGACCTGTGGTTCCACGGTCCGGTCCCGCGCCGGGGCCGGACCGCGGAACCGGTGGTCGCGCCGGACCGGCGCCGTGCGCGCGGCGCCGCTCAGTCCAGCGGGTCGCGTGAGAGCGGGCAGGTCATGCAGTGCCCTCCGCCGCGGCCGCGGCCGAGCTCTCCGCCGACGATGGTGATCACCTCCACCCCGGCCTTGCGCAGCGCGGCGTTGGTCAGGGTGTTGCGGTCGTAGGTGAACACCACGCCCGGTTCCAGGGCCACGGCGTTGTTGCCGCTGTCCCACTGCTGGCGTTCGGAGGCGTAGACGTCACCGGCCGTCTCCACCACACGCAGGCGGGGCAGCCCCATGGCGTCGGCCACCACGTCGACGAAGCGGGCGTCCCCCTCGTCGGTGACCTCCACCCCCGGGGCCCGGTCGCAGGGCCGGAGGGAGAAGGCGCGGATCCCGTCGACGATCGCCGGGTGCACGGTGACCAGGTCGCGGTCGGCGAAGGTGAACACGGTGTCCAGGTGCATCGCCGCGCGGAGGCGGGGCATGGCCGCCACCACGACGCGTTCGGCCGCCCGGGCGTCGAACAGGGCCTTGGCGAGCTGGGTGATCGCCTGGCGGGAGGTGCGCTCGCTCATCCCGACCAGGACCGCCCCCCTGCCCACGGGCATGACGTCGCCGCCCTCCAGGGTGGCCCGCCCCCAGTCCCGCTCGGGGTCGCCCCACCACACGGTCGACTCCGCCAGCTCCGGATGGAACCGGTAGACCGCCTTCATGAGCAGGGTCTCCTCGCGCCGGGCGGGCCAGTACAGCGGGTTGAGTGTCAGCCCGCCGTAGATCCAGCAGGTGGTGTCGCGGGTGTAGAGCGTGTTGGGCAGCGGCGGCAGCAGGTACTCGCTCTGGCTGCGGGACTTCTGGGGGATCGACGCGTAGGAGGTGCGGAAGTCGGGGGGAAGGTCGCAGACCGCCAGGCCGCCGATGAGGTGGCGGGCCAGGTCCCGCTCGGAGAGGGAGTCGAGGTAGGCGCGCGTGCCCTCGACCAGGCCGAGCCCGACCTGGTCGGGGATGATCGTGCGGTCCAGGAGCCAGGTCCGCGCTCCGGGCACGCCCATGGTCCGCGCCAGCAGGTCGTGCAGTTCGACGACCTCCACGCCCCGGTTGGTCAGCTTGTTCACGAAGTCGAGGTGGTCGCGCTGGGCGGCCTCGACCCACATCACGTCGTCGAACAGCAGGTCCTCGGAGTTGGTCGGGGTGAGCCGCTCGTGGGCGAGCCCCGGCGAGCACACCAGGACCCTGCGCAGCCGTCCGACCTCGGAGTGGACGCCGTACGCGGGCGGGGTGGAGCCGACTGCCATGCGCTTGCCTTTCTCACAGGGTGATCCATCCGGCGCCGAGCCCGACCAGGCCGACCACCGCTCCCACGACCACCACGGCGAAGAGGGCGGCCTCGCGGGCGGAGAACACGCGTCGGCCCCGTTCGCGCCGGGTGCGCGCGAACAGGAACGTGGCCGGGGCGTAGAAGACGCAGCCGAGCAGCACCAGGTCCAGTCCCGCGGCGTAGACCAGGAAGACGGTGTAGACCGTGGCCACCAGGGCGACGGCCAGTTCCCGGCGCCGTGTGGCGGGCAGGTCGTCGGCGTAGGTCTCCCGGGTGACGGCGAGCTTGACGGCGTAGGCGGCCGCCAGCAGGTAGGGGATCAGCGACAGCGCGGCCGTCAGGTCGAGCGCGAAGTCGAACGCGTTCGCGGAGAAGAGGGTGACGACCAGGACGACCTGGGAGAGCAGCGTGGTGAGGAACAGCGCGTTGACCGGGACGTCCCGGTCGTTGGACTCGGCCAGGAAGCGCGGCATGTCCCGGTCCTTGGCCGCCACGAACAGCACCTCGGCGGCCATGAGCGTCCACGCCAGGTAGGCGCCCAGGACCGAGACCAGCAGTCCGACGCCGACCATCGCGCCGCCCCACGGCCCGACGGCCGCCGTCAGCACCCCGGCCATGGACGGCTGGGGCAGCGCGGCGATCTGCTCCATCGGCAGGATCCCGTAGGACACGATCGTCACCGAGGCGAAGACCGCGAAGACGCTGAGGAACCCCAGGACGGTGGCGCGCCCGATGTCGCTCCTGCGCCTGGCGTGCCGTGAGTAGACGCTCGCGCCCTCGACACCGAGGAAGACGAACACCGTGATGAGCATGGTCTGGCGTACCTGCCCGAACAGGGAGCCGGTGTAGTCGGCGCCGGTGAGGTTGGCGGCGAACACGGCCGGGTCCAGGAGGAGGGCCGCCAGGAGCACGAAGACGAGGATCGGGACGAGCTTGGCGACCGTCACGACCCGGTTGATCGCGGTGGCCTCCCGGATGCCCCGCTTGATGAGGAAGTAGAAGAACCACAGGCCCGCCGTCGACGCCATGACCGCGACGAGCCCGCCTCCGGAGAGCAGCACGGGGAAGGCGGCGCCCAGGGTCGTCATGATGAGGACCCAGTAGGTCACGTTGCCCACGCACGCGCTCGCCCAGTACCCGGCCGCGGAGAAGAAGCCCACGTACTCGCCGAACCCGGCCTTGGCGTAGGCGTACACCCCGGCGTCCAGGTCGGGCCTGCGCAGCGCCAGGCCCTGGAAGACCAGCGCGAGCGTGAGCATGCCGGTGCCCGCGACCGCCCACGCGACGAGCGCGCCCACGACCCCGGTCTCCAGGGCGAAGCGCTGGGGGAGGGAGAACACCCCCGCGCCGACCATGGACCCCACGACCATGGCCGTGAGGGTGAGGAGGCCGACCTTCTCGGCGCCCGTCACGGTGCTTCGCTGCTCTGCCAACTCGCCGGAGCCCTTCTCGTCGACGCGCCCTCGTCCGCGGGGTGCCGGGGAACCGGTCACTCCCGTCCGGTGATGCTCGCAGCGATGCTGTGCGTGTTCACGTCGACACGCTGTGTCTTGGCTCGGGGTGGTCGGGGGTGTCGCGATGTCCGGACGCCGTCGCGCTACGAGTCCGTGGCGATCGCGTGCAGACGTGCCTCGACATCGGCGGATCGGTGGTCGCTGTGGTCACGGAAGTGGTCCAGGACGGCTCTCAGCGTCGCGCTGGCCCGAATCGTGTCGCCGAGCCCGACGAGCGCATCGGCCAGACCAGTCCGGGCGACGGCGAGACTGTCGTCGTCACCGTGGTCCTCGAACACGGTGACGGCGGTCTCGTAGACTCCGACCGCGTCACCCGCTCTGCCCGAACCGGTGAGAATCCGTCCGAGAGTGCACTGGGCCCAGGCCACACTCCAGACCGCGCCGATGTCGGTGAACACGTCGATGGCGGCCTGGCAGTCGGTGCGTGCTTCCGCCACGTCGTTCGAGTCGACCGCGAAGTCGGCCAGACTCAGCAGGGCCATCGCCTCGCCACGTCGCTCACCTGCTTCCCGGAACACCTCAAGCGCGCGTCTGGCGTGGACCACGGCCGACCCGTCGCGTTCTCCCCGCTGCCAGGCCACCACGCCGAGCTGCCGTCGGGCGAACCCCTCCACCCAGAGGTCTCCCGCAGCGGCGTTGGCCTCAAGCGCCGAGTGGTACGCGTTGACCGCCGCATCGAGGTCGCCCAACAGCCACTCGGCGTCCCCCAGCCCCAGATGATTGCGAGCCAGCCCGAAAGCGTCGTCCGCCCGCTCGGCGGCTCGGATGCCGAGCCGGTGCATGTCGCGCCACTCATGCCAGTGCCGGTGCACCTCGAACAGCGGATAGACGGAGGCGGCCAGCCGCCAGGCCGTGTCGTGGTCGCCGTGGTCGAAGGCGGCGTGTTGGGCTGCGAGGAGGTTGGCGCGCTCCCTTTCGAACCATTCCAGGGCGTCCCGCGCAGTCGCGAACTCGGGAATCGGAGCGTCCTCCGGATCGCCTTCCACGGTGGGGAAGTGCGGGTGCTCGGCCAGCTGTGCCCTGGCCGCGGCCCGCAGATACCAGCGTGCCACCCGGCGCACCGCTGGTTCGACCATGCCCGGCACCTCTTCCCTCGCCCGCTCGACGGCGAAGAGGCGCACCAGGTCGTGCAGGCGGTAGCGGTCCTGGTGCATCCGTTCCACCAGGTTCGAGCGTGTGAGCCTGTCGAGCAGGCGCCGTGCCTCGGTGGGCGTCGTTTCGGTGAGGGCGGCGGCGGAGGCGCTGGAGAACTCGGCTCCGGGGTGCAGCCCCAGCATTCGGAGGAAGCGCGCGGAATCCGGGGTGAGGGTGCGATACGAAGCGGTCATCACGGCGCGCAGATCGCTCAACTCGTCCTCCTCCTCGGAAAGGGCGTCCAGACGGGATTCTTCGGCTGCGAGCTCGCGGACGAGGTCACCCAGGCTGGCTCCGGGGCGGTCCACGAGGCGCTCGACGGCCACACGCAGAGCCAGCGGAAGGTGCGCGCAGTGCCCGGCGAGTCGATGCGCCTCTTCCGGCTCCGAGTCCACACGTGTTCCGAGTGCTTCTCTGAGCAGGGACACCGAGTCGTCCTTCGGGAGCACGCCCAGGGAGAAGCGGCGCGCGCCGTCCCGTGCGACAAGTCCGGCGAGGGTGTTCCGGCTGGTGACGACCACCATGCTTCCGGAAGAGGCGGGGATCAGGGGCCGGATCTGTTCGGCGCTGAGCGCGTCGTCGATCACGACCAGGACGCGTTTGCCGTCAAGAAGGGAGCGGTAGAGCGCTGATCGGCCGTCCAGGTCGACCGGAACGCGCTCCGGTGGCACGCTCAGCGCCCGGAGCAGTACGCCGAGCGCTTGGACCGCCTCCGCCCGGGGGCCGGGAGTGTGCCCGTGCAGGTTGACGTACAGGTCTCCGTCAGTGAAGCGGGGGCGGACCCGGTGCGCCCAGTGCAGGGCCAGAGCGCTCTTGCCGACTCCGGGTGCACCCGTCAGCGTCGCGATGGGGACGGAGCCCTCTGCTGCCTCCAGGAGCACGTCCAGGGAGTCCAGGTGCTCGGTGCGATCCACGAAACCGCCCGTGTTGAACGGAAGCTGTCGTGGCACGTGAGCCGGCGTCGCGTGTCCTGGATTGATGTGTACGTCGCCGTGGACAGTGCCTGCCTGCAACACGGTTCCGGGGGAGCCGTGCGTGGTGTTGTTGGCCGTTGTGGGGTTGTCGTGTGTGGTCACAGGGGTCGCATATCGGCGTCGAAACGCTTCTCGTACTTGCTGAAGGGGACGGCGGCGTGCAGGGCCCGGTCACGGATCACGTTGGCTTGGACGATTTGACCTGGGTCGGTCACGAGTTCGGGGTCCAGCATTCGGCCGTTGGAGTCGTAGTTCATGCGCACGAGCTGACATGAGTCGAAGAGCCAGTAGTCGAAACGGGGGATGCCCTCGGGCCAGGACGAGCCGTCCACGATGGGGAGGATGTTGACGTCCTCGCCTGCCTTGATGTTGGCACGGTAGGCCCACACACACTCGAAACGCAGGTAGTCCGTCAGAGGCTCGGTCACCACGTGGACTCGGCGGAACAGCCGTTGGCCCCCGACCAGACGGGCCCACTCCTCATGGGCCGCATCGGTGATCAAGCCGCCGTCCCTCAGGAAGAGTCGGAACGCCTCCTTCTCATAGCCAACGTCGTAGACCTGGAGTGTTTCCAGGCGGAAGGCCGTGTACCTGCACTCCTCGAAGAAACGGTCGAACTCACCCTCGGTGAGGGGGCGCGACATGGTGTCAGTGCTCATCACGCCTGCCGCTGCCGGTAGTGCTCGACGGCCCTGAGTACGATCTCGGGGGAGATGCGCACAGCGGTCTCGCCGGGAAGGGGGTTCTGCAACTTCGCCAGATCGGCGTCGTCGAGGCCGGGGCCCTGGACGATGAGCTCACCCGTGTCGCTGATGTACACGGACGGGCATCCCTTGTTTCCGGACTTGTCGTCCTTGGCCAGCAGTTCCAGTTCCATGGTGCTCCGATCAGGCCTCACAAAGACGGCACCGGGACCCCGAAACTAACACGGAAGCCTTGGGCCGCAGGGTTTCTGGCCACTTACGGACTACCCGTCCACGTACCTTCTCCGTATCCGTTCCACTTCGTCCCCGTCGTTCTCACGGGATGCGCGCACGAGCCGCTTGATATCGGCTGCGGCGAGCGCGTCGAGCAGAGCCGACGGTGTTTCCTGGCACGGGGGAGGGGCGCTTTCGTCGCTCATGGTTTCCACCCCATCATGTGTGTCGACCTTCGCCGGGAGGACTGCCCTGACCGGCGGCCGGTGAACCCCGGTGGCCGGTGGTGCCTTCCAGGGTGCCGGTCGCGCGGTCGAGGGCTTCGTCGGTGCCGACCGAAGGCCCACCGGCCTTCGGGGGTGTTCTCGTCATCCCGGGGGTCGGTCACCCACCTGTGTCATCGTGCGGATGAGTTTCTCGGGGGTGTTGGCGCAGACCAGACGCATGCGGCCGGTGTGCGCGGCCCAGTACTGCCGGGTGTGCCGCCCGAACCAGACCGTCCAGCCCCGGCGGCGCAGGTCCGCGAGTGACACGTGGGGCTCGGGTTGGGGTCGCGTGATCGGACTCGACCAGCGGGGGAAGGTGGTCGTCGGCCGGGCCCGTTCCACGGCGATCACCGCGCACCGTGCCGCTGGCGCCCCAGGGCCTCACGCAGGGCCACGGGAGTGGTGGCGGTGACCAGGTCGGGCGGGCAGGGGCAGCGGCGGCGGTTCAGGGTCGCGGTGAAGACCGGGCGTCCGGCCCCGTCGTGGAGCTCGCAGATCAGGTGGTCGGGGAAGTCGGCGCGCAGGCGTTCGAGCTCCCGACTCGGGTGGAGCGGGTATCCGGCCCTCATCGCCGGACCCCCGCCGTGTGGAGCCGGTCCGCCCGGGACCGGTGCGCCGTCCACGGGTCCTGTTCTTCCGGGGCCTGGTCCCACTCCAGGGTGAAGTAGACCGAGGGGCCGCAGCGGGTGCGCTCGATCCCCCAGGAGTCGGCCAGGCTGTTGACGATGAACAGGCCGCGCCCGTGCTCGGCGTCCGGTTCGGTGGGCACGACCTCCAGGCGGGGGAGGGCGGGGCCTCCGGTCGCGCGGACGGCGACGCGCAGGCAGTGCGCGTACAGGAAGACGGAGACGAGGAACGCCCCGCCGCCTCGCCCGGCGGGGGCGTGCAGCAGGGCGTTCGTGGCGATCTCGCTGAGGATCAGCAGGGCGTCGTGGCGCGGTGGTTCGGGTACCCGGGCCAGGTCCAGCCGCTGCCACAGCCAGTACCGGGCGTCCCCGACCGAGGCCAGAGAGTTGGGGAAGCGACCCAGGAAGCGCCGCATCTCGGGGCGGTTCGGGGGTTCGGGCACGGGAGCACTACGCTCGTTCACAGGTCCTCACCTGTCCTTACCAGGTTCGAGGGCTCAGGCCCTGTCGTGCGTTGCGACCGCACGACAGGGCCGTTCTGTTGGAGAAACCCATGCAAGGCCAGATCCATGCAAGTACGCTTGCATCGAGTCCGTGCATAAGTCACTGACTTCATGTGTACTGCACGAGGTGGCTGCTTGTCAGTGCTTCGAGAGAATTCGGATCAGAGATTCGGGAGACATGGAATGCAGCAACGCAGGAGAACTGTGCGAGGTCGCAAGCTTTCGGCGGAACTGCGTCGTCTTCGTGAAAAGTCCGGAATGTCTGGAGAGCAGGTCGCTGAGCGCCTGGGCTGGTCGCAGTCCAAGGTGAGTCGCATCGAGACCGGGCGAACCTCGGTTCAGCCGAAGGAACTGAGGCGTTTGCTGGACTTGTACGGGATCCCTGAGGAGCGGCACGATCGCTACGTCGACCTGCGTAGGGGTGCCAAGGTCAAAGGTTGGTGGGACGACTACTCCGATGCGATTCCGCGTGACTATGCGAACTACATCGAACTGGAGAACGAAGCGTCATCGGTGGCGATCTTCACGCCCCAGGTTGTGACGGGGATCCTTCAGACGGAGGCTTACGCACGGGAGATCATCCAGGCCGCGCTGCTGTTCTCACCGCCGGGAGAGGTGAAGCGGCGGATCAAGGTGCGCATGGAGAGGCAGCAGCGGTTCCTCTCAGACGAGAGTCGAACTTTGGACGTGGTTCTGGACGAAGCGGTACTGCGGCGGCAGATCGGTAGCTCGGAGACGATGCGGGAGCAACTCCTGCATCTTCTTGCACTGATGGGGCGGAGCAACATCAACCTGCAAGTGCTGTCGACCTCGTCCGGGGCACATCCATCCACTGCGGGTGAATTCACCATCCTTGGGTTTCCAGAGGAGGATGATGACGATGTGGTTCATGTTGAGGCCATGACCAGTAGTCTCTACGTCGAGGACGAGGCTCAGGTCTTCTACTACAGGTTGGCCTACAACCGGTTGTGTGAGCTGGCCTTGTCGCCGACCGAGTCACAGGCGTTCATCGAGTCACTGGTGGAGTGAGCTCTCCACCCGATGGAGGGGAACCGTCACATGCCCAGTTCGTATCCCGAGCCACGACACTGGCGGAAGTCGTCCTACAGCGGGAACGGACCTACCTGTGTGGAGGTCAGGGACATCGCGGATGGTTTGGCGATGCGTGACTCTCAGCAGCCTGAGCTTGGACACTTGACGTTCACCTCGAACGAGTGGAGGGTGTTTCTCACCTGCCTCAAGGCTTAGCGGAGGTGCGTGGCTACATGTTCGGAGCTCTGGTCTGGCGGAAGAGTAGTCATTCGAAAGCCAGCGGTGAGTGTGTCGAGGTCGCGAACTGGCGTACCAGTAGCTATAGCGGCACTGGCAAGGAGTGCGTGGAGGTGGCGGACGTCGAATCTCGTTCGCTCGTGCGCGACTCGAAGCAGCCTGAGCTTGGACACTTGACGTTCGCCTCGGGGGAGTGGAGCACCTTCGTCTCCTCCCTGAAGGGCGCGGCGGCCCCCTCCCGTCCGTAGGCGGTCGAACCCCGGGAGAAAACGCACTCCCGGGGCCGTCGCTGTCGGAGCCCGGGAGCGGGCGGACCGTGGAGGAGGCGCCGTGGAGCCGGTGGGCATGAGCCGTGGGGAGGCGGTCGCGCTGGTGCGGCGGATCATGGAGGCACGCGGCGCCTCCGAGGGCGAGGAGCACGGCTGGCTGGACCGGCTCGACAGGGCCCTGGGCTGCCCGACCGGCTACGTCGGCGGCCTGATCTTCTGGGGAGGGGATCTGTCGCCGGACGAGGTGGTCGAGCGGGCCCTGTCCTACCGGCCGATCGCCCTGTAGGCGGACGACACGGGCCCGTTCGTGTGCCCGGCCGTGCGATACGGCCTCACCACCCGTCGAGTGCGTCGAGTCCGGCGTCGGTCCCGGGCGCCCTGGGGATGTCGCCCAGGTGCTGGAGGAGGGTGCCGCGGCGGATGCCCACACCGTCCACGTCGACGGTCCCCGTCGTGGAGAGGGAGAACCCGCCGCCGCGCTCGTACATGCGGATGAGCGGGTCGAAGGGGTCGGGGAGAGCGGGCAGGGCCGCTCCCGCGTCCCGGGCCGCCGCCAGGTGCAGCGCCCAGACACAGGTGCGCCCCACGGCGGGGAACTGCCGGGCGAGGTCCGGGTCCCCGCGCACCGACGCGACCACCGCCCCCTCCGCCCGGATCCCGGGCGCGGCGACGGCGGCGATGTCGTGGAGGGGCCAGCCGGTCGCGCCGAGCGCCCGCGTCCACACGGCGGACCGGCGCAGGTACTCCCGCATGAGGGCCACCCGGGACCGGGTGCGGTCGACGTCCGTCTCCCAGCCGATCGCGCGGATCCGCGCGGCGAGCTTTCCGACCTCCGGACTCATGCGGTTTCCCTCGTCTTCCTCGTCGCGGGGGTGGCGGTGGACTGGCACCACCTGCCATGCTGCCGTGTCATCCGGTCATCCGACCGCGACCCGAACCCGCAATGGAGGGGCCCACCATGGCACAGCAGGTCGAGCCGACGGTGTTCCGCGACGTCAGGCCGATGGGGGGCGACCCCGTCGACCTCGTGGTGGCGGACGGGAAGATCGCCTCCGCGGCCGACACCGGCACGGCCGCCGCCGGGACGGTGGTGGACTGCGGCGGCCGCCTCGCCCTGCCCGGCCTGGTGGACGCGCACATCCACCCCGACAAGACCACCTGGGGCGAACCCTGGGTCTCGCGGCGGGCGGCGCACGGCATCGCCGAGCTCGGTGAGCAGGACGCCGAACTCTTCCGCACCCTGCCCACCCCCGTCGGGGTGCGCGCCGAGCGCCTCATGGCGCACGCCGCCGCCCTGGGCACCCGCGCCATGCGCGCCCACGCCGACGTCGCCCCCGCCTACGGCCTGGCCGGTCTGGAGGGTGTCCAGAAGGCGAAGGCCAACCTGGCGCACGCCACACGGGTGCAGACCGTCGCCTTCCCCCAGCACGGCGTCCTGCGGGCGCCGGGCACCGCCGACCTCCTGGAGGAGGCCGCCCGCTCCGGCCTGGCCGACCTGGTCGGCGGCATCGACCCGGGCACCTTCGACGGGGACCTGGACGGCCAGCTCGACCTCGTCTTCGGGATCGCCGAGCGCCACGGCGTGGGCGTCGACCTCCACCTGCACGACCGGGGCGGGCCCGGCCACACGGCCCTGCGCGCCGTCATCGACCGCACCCGCGCCCTGGACATGCGCGGCCGGGTGACCGTCAGCCACGCCTTCCGCGTCCCCGAGGTGGCGGGCGAGGACCTGCGCCGCCTGGCCGACGACCTCGCGGAGGCCGGGATCGGGCTGACCACCGTCGCCCCCGGCCCCGCGAGCGTCCTGCCCACGAGGGCGCTGCGCGAGCGGGGCGTGCGCGTGGGCGTGGGCTCGGACGGCGTCCGCGACGCCTGGAGCCCCTTCGGCAACGCCGACATGCTCCACCGCGCCCACCTGCTCGCCCGGTCCCTGCGCGCCCGCCTGGACGACGACCTCGGCGACGCCTACCTCACCTGTGCCCACGACGGCGCCGACCTGCTGGGCCTGGCGCGCGCCGACCTCACCCCGGGCTCGCCCGCGGACTTCCTCCTCATCGAGGGCGAGTGCCTGCCGCAGGTGGTCGTGGACGTGCCGCGCCCGTGGGCGGTCGTGCACGGCGGGAGCGTGGTGGCCCGGGACGGCGTGCTGCTGCCTCCCGAGGGGCACTGAGCGGCCGGTCGGCGCGCCGGTTCAGCCGCAGACCGAGGGCAGCGCGCGGACCAGCCCGGTCGTGTGCAGCGGGTCGAACCCGTATCCGGCGGCGACGCGGTGGGTGTCCCTGGCCAGGGTGTCGAAGCAGCCCGGCCTGGTCCGCGTCCCCTCGGTGGCCTTGAGCTCCTCCACCAGCTCGGCGGTGATGCGGTCGAGCGCCGGCCGCAGTTCGGACAGGTCGGGTTCCTGGAGCGGTGCCCGGTCCGGGTCGTGGTGCCACCGGGTGATCAGCCCGCGCTGCACGAACTTGTTGGCCTCGATCTGGTCGCGCATCACCGCGGTCGCCACCCGCGGGTCCAGCCCGGCACGGCGGGCGTGGTCGGCCACGGAGGCCAGGATCTGCTCCTCGCGCGCCGGATCGTCGATCCCGGCGCCCGTGTGCCACTTGGCGGCGGCGATCGCCTCGGCGACGGTGACCCGCTCGGCGGACAGCTCCACCAGATCCCCGAGGTCGCCCGTGGCACCCGCTCTGGCGGGCGTGGCGAGAAGGGTCGCGGACAGGGCCAGGGTGACGGGGAGTACGAGCGCGAGCACGGTCGTTCCTTGGGATCGATGGTCGAGGGACTCACGAATCTAACAGAGAGTGGTGATCTTATGATCGTGAGTCACCGTAGTGTGGATCGGCGGTGTGCGGGCGCACCTCGGGGTGTCGGGCTCGGGTGTGTCTGTTTGCACACATAGGGTCACGATCGTTGGCTGGTACCGGCGAGAGGACACACGATGGCTGACCCGGCAGACGTCAGTGAGGAGACCACCGAGGCCCCGGTCGCCGAGGAGAGGGTGGAGCGGGAGGCCGAGCCGCGCGGCCGCGAGGCCGGACCGGGCAGGGGGCACACCATCGTGGTGGGCGCCGGGATGGCGGGCCTGGCCGCCGCCAACCGGCTCGCGGACGCGGGGGAGCGGATCACCGTCGTCGAGGCCCGGAACCGGACCGGCGGGCGCGTCCACTCGATCCGGACCTGGGAGGGCTTCACCATCGACGAGGGCGCCTCCTGGATGCGCGGGGAGCAGAACAACCCGCTCGCCGTGCTGGTCCGCGAGGTCGGCGCCAGGACGGCCGTGTTCAACCGCTCCACCGAGACCGCCTACGACCCCAAGGGCCGCCGCCTCCTCTTCGACCGCCACCGCCGCAACATGGAGGACGTCAACCTCCTGCACGAGCACATGTACTGGGCCAACGTCGGCGCCGACCCCAGCGAGTCCATGGAGGAGGGCATCCAGCAGGCCCTCTACGACGCCAACCTGGTCCGCGCGCGGGCCAGGGACGCGGGCGAGATCGTCCACCGGATCATCGAGGCCGACCACGGCGCCGACGCCCGGGAGGTCGCCTTCAGCGCCGTGGCCGCGCTGCACGAGTTCAGCGGCGACGACGTCGTCTTCCCCGACGGGATGAGCCAGCTCACCGAGCACCTGGCCCTGGGGCTGGACGTGCGCCTGGACCACGTGGTCCTGGGGATCTCCCACGACGACCAGGGGGCCTCGGTGCGCGTGGAGACCCCGGAGGGCGAGGAGACCCTGACCGCCGACCGCGTCCTGGTCACCCTGCCGCTGGGCGTGCTGAAGGCCGGACAGGTGGAGTTCTCGCCCGCTCTGCCCACCGACAAGGGCGAGGCGATCGAGCGCCTGGGCAACGGCCGCCTGGAGAAGCTGTTCCTGCTCTTCGACGAGGTCTTCTGGGGCGACGCCGAGGTCATCGTGCACCTGGGCACGGAGGAGGGGACCTGGTTCCACTGGTACGCGGGCCAGCGCATCCGGGGGGTGCCCGTCCTGGTCTGCCGCAACGGGGGCAACGCGGCGAGGTTCCTGGGCCGGATGGAGGAGGGGGACGTGGTCGAGCACGCGATGGCGTCGCTGCGCGCCCTGTTCCGCAAGGTCCCCGATCCGGTCGACCACTACCTCACGCACTGGCTGGAGGACCCGTTCGCCCGGGGCGCCTTCTCCTACACGGCGGTCGGGTCGGGGGACACCGACCGCGAGGCCCTCGCGGCACCGGTGGGCGATCGGCTGTTCTTCGCGGGAGAGGCCACGGAGATCGAGCACACCGCCACCGTGCACGGCGCGCTGCTGTCCGGCCTGCGCGCGGCCGACCGCATCCTCGGCGTCGAGTAGGTCCCGGTCGCCCACCGGCCGCGGGCACCGCCCCCGGGCGGACCGGTCGGGGCCCGTCCGCCCCCGGATGCGGGCACCGGCCCGCACGGGGCACGGCGGTCAGCCCTTGCGCGCCACTCCCCCGTACTGGTCGACCTCGCGGGGACGCCCCACCTCGGCGGCCTCCGGCCGCCACAGCGTCGCCGACACCACACCCGGTTCGAGCAGGTCCAGCCCGTCGAAGAACCGCGCGATCCCGTCCGGAGTGCGCAGGTGGTAGGGCGCGGCCGCGGTGTCGTTCCAGCGCTTGGCGGCCTCGACCATCTCCGGGCTGGTGTCGGTGCCGTCGCACATCACCAGGAAGCTGCCCGGGGGGAGCGCGTCGACGTAGCCGCGCACGATGTCGTAGGCCTCCTGGCCGGCGTAGTGGCCCATCGTGCCCAGGATGGTCAGCCCGATCGGCTGGTCGAAGTCCAGATGGTCGGCGGCCTCCGCCAGGACGGTGGAGGGATCGCGCAGGTCGGCGTCGGCGTAGTGGGTGGTGCCGTCCGGGTGGCTGGTGAGCAGGGCCCGGGCGTGCGCCAGGACCATGGGGTCGTTGTCGACGTAGACCACACGCGAGGAGGGGGCGGCGGCCTGGGCGACCTCGTGGGTGTTGTGGTGGGTGGGCAGCCCGGTGCCGATGTCGAGGAACTGGCGGACACCCTCCCGTTCGGCCAGGTGGGTGACGGCGCGGATGAGGAAGTCCCGGTCCGCCCGGGCGGCGGCGACCATCTCGGGGTAGGCCTGCAGGACGTAGTCGCCGACCTCCCGGTCGGCCGGGTAGTTGTCCTTGCCGCCCAGCCAGTAGTTCCACACACGGGCGGAGTGGGCGGTGGTCGTGTCGATCAGGGGGCGTGAGGAATCCATGCGCCGAGAGTAGAGGGCCGTGTGCGCGGCTGCCACCGCCGGGCCGGTTCCCGCGGGCGGACGGCTTCCTCAGCGCACCAGCCGACGCTCGGCGGCGGTGATCCCCGCCCGGCACGCGCGCTCCACCCTGCGGTGGTTGCGCAACCGCTCGAACAGGCCGAACGGCTGGGGTTCGAGGTCGGGGCCGCCCTCGGTCCCGGTGATCTCCAGGGTCTGCCCGCGCAGGGAACCGGTCCTGCTCCAGCGCTCCCACCGCTCGTAGTCCGGGCTGGCCTGGTGGCCGAAGACGAACGCGGTCCCGCCGTCCCCGTCCAGGTCCCCGCCGTCGCGCGGCCACAGCTCCACCTCGCCGCCCGCTCCGACCGACCAGTCCGCCGCGGTGACCACGTCCACGCTCACGTCCGCGTCGACCTCCCGGACCAGCAACGCGTCGCTCGGCCGGGTGCGGGCGGGGATGTGGCGGACACGGTCGACGTCGACCAGGCTCACCACGGCCCGCGACATCCACCACCAGTTCTCCCTGCGCGCCATCAGGCTGCCCGCGCGCAGCCGGGTCGGCGGGTGCTTGCGCACCTCCTGCTCGACCAGCTCGCCGTCGAACTCCGACCCGTCCAGGTCCAGGCGCACCCGGATCCGGCCGGTGGCCACCAGTGTCGGCTCACCGGGGCCGGCGGCCGTGGTCAGGCAGAACGCCGCCCGGTTGAGCAGCGAGTCGACGAGGTGCAGGTAGGCCATGGGCAGCGCCACGCAGGGGTGGTCCGCGAGCAGCGGGACGACGGGCACCCCGACGGGCCCGTCGTCGGACAGCCAGCACATCTCACCTGCGGGGGAACGCCGCCACGCCGTGTCCCAATCGTTCACATCGAACCTTTTCTGTGACGTGGCTCTCATGTTAACTTCTCGGGACTGTACCCACATCCCCCAGCCGAAAGCACCAGCGGGGCAGCCACACCGCGGTGCCGACACGCAAGGAACCTCCCATGCCTGCCGTAGCCGTCCTCCTCGGGGCCCTGGCGCTGTTCGCGCTCGGCTACCGCTTCTACTCCGTCTACCTGGCCGACCGGGTCTACCAGCTGGACCCGAACTTCGTGACTCCGGCCCACACCCACCGGGACGGGGTGGACTACCTCCCCACCAACAAGCACATCGTCTTCGCCCACCACTTCATCTCCGTGGCCGGTGCCGCACCCATCGTCGGACCGGCCATCGCGGTGTTCTGGGGATGGGGACCGGCCCTGCTGTGGGTCGTGCTCGGCACGATCTTCGCCTCCGGCGCGCACGACTTCGGGTCGATCGTCGTGTCGGTGCGGCACAAGGGCCGCAGCATCGGCACGCTCGCCAGCGACGTGATCAGCACCCGGGCGCGCATCCTGTTCCTGCTGATCATCTTCTTCCTGGTGACCATGGTCAACGCCGTGTTCGCGGTGGTCATCGCCGGACTGTTCATCGCCACCCCCGCCGCGGTGCTGCCGGTCCTGGTCACCGTCCCGCTGGCGATCGGCGTCGGCCAGGTCGTCTACCGCCGCCGCACGGCCGCGCTCCTGCCGTCGGTCATCGCGCTCGTGGTCGTCTACGTGTGCATCCCGCTGGGCCAGCTGGTGCCGATCACCGTCGACCCGGTCGCGGGCGCCCTCGGGGTCGAGGCGTCCACGGTGTGGGTGGTGCTGCTGTTCACCTACACCTTCTTCGCCTCGCGCCTGCCCGTGTGGATGCTGCTCCAGCCGCGCGACTACATCAACCAGCACCAGATGATGCTGGCGCTGGCCGTCATCATGCTCGGCGTGATCGTCGGGATGAACACGATCGAGGCGCCCGCCTTCCGCGGCGACGTCCCCGACGGGTCGCCGTCGATCTTCCCGCTGCTGTTCATCACGATCGCGTGCGGCGCCGTGTCCGGATTCCACAGCCTGGTCTCCTCCGGCACCACCGCCAAGCAGCTCGACAAGGAGACCGACGCCCGCTACGTCGGCTACCTCAGCTCCCTGGGGGAGGGCACCCTCGCGGTCTGCTCGATCCTGGCCTGCACCGCCGGGATCATGGTCCTGTCCACCAACCAGGACACCACCTGGACCCAGCTGTACGCGGACTGGGAGACCGCGGGCACCGGCGCGGGCGGCCGGTTCGTCCAGGGCGTGGCCGGTTTCGCCAGCAACATCGGGGTGCCCGAGAGCATGGGCCTGGTCTTCGCCAGCGTCGTGGTGATCAGCTTCGCCGCCACCTCCCTGGACACCGCCGTGCGCCTCCAGCGCTACACCATCCAGGAGATCAGCACCATCGCGGCGGACCGGGCGCGCGCGGGCGGCGCGGCCCACGGGGCGTTCACCTTCCTGTCCCGCAACGCCACCGCCGCGACGCTGATCACGGTCGGTCTGGGGCTGGCACTGGCCCTGGTGCCCGGCGACTTCGCCCTGGGCACGCTCTGGCAGCTCTTCGGCACCACCAACCAGCTCACGGCGGGCCTGGCGCTGTCGGTCATCGCGGTCTGGGTGACCAAGCGCGGCCGCAACCCGATCGTCATCCTCGTCCCGCTGGTCTTCCTCGTCGTGATGACCTCCTGGGCGCTGGTCATCCAGCTCGTCACCTTCGTCGGCGCCGACGACCCCCTCCAGCGGTTCGTGCTCGCGCCGCTGGACCTGGCCATCTTCGGCCTGGCCCTGTGGATGACCGTCGAGGCCGCCATCGCCCTGCGCCGGGCCTTCCTGTCCCGCCGGACCGCGGGCGCCGGGGAGCCCCCCGCGGAGCAGGCGAGGGACGAGGACACGCCCGAGCCCGCCGCGGAGGGGGCCGACGGCGATGCCTGACCAGCGGGCGGACACCCCCTCGTGAGCACCGCGCCCGCCACCGCCGCCGGGTCCGGCCCCCTGGGCCGGGCCTGGCGGCGCGCCGTCTCCTCCTGGCGCCGGTTCGAGGCCTTCCACCAGGCGGTGTTCGAGGCGCGCTGGGGCCACGCCCGCCAGCGCGAGGCCCGCACCCAGCAGGACACCCTGCGGGCCCTGCTCATGCTGGAGACGCTGGGCGTGGACAACCCCGTCGCCTACGAGACCCTCGACCTGATCCCGTACATGGTCGCCGACCTGCACGAGTGGCACCAGCGCCTGGGCCGCGACGACTTCGGCGCCCCCGGAGGCTGCTGTTGACCACCCCGACCACGTCCGCCGACCCGTCTCCCGCCGCCGCGCCGATCACCTTCGTCGGCGGCAAGGGCGGCGTCGGCAAGACCACCCTGGCCGCCGCGCGCGCCCTGGCCCTGGCCGACGCGGGCCGCCGCGTCCTGGTGGTGTCCACCGACCCGGCCCACTCCCTGGGCGACGCCCTGGAGCGGCCGCTGTCCGACGAGCCGACACCGGTCGCCCCCGGCCTGTGGGCGGCCGAACCCGACGCCGACGCCGCCGTGCGCCGCCGGATCGCCCAGGTCGCCGAGGACGCGCGCCGCGCCGTCCCCCGCGAGGTCATGCCCGCCGTGCACCGCCACCTGGAGCAGGCGGGCGCCAGCCCCGGTATGGCCGAGTCCGCCCTGGCCGACCTGCTCGTCGACCGGATGGAGGAGGTCGGTGGGCGCTGGGACCACCTGGTCGTGGACAGCGCCCCGACCGGGCACCTGCTGCGCCTGCTCCACCTGCCCACGCTGCTGACCCCGTGGGTGACGGGGCTGACCCGCCAGCGCGAGCGCGCCCGGCGGGCCGAGGCCCTGGCCGACGTCGTCGGCGGTGCGGACGGGGCCGACGACCCCCTGCTGGAGCGGCTGCACACCCGGCGCCACCGGCTGGAGCGGGCCGCCGCCCGCCTGCGCGAGGACGCCGCCGTCACCCTGGTCACCGTGCCCCGCCGCATGGTGCTCGCCGAGACCGGGCGCGCCGTCGACCAGCTCTCCGAGGCGGGTTTCCGGCTCGCGCCCGTCATCGTCAACCAGGTCCCGCCGGAGGGGGCGGCGGGTCCCGACGGAGCGGAGGCCCTCGCGCTGACCCGGGAGCGCTTCGCGCACCTGGGCGTGGTGCGGGTGCCCCTCCAGGACACCGAGCCCACCGGGCCCGAGCGCCTGCGTCGGCTCGTGCCGTTCCTGGACGCGGTCCCGGCCCGGTGAGGGGCGCCGCCGCGGCACCGGCCGACCCCCGCAAGGCACGTCACACCAGGTGACGGCCGTGATGGCGGGAAACGGCCCCACCGACCGCTATCGTTGGCGCTATGGGGCGATCCGGGGAAGACGGCAGAGGCGAGGCGGGGGGCGACGTGGCCGGACCCGTGGTCAGTGACCGGATCTGGACGGTCCCGAACCTGTTGAGCATGCTCCGGCTACTGGGTGTACCGGTCTTCCTGTGGCTGGTGCTGGGGCCGCGGGCCGACTGGTGGGCCCTGCTGGTGCTCGCCTTCGCCGGACTCAGCGACTGGCTGGACGGCAAGATCGCCCGCGCCTGGAACCAGACCTCGCGGCTGGGAACCGTACTCGACCCCCTCGCCGACCGGCTCTACATCTTCGCCGCGCTGCTCGGCCTCGTGGTCCGGGGCATCATCCCGTGGTGGCTGATGGGCATCCTGGTCCTGCGCGACGTGCTCATCCTGGGCGCGCTGCCGTTACTGCGGCATTTCGGGTACGGGCCCCTGCCGGTGAACTTCGCGGGCAAGGCCGCCACGCTGTGCCTGTTGTACGCGTTCCCGCTGCTGTTTATCGCGGGTCACACGTCGATTGTCTCAGATGTGGCGAGAATTATAGGTTGGGCGTTCGCCCTCTGGGGAACTGCTCTCTATTGGTGGGCCGGACTGCTTTATGCCGTACAGGGGCTGCGCCTGATCGCCCAGACCCGCCGCGACGAACGCGCTGATCACACAGGTGGCCGGACGGACACCGAGGACAGCGACCCAGCGCGGCCGCAGCACGGATCGACCCGATCCGAACGACCAGGCGACCGCTGACGGAGGAACCCGCAGCGGAATCCGAGGGCGAACGGACGCACCACGATTCGGGGCCGGACCCGGCTTCGACCCCGAAGCGAACACGAACCGGCGGAACGGCTCACCGCGAATCCTGTCGGATCGAGAGGGAGTGTCATCTCCGCCATGAGAACATGTCCCACCGCGTGCGACGACGCGCGCTCCCACCCCCGCGCCGCGACCTCCGACGGCACCGCTGTACGGAGGTCCCGGCGATGACCGACGCCAGCGCCCAGAACGGGCCCACCCGCAGCGGCGACGGTGCCCACGCCCCGGCCGCGCCCCCGATGAAGGCCGTCGTGATGGCGGGCGGCGAGGGCACCCGCCTGCGCCCCATGACGGCCAACCAGCCCAAACCCCTCCTGCCGGTGGTCAACAAGCCCATCATGGAGCACGTCCTCCGGCTGCTGCGCAAACACGGCTTCACCGAGACGGTGGTGACCGTCCAGTTCCTGGCCACCCTCATCCGCAACCACTTCGGGGACGGTGAGGAGCTGGGCATGAAGCTCCACTACGTCGCCGAGGAGGTTCCCCTCGGAACCGCGGGCAGCGTCAAGAACGCCGAGGAGCACCTGCGCGGCGAACCGTTCATCGTCATCTCCGGTGACGCGCTCACCGACATCGACCTCACCGACATGGTGCGCTTCCACCGGGAGCGCGGCGCCAAGGTCACCATCGCCCTCAAACGGGTCCCCAACCCGCTGGAGTTCGGGATCATCATCGTGGACGAACAGGGCCGCATCCAGCGGTTCCTGGAGAAGCCCACGTGGGGCCAGGTCTTCTCGGACACCGTCAACACCGGCATCTACATCATGGAGCCCGAGGTCCTCGAACGCGTCGCCGCGGGCGAGGTCGTGGACTGGTCCGGCGACGTCTTCCCCGAACTGCTCAAGGAGGGCG
This sequence comes from Nocardiopsis sp. KDC1DS13DA1, assembly GCF_055632325.1. Taxonomy (NCBI): domain Bacteria; kingdom Bacillati; phylum Actinomycetota; class Actinomycetes; order Streptosporangiales; family Nocardiopsidaceae; genus Nocardiopsis; species Nocardiopsis sp. KDC1DS13DA1. The sequence goes on from NZ_JBVMUY010000004.1 coordinate 306,894, forward strand.
AGCCCCTCTACGGCTACGTCGCCGACGGCTACTGGGAGGACGTCGGCACCCACGAGAGCTACCTCAGCGCCCAGGCCGACGTGCTCTCGGGCCGCGTCGACGTGGACATCGACGGCTTCGAGGTCTCACCCGGGGTGTGGGTCGGCGAGGGCGCGCAGGTCGACTCGGACGCCGTCCTCAAGGGACCGCTGTACATCGGCGACTACGCCAAGGTCGAGGCCGGGGCGGAACTGCGCGAGTACACCGTGCTCGGCAGCAACGCCGTGGTGCGCTCCGACGCCTTCTGCCACCGCACGGTCCTGCACGACAACGTGTTCATCGGCCGCGGCGCCAACCTGCGCGGCGCGGTGATCGGGAAGAACACCGACGTCATGGCCGCCGCCCGGATCGAGGAGGGCGCGGTCGTGGGCGAGGACTGCGTCATCGAGTCCGAGGCCTACGTGCACAACGACGTCAAGGTCTACCCCTTCAAGACCATCGAGGCCGGTGCGGTGGTCAGCACCAACGTCGTGTGGGAGTCGCGCGGGCAGCGCTCGCTCTTCGGCCCGCGCGGGGTGTCCGGCCTGATCAACGTCGAGATCACCCCCGAACTGGCGGTCCGGCTGGCCAACGCCTACGCGACCACCCTGAAGAAGGGCGCGATCGTCACCACCTCCCGTGACGTCTCGCGGGCCGCGCGCACCCTCAAGCGGGCGGTGATCAGCGCGCTGACGGCGGCGGCGATCGACGTGCGCGACCTGGAGGTCGTGCCGCTTCCGGTGGCGCGCTTCCACACCTCCCAGAGCGGGGTGAGCGGCGGTATCCACCTGCGCACGAGCCCGGGGGACCCGGAGTCGGTGGACATCCTCTTCCTCGACGGGCAGGGCGCCGACCTGTCGCCCGCCTCCCAGCGCAAGCTGGACCGGGTCTTCTCCCGAGCCGAGTACCGCCGGGCCTTCCCCGGGGAGATCGGTGAGCTGTCCTTCCCCTCGCGGGGGGTGGAGAACTACTCGCACGACCTCCTGCGCGCGGTGGACACCAGCGGCGTGGCCGAGGCCGAACTCAAGGTCGTGGTCGACTGCGCGGGCGGGACGGGGTCGCTCATCCTGCCGTCCCTGCTGGGCCGGATCGGCGTGGACGTGCTCACGGTGAACAACCGGTTGGACGAGGCCTCGCCGACCGACACCCCGGCCAAGCGGATGCGCGACCTGGAGCGGTTGGGCGAGCTCGTGGCCAGCTCGGGGGCCGACTTCGGCGTCCGGTTCGACCCGGTGGCCGAGCGGCTGGCCATCGTGGACGAGAACGGCGAGCTGGTCGACGGCGACCGGGCGCTGCTGGTCGTGCTGGACCTGGTCACCGCCGAGCGCGGTGGCGGAACGGTGGCGCTGCCGGTCACGACCACCCGCGTCGCCGAGCGGGTGGCCTCCTCACACGGGGCCACGGTGCGGTGGACGGCCACGGCCACCGACGAGCTGACCAAGGCCGTCCGGGCGGGGGAGGGGGACATCGTCTTCGCCGGTGACGGCAGGGGCGGGTTCGTCATCCCCGAGTTCAGCCCCACCAGCGACGGCATCGCCGCCTTCGTGCGGCTGCTGGGCCTGGTGGCGCGCACCCGGCGCTCCGTGGGCCAGATCGACCGCGCCATTCCGCAGGCGCACCTGCTCCGCCGTTCGGTGCCCACCCCCTGGGCGGTCAAGGGCAGCGTCATGCGGGCCGTGGTGGAGGCCGCCGGGGAACGGGAGCTGGACACCACCGACGGGGTGCGGGTCCTGGAGGCCGACGGCAGTTGGGCGCTCGTCCTGCCGGACACCGCCGAGGCCGTGACCCACCTTTGGGCCGAAGGTCCCGACCCAGACACGGCGCACCACCTGCTGGACGAGTGGGCCGCCGTCGTGGAGCGGGCCGAGGGCTGACCGGCGCGCACGCGGGTGCGGGCGGGGTCGCGCCCGCACCCGCACGGCGCGTTCACCGAAGGGACACGGTCCCCACCCAGGCGCGAAACTTCCCGTTAAACTGGACATAACGGCAGGTCATCGCGGTGGTGGAAAGTTCGCGCGAATCCGTTTGGCTCAGCTGCGAACCAATCCGCCCCGCGCGGCATCAGCACCAGAGCAGGTGTCCATCTCGACGGGGGCGGGCACCGGCGGAGACGGTGCCCCGGGTGCCGGGTCCGCCGTTGCCTCCGTCGCGGGCGGGTCCGGGCGCCCACGGCAGGCCGAGGTGGAGCAAAACCCTTCCTGGACAGGGATATGGTTTAAAGTCGAGTGTTCCCTGACGCACCGCGTCACCACCGGGCGGGCGCCACAGCGACGGCGGGGCCGGGCCGGCAGTGACAAGGAGTACAGCATGGGGGATGAGACCAAGCGACCGACCGTGTGAGACGCGCCGCTGCCTGCCAGCGGGCCGTCTCAGCACGCTCCGGGCGGCGTGCGGGTGAACGACCCGTACGGTGTCCGGGACGTGTCACCGATCAGCCGAATCAAGCACCGCCCCGTGCGGTAGGAGGCCGAGCCGACCTATGTCGAGCGTTTACTGCACGCAGTGCGGTCACGCCGTTGCGGATGATGCCCGTTTCTGCTCCTACTGTGGGACCCCCGTCCGCAGGCCCCAGCAGCAGACCCCACAACCTGGTGCGGGTGGGGACTCCGCCGGCGACGTCACGTCCACCATCTCGATCTCCGGGATCCAGGCCCTCGAGGAGGAGGCGGCCGGTGACGAGTTGGCGGCCGACGACCCGGCCAACGCCGACGCCCTTCCTCCGGGGACGGCGCTGCTCGTCGTGCGGCGCGGTCCCAACGCCGGAAGCCGGTTCCTACTGGACAGCGACGTGACGACCGCGGGGCGCCACCCCAACAGCGACATCTTCCTCGACGACGTGACCGTCTCACGGCGGCACGTCGAGTTCTTCCGCCGCGGCGACGGTTTCGGGGTCCGGGACGTGGGGAGCCTGAACGGCACCTACGTGAACCGGGAGCCCGTCGACGAGGCGGCCCTGGGCGGCGGGGACGAAATCCAGATCGGCAAGTTCCGGATGGTCTTGCTGACCAAGCCGCGCCGCTGACCAGAGGCGGGGGTGGAGGCCTTCGATCCAGGGCGACGGCCTCCCCTCCCGCGCAGCGGCCGTCGAGGTGGGGGCGGAGCCGGAGGCTCCCGGCCGAGGGTGGTAGCCTCCCCACCCGCGAAGCGGGCGACGGGTGGGCGGGGCGACCAGGTTTGCGGACCCCCGCCTCCGGAGAGCTTTGTAACGAAGGGTGCCGATTTCGCCCTCGGGTCCTGATCCAACGGGGGAGCAGGGACGAGCGCCCATCCGGCATGACGACTCGTGGGACGGAGCCGCTGTGAAGCACATGGAGGTCGTCGGCGTCCGGGTTGAGATGCCCTCGAACCAACCGATTGTCCTGCTCAAGGAATCCGACGGAGACCGTTACCTCCCGATCTGGATCGGCGGGGTGGAGGCCACGGCGATCGCCCTGGCGCAGCAGGGGGTGGCGCCCGCCCGGCCGCTGACCCACGACCTGTTCCGGGACGTCCTGGAGGCGCTCGACACCGGGTTGCAGACGGTGAACATCACCGGTCTGAGCGACGGGATCTTCTACGCCGAACTGGTGTTCAGCAACGGGGTGGAGGTCAGCGCGCGGCCCTCCGACTCGATCGCGCTGGCGCTGCGGACCGGCACACCGATCTACGCCCACGAGGACGTGATCGACGAGGCCGGGATGCCGATCCCCGACGAGCAGGAGGACCAGGTCGAGGCGTTCCGGGAGTTCCTGGACAACATCTCACCCGAGGACTTCGGCCGACGCGCCGAGTAGCTCTCCCCGGGGCCCGCGCGACGGGGTCGGACCCGTCGTGTCAGGGCGCGCTCCGGGGGTGGGAGACACATCCGACGACACGGCTGTGACCTGCGGGTTTGCCGTGGTCGTCACTGATAGATTGGGTTATCGGGTCAAGGGAGGGGGACGTGGTGGTCACGGCCGGGACCTCCGGGCGGCCGCGGACCGGGTCCGGCGCGCACACGGGACACGGGCGTCGCGTGCACTTGGCGACGCGCCGCGTGCCTTCGTTGACGCTGTCGGCCGGTCGTCCTACGGTCGGTGCAGTGGAACCCGCGGCGCACCCTTTCCCTGAGTGGACATCCCCTGTCGACACCGCCGTGGGACGAGGAGCCGGAGGTCGGCGTGGCGGTAGCGGGCGGCAAGCGGGAGACCCATGACAGGCGGTCCGCGCTGCGGCTAGCGGGGCAGCAGGGCCTACTGTGCGAAGAGGACGTGGTGGCGCTGCCGATGGACGTCGGGTACAGGGGCCCAGCGGCGTGTACCGCCGCCGGGATCACCTACCGTCAGCTCGACTACTGGGCCAGAACCGGCCTGGTCGAGCCGAGCGTGCGCACCGGAGCCAACAACGCCCCTCTGTACAGTCTCCCCGACATCCTGTTGCTGAAGGTCGCCAAGCGCCTCCTGGACACGGGCATCTCCCTGCAGCAGATCCGCAACGCCGTCGACCACCTGCGTGGCAGGCCGGCCCCCGACCTGGCCAGCATCACGCTGATGAGCGACGGCGTCAGTGTCTACGAGTGCACCTCGCCCGACGAGGTCGTCGACCTCATGCAGCGCGGCCAGGGCATGTTCGGCCTGGCCCTGGGCAACGTGTGGCGCGAACTGGAGGAGGCGCTGGGCGTGGTCCCGGCCGAGGAGCGCGCCGACCTGCCCGCCGCGCCGTCCCAGCCGGTGGACGAGCTGGCGCGCCGGCGCCGGGAGCGCCGCACGGGCTGACCGCGGACCCGCCGCGGAACCGGACCCGCCACGCGCACGTCCGATCCCACGAGGGTGTGCGCAGACCGCGGGAGGACGCATGGTGCGGTACGGACCGGGGGACGGCGAGCGCGAGCTGGGACGGTGGGTCGTGGGGGTGCCCTGGGGAGCGCGGGACCTCTCTTGCTACGGCGGTACCCTCGTGCTGACCGACCGGCGACTGCTGTTCACGCCGATCGTGCCGTTCCTGTTCCGCCGGGTCGGGCACTCCGCCGGACTCGGAGAGGTGGCGGCGGCGCACGCGGTGGGAACACAGCGGATCCGGTTGACCGGGCCGACGGGCGGCCACCGGGACTACCTGGTCGCCGCGTCCCGGTTCGCCACGGTGTGGGACCCCGCCAACACGGCGGTCCGCGACCACGCGGTGGAGACCATCCGCCGGGCGATCGGGAACACCGGCGGCTGAGGGGTCTGCGGACCAGGAGCCGGTGCGGGGCCGCCGGACACGCGAGACCCTGGCTCGGTTCCCCGTGCGGCTATCGAGTACCGTTTGGTCACAGCAGGGATGAAAACCGACATTCATCCTGTCCCTACATTCACACACAGCGTCAACAGGCCGTCAATACCACGCGGGAGAGACCCCGGCAGGGGCGCCGACGGGGCAATACTCCCCAGTAACCTCTCAGGCACCACGGACCGCGTGGAGGAGGCCGCTCTGAAGCCTGGGCCGTACCATGCCCGGTGACAGAGGGGGAGACCGTGAGGAAAGCGCCGACCCGCTCGGCCCTGTCACCAGGAGGTCTCCGTGCCTGACCAGTCCACGCCAGACCCGACGCCGCACACGGCCGGCGCCCCCGCCCGGGTCTTCGCCGACCGCCACATCGGGCCCACCCCCGCCGAGACCGCGGAGATGCTCAAGACCGTCGGCTACGGCTCCACCGCCGAACTCATGGCCGCCGCCGTTCCCGAGTCCATCCTCACCGGTCCGGGCCGCGACGCGCCGCTCGACCTGCCCGAGGCGCTCGGTGAGGCCGAGGCCCTCGCCGAACTGCGCGGCCTGGCCGACCGCAACCAGGTGCGCACCTCGCTGATCGGCCTGGGGTACTACGACACCCTCACCCCGCCCGTCATCCTGCGCAACATCATGGAGAACCCGGCCTGGTACACGGCCTACACGCCCTACCAGCCCGAGATCTCCCAGGGCCGCCTGGAGGCCCTGCTCAACTTCCAGACCATGGTCTGCGACCTGACCGGCCTGCCCGTCTCCGGCGCCTCCCTGCTGGACGAGGCCACGGCCGCCGCCGAGGCCATGACGCTGGCCCGCCGCGCCTCCAGGAGCAAGGCGGACGTCTTCGTCGTCGACTCCGACGTCTTCCCCCAGACCCTGGACGTGCTGCGCACCCGCGCCGAGCCCCTGGGCATCGAGGTCGTCGTCGCGGACCTGTCCCGGGGCCTGCCCGACGGTGACGCCTTCGGTGTCCTGGTGCAGTACCCGGCCGCCAGCGGTGTCGTGCGCGACCCGGGCGAGATCGTCGCCGCCGCCCACGAGCGGGGCGCGCTCGCCGTCGTGGCCGCCGACATCCTCGCGCTCACCCTGCTGCGCAGCCCCGGTGACCTGGGCGCCGACATCGCGGTGGGCTCCACCCAGCGCTTCGGCGTCCCGCTCGGCTTCGGCGGCCCGCACGCCGGGTACATGGCGGTCGCCGAGAAGCTGCGCCGCCAGCTGCCCGGCCGTCTGGTCGGCGTCTCGGTGGACCAGGCGGGCCGCCCCGCCTACCGCCTCGCCCTCCAGACCCGGGAGCAGCACATCCGGCGGGAGAAGGCCACGAGCAACATCTGCACCGCCCAGGTGCTGCTCGCCGTCATGGCCGGGATGTACGCCGTCTACCACGGGCCCGACGGCCTGCGCGCCATCGCCCGCCAGGTGCACACCCGCGCCGCCGCGCTCGCCGACGGCCTGGCCGAGCGCGGCTTCGAGGTCGTGCACGGCGCCTTCTTCGACACCCTGCGCGTGCGCGTGCCCAGCTCCGCCGCCGTCGTCGAGCGCGCCCTGGAGGCCGGGTACAACCTCCTGGCCGTCGACCAGGCCACGGTCGGTGTCAGCGTGGACGAGACCACCACCCCCGCCGACCTGGAACGCGTCCTGGCGGCCTTCGGCGAGTTCGAGCGCGGCTCCTCCCGCGCCGGGCTGACCGTGGACGAGAGCGCCGACCGGGTGCCCTTTGACCTGCGCCGCGGGGTGGACTACCTCACCCACCAGGTGTTCAACACCCACCGCAGCGAGACCTCCCTGCTGCGCTACATGCGCCGCCTGTCCGACCGCGACCTGGCCCTGGACCGCACGATGATCCCGCTGGGCTCGTGCACCATGAAGCTCAACGCCACCGCCGAGATGGAGGCCGTCACCTGGCCCGAGTTCGCGCGGCTGCACCCCTTCGCGCCGCTGGACCAGGCGCAGGGCAGCGTGGCGCTGGTGCGCGACCTGGAGGCCTGGCTGGCCGAGGTCACCGGCTACGACGCGGTCTCCCTCCAGCCCAACGCCGGGTCCCAGGGCGAGCTCGCCGGTCTGCTGGCGATCCGCGGCTACCACCGCTCCCGGGGCGAGGCCCACCGCGACGTGTGCCTCATCCCCAGCTCCGCGCACGGCACCAACGCCGCCAGCGCCGTCATGGCCGGGATGCGCGTGGCCGTGGTGGCCTGCGACTCCAACGGCAACGTCGACCTGGCGGACCTGCGGGCCAAGACCGAGAAGCACGCCGGGGACCTGGCGGCCATCATGGTCACCTACCCCTCCACCCACGGCGTGTACGAGGACACCATCACCGAGGTGTGCCGCCTGGTCCACGAGGCGGGCGGCCAGGTGTACGTGGACGGCGCCAACCTCAACGCGCTGCTGGGCTGGGCCAAGCCCGGTGAGTTCGGGGCCGACGTCAGCCACCTGAACCTGCACAAGACCTTCTGTATCCCGCACGGCGGCGGCGGTCCCGGCGTTGGACCGGTGGCGGTGCGCTCCCACCTGGCCGGGTTCCTGCCCAACCACCCGGGGCAGCCCGAGGCGGGCCCGCACACGGGGGTCGGCCCCGTCTCGGCCGCGCCGTTCGGGTCGGCGGGCATCCTGCCGATCTCCTGGGCCTACATCCGGATGATGGGGGAGGACGGACTGCGCGCGGCCACCGAGACCGCCGTGCTGTCGGCGAACTACCTGGCCAAGCGCCTGGAGTCGCACTACCCCGTGCTCTACACCGGTGCCGGGGGCCTGGTGGCGCACGAGTGCGTCATCGACATCCGCCCGCTCCAGAAGGCCAGCGGCATCAGCAACGAGGACGTCGCCAAGCGGCTCATGGACTACGGCTTCCACGCGCCGACGATGTCGTTCCCGGTGGCGGGCACCCTGATGGTGGAGCCCACCGAGAGCGAGAACCTCGCCGAGCTGGAGCGGTTCGTCGAGGCGATGATCGCCATCCGCGGGGAGATCGACCGCGTGGCCGCGGGGGAGTGGGACGCCGAGGACAACCCGCTGCGGGGCGCCCCGCACACCGCCGAGGCGCTGACCGCCGACACCTGGGAGCACGGCTACGGCCGGGCGGAGGCGGCCTACCCGCTGCCGTCGCTGCGCCAGGACAAGTACTGGCCGCCGGTCGGCCGGATCGACCAGGCCTACGGTGACCGCAACCTGGTCTGCTCCTGCCCGCCGCCGGAGGCCTTCGAGCTCTGACGGTCGACCGCCTCCGTGGGAGGGGATCCGCCGGGGTCCCCTCCCACCGGTGTGTCCGGACACCGGAGCGCCGACCCGGAACCGGTGCCCTCTTTCGGACATGTCAGAAATCTACGACGTAAAGGTGATGCTCGGTCGCGCCGCGGGGGAGGGGGAGAGTCCCGCGGCACCCACCGCTCCGGCCTCCGCCTCCGCCCGGGCCGCCCCCCGCGCGCGTTACAGTGGCGGCGACACCGATGGTGCCCACCCCACCGAGCGACCACCGACGCCCCTGGAAAGCGGACCGCGCATGACCACCACGTCCGGCTCCCCCTCACGCTCCGGTTCCGAGGACTCCTCCGCCCGTCGCCCGCCGTCACCTCCAACGGACGGTCCCCGGCGGCACGCGCCCCTCCCGGTCGACCCGGCCGACTCCCCGGAGGCGGACACCCCCTCCTCGGACGACCCCGCGGTCCTGTGCGACCAGGCCCGGGACCTCGCCTCCAACGGGCACCTCAAGCAGGCCGCCGGGCTCTACCGGCGGGTCGTGGCCGCCAACCCGCCACCCGCCGTGCAGGCCCGCGCCCTCCTCGGCCTGGCGGTGGTCGAGGACCAGCGGGGCGACCTGCCCGCCGCCCGCGACGCCGCCCGCCGTGCCCTGGCCACGGGCGACGCCCGCCACGCTCCGCGCGCCGCCTACCACCTGGCCCTGTCACTGGAGCAGGAGGGCGCCCGGGAGGAGGCCGCACGCGTCTGGCGCCGTCTGCTGGATCTGGGCGGACCCGCCTACACCGCCGTCGCCCACCACGGCCTGGCCCGTGACGCCGAGGAACGGGGTGAGACCGACCGGGCGGAGGTGCACTGGGAGGCTGCGCTCGACCTGCCGGCCGACCAGGGGTCGATGAGTGCCCTGCACGCGGACACCGTCGTCGAGGCCGCGCGGGACCTGGCCGGACGGTTGCTGGAGCGGGGGCGGCCCGAGGCCGCCGGGGCCGCCGTGGAGCGGGGACTGGCGGTCGCCGACATCCCGGAGCTGCGGCTGCTGCGCGCCGCCGCCCACCTGGAGCACGCCATCGCCGACCTGGACGCGGTGGCCGCCCCGGAACCGGGCACCGACGGGACCGGGCGGCCGGAGCCCGCGGCCTCCGGCGCCGCCGTGGAGCTCCTGGCCGGGCTGCTCGCCCTGCGCGGGGAGCCGGACGGGGCCGAGCGCGTCTGGCGCTCGGGCCTGGCCGACCGCGACCCCGAGGCGGCCGAGGAGGTGCGCCGCCGGATGCGGCGGGGGTTCGCGCCCGCCCCCGAGGAGGACGCGAACAAGGCCGCGGGGTTCCCGTGGTGGGAGCCCTACCTGGAGGAGGCCGCGGTCACCTCCAGCACCCCGGTCCTGGCCGGGGAACTGTTCGCGGTCGTGACCCGGATGCACGCGTTGCTCGCCGTCCCGCTGGTGGAGGGCGAGGCGCGCCCCTCCGCGTTGCGCTCCGCCATGGAACAGGCTCTGCGTACGCCGAGTGACACGGTGTGGGGTGCCGACGCGCACGCCGACTTCCGGCGGCGACTGCACGAGGCGATGGGGGAGGACCCGCTGCCCGAGGGGTGGCCGGAGCACGGGACGCGCGACGGTTCCTGAGCGGGCCCGCGGGAGGCCCCGGGGACGGGAGGTACCGGGGTCAGGCCGCCACGTGGACGACGTCCGGCCGGTGCGGGGCGACGATCTGGCCCCCGGGCAGCAGTTCCCCGGTGTCCTCGAAGAGGACGACACCGTTGCACAGCAGGCTCCATCCCTGCTCGGGGTGGCTGGCGATCACCCGGGCGGCCTCGCGGTCGGTGTCCGCGTAGGACGGACAGGCGGGTTCGTGGCTGCACGTGAACATGGAAGGCCTTTCGGTCCAGAACGCTCGGCGTTGAGCTGACGCCAAGGGTAGTGGCTGACATCACATGTTGCTGCGGTTTGAGGCGAAACCTTCTCGACCTCGTGCTCTGACTGTGAGATACCCGCTGGTCGCGTGGAGGTTCTGGCCGACTGCGGACAGATTCGGTGCTCAGTACCCTCCGCGTGTCCTGCGGGCCGCGGGACGGCCGCGCATGCCCGCTCCGGCCAGGCCGCCGTGCTGGAAGGCCCGGACGAGCTCGCCGCCGAGGTTGACCCCGGCGCCCAGGGCGAGGCCGACCATGACCGCCTCGACGATGCTGAGCAGGCCCGAGACCACCGTTCCCTGGGTGATCTGGATCAGCCCCCGGTACAGGATGCTGCCGGGCAGCAGGGGGGCGATGGCGGGAATGAGGTAGGGCAGGACCGGTCTGCGGGTGCGCCGTGCGAGCCAGTGGCCCAGGACGCCCACGGCGACCGCGCCCGCGACGGTGCCCACGACGGGGGGGACCTCCAGGGTGGCGCGCAGGCCGGCGTAGATCACCCAGATCAGTACGCCCAGGAGGCCGATGGCGGGGAGCAGCCGGGGAGGGACCGCCAGGGAGATCGCGAAGGCCATCGCGATGCCCGCGGCGCCCAGGAGCACCGGTACCTCCAGGGAGGTGCCCGCCGACGGCAGCGAGTCCAGGTTGATGTTCACGCCCAGGCGGATGGCGGTGTAGGCGACCGCGGCCACGCCCGACACGATCGCGCCCAGGATGAAGAAGGTCTCCAGGAGCCGGGCGGCCGCGGACACGTAGAAGCCGCTGATGCCGTCCTGGAGGCTGGACACCAGGGGGCGTCCCGGCAGCAGGGCCATGATGTTTCCGGTGATGATCGCGCTGGCCCGGAGCCCCAGGTCCAGTTCGGAGCTGATCCACAGCAGTGCGAGGCCGATGGTGGCGGCCACCACGGCGGCGGCCGCCATCTGGTAGAACTCCGCGACACCGCGCCGGGCCAGGAAGACCGCGGTGCGGTCGCCCAGGACGGTGGCGAGGAAGGCCGCGGCCGCCACGATGAGGCCGCCGCCCATCATCACACTGGCGCTGGAGGCGATGAGGCCGAAGCCGACCGCGATCATCCAGTTGGGGTAGGGCATGCGGGCGCGGCGGATCCGGTCGAGGCGGGTGGCGGCCTCCTCCAGGTCCAGCAGGCCGAGCGCGGCCTCCTGCACGAGCGTGTGCAGTTCACCGACGCGGAAGTAGTCGAGGGTGCGGCGGCGGACGACGCGTTCGCCGGTGACCGGGGGCTGGTCGCCTCCGGGGTGGGTGGAGAGGGTGATGGTGGTGAAGGTGACCGACACCTCCGCGCGCGGCAGGTCGAAGGCGACGGAGAGGCTGAGCATGGCCTCGCTGACGGCCTCGGTGCCCTCACCGCTGGCGAGCATGAGCTCCCCGACGCGCAGCACGGTGTCGATGGCCCGTGCGTCGGGGAGTTGCGCCTCCTCGTCCAGACCGTCGGGGGCGAGTTCGTGCTCGTGGGCCGCCCGCCAGTCGCGCATCCTGCTCAGCAGGCGGTCCTCACTGGGTGCCACGGTGCGCTCTCGCTTGCTGGGCATGTCAGTCCTCCCCTCGCGTTCCGCCTGGTCACGTCGTGGCCGGCGCGTCGTTCCAACGCACAGGAGACGTCGCCGGACGGTCCGGGGTTCGCCTGTCCGGGAGGTTCGCGCCGGTGAGGTCGGTCACCGGATCATCCTTCCAGGGTGCGGGGGCGGCCGACAGCGACGCGCCGTGCCCGGTGCCGCCCGGCGCGGCCCGGAAAACGGGTCGACGGCTCGACGCCGCCCTGACAGTATGGCGCCCCATGGCGAACTCGGAGCTGGTGACCGCCGCGGACGTGCGGCTCATGCAGGGGCTGGCGCAGCGCGTCACCGCCGCCCGACCGGACCTGGTGAACGGCGACGCGACGTTCGGTGAGCTGGCCTGGACCTGGGGCAGGGGGCAGGCCGACCAGGGCGCCGCCTGGCGGCGCCGGCTGTGGTTCTCCGGCGGGGACCTGGTGGCGTGGGGCTGGGCCCGGCTTCCGCGCCGGGTGCGGCGCGGCGACGGGTCGGTGAAGCTCGTCACCGACGCCGATCTGGTGCACCAGGTCCACCCCGACCACGCCGGGCTGGTCGACGAGGTGATCGACTGGTACGACGGTACGGCGGCGGGCGCCGTGCGGACGGCGGTCCCGAGCGCCGCCGACGGGTTCGCCCTGGAGCGGTGGGCGGCGCACGGTTACGTGACCGACCCGGCCTCGCTCGGCGACACCGGGTACTGGATCCAACTCAACGAGCGGGACCTCACCGACGTGGAGCGGCCGGTACTGCCGGACGGGTTCCGGTTCCGTACCGCCGACGAGGCCGGGCCGGAGGCCGCGGTCCGGGCCCATCGGGACGCCTGGGCCCCCACGGTGTACACGGCCGGGGACTACCAGGGCGTCCGGCGGGCGGCGGGGTACCGCGGCGACCTGCACATCCTGGTGGAGGCGCGGGACGGGACGATGGCGTCCTCGACCATCATGTGGCTCGACGAGGCGAACCGGACCGTCGAGTTCGAGCCGGTCGGGACGCATCCGGACCACCGGCGCCGGGGGGTGGCACGGGCGATGCTCCTGCACGGGATGCGTCTGGCGCGGGCGGCCGGGGCCGTCCACGCGACGGTCGCCTGCCTGGGGGCGCCGGGGCATCCCGCGGCGCGCGGGCTGTACCGCGGCGTCGGGTTCCGGGAGCTGTCGCGGGACGCGCCGCTGATCAGTACCGGGGGCTGAGGCGCGGCGGGGGCCCGGCCCTCCTGCGCGCCCGGAGAACACCGCCTACTCCCCGGGGCGGACCAGTCCGGTCTCGTAGGCGTGGACGACCGCCTGGACGCGGTCGCGCAGTCCCAGCTTGGCGAGCAGGCTGCGTACGTGCGACTTCACGGTGGTCTCGCCCAGGACCAGGTGGGCGGCGATCTCGGCGTTGGACCAGCCGCGGGCGACCAGGCGCAGGACCTCGCGTTCGCGTGCGGTGAGGGGGTCGTCGTGCGCTGGGGCGGTGCCGGGTGCGGCGGGGAGGTGGGGTGCCCAACGGCGCAGGAGCCGTTCGAGCACGGCGGGGGTGACGACGGCCCCGCCGTCGGCGACGACGTCGACGGCGGCGAGGAGTTCGGCGGGCGGGGTGTCCTTGAGCAGGAATCCGGCGGCGCCCGCGCGCAGGACGCCCACGGCGTACTCGTCGAGGTCGAACGTGGTCAGGGCCAGCACGCGTACGCGGTGTCCGCGCTGCTCGGCCCAGGAGGTGATCCGGCCGGTGGCCTCGATGCCGTCCATGCCGGGCATGCGCACGTCCATGAGGACGATGTCGGGGAGGAGGCGGCGGGCGGCGTCGAGGGCCTCGCGGCCGTCGGAGGCCTCACCCACGACGGAGAGGTGGTCGGCGGACTCCAGGATCATCCGGAATCCGGCGCGCACGAGCGGTTGGTCGTCGACGAGCAGCACTGAGACGGGCACGGGCTCGATTGTGCCGTAGGCGGGGTGCCGCGGGGTCCGGGCCGCGCGGGTACCGGTGCGGAGGCGTCCGCGGCGTGTGCCCGTCCCGCCGGGGAGCGGCTGCTCGGGCGGCGGGCGGGCCGGGGTGCGGCGGAGGCCCGGGAGGACTCCGCTCAGCGCGTGGGCAGGGGTGGCGGGGTGCCGCCGAACTCGGGGCAGATCGCCTGGTGTTCGCACCAGCCGCAGAGTTTGCTGCGCTTGGGCTGCCACACGCCGGTGCGTCCGGCCTCCTCGATCCGCTCCCAGATCTGGCCGATCTCCGCCTCGGCGGCGCGGAGTTCGTCCTCGGTGGGGTCGTACCAGCGGACGGCGCCGTCGCCGCCGAGGTAGACGAGTTGGAGGCGGGCGGGGACGACGCCGAGGTCGCGCCAGATCATGACGGCGTAGAAGAAGATCTGGAACCGGGCCTTGTCCTCGAAGCGGGGGTGGGGCGACTTGCCGGTCTTGTAGTCGACGATCCTGATCTGCCCGTCGGGGGCGACGTCGAGGCGGTCGACGTAGCCGCGCAGGCGCAGACCGGTGGGCAGGGCGACGTCCAGGCGCATCTCGCGGTCGCGGGGTTCGAGGGCGGTGGGGTTCTCCAGGTCGAAGTAGCGGGTGACGAGTGCGCGGGCGGACTCCAGCCACGTGTCGCGTGCGGTGTCGTCGGCGAAGAGGTCGTCGACCTCGGGCCGTGTGGCGCGCAGCTGTTCCCACTGGGGGTCGACGAGGCTGACGGCGGTGCGGGGGGTGCGGGTCTCGGCGGGGAGTTCGTAGAGGCGTTCCAGGCAGGCGTGGACCAGGGTGCCGCGCAGGGCGGCGGAGCTGGGGGGTTCGGGGAGTCTGTCGATCGTGCGGAACCGGAACAGCAGCGGGCACTGGAGGAAGTCGGCGGCCCGTGAGGGGGAGAGGGCGGACGGGAGCGGCACGGTGGTCATGGTTCGAGACTACGAGAGAGGGGGAGCGCGCGGGGGCGGTCGGACGTCCGGTTCGTGCGGCACGGCCTAGTCTGGGGTCGTGACCAATGGCAACGACGATTCCAGGCCCGCTGCCGGCGGGCGTTCCGGGAAGCCGGGGCTCCTGCTGGGCCGTCCCTTCGGCGTCCCGGTGTACGTGACCTCCTCGTGGGTGATCGTGGCGGTGCTGATCACGCTGGTCTACGGCGGGATCGTGCAGAACCGGCTGGCGTTGGGGCCGACGGCGTACCTGCTGGCGTTCGTGTTCGCGATCCTGCTGTACGCGTCGGTGCTGGTGCACGAGTTGGCGCATTCGGTGGTGGCCCGGGGGTTCGGGCTACCCGTGCGGCGCATCGTGCTGTACGTGTTGGGCGGGGTCTCGGAGATCGAGCGTGAGGCGCCCACGCCGGGGCGGGAGTTCTGGATCGCGTTCGCGGGGCCCCTGCTGTCGCTGGTGCTGGCGGCGGGGGCGTACGTGTTGGCGTCGGTGGCCGATCCGTTCAGTGTGACGGGGGAGCTGCTGTTCCAGTTGTGGGTGGCGAACCTGCTGGTGGGGGTGTTCAACCTGTTGCCGGGGCTGCCGTTGGACGGTGGGCGGCTGCTGCGTGCGGGCGTGTGGAAGGTGACGGGGCGGGCGTTCACGGGCAGTGTGGTGGCGGCGTGGGGCGGCCGGGTGCTGGCCCTGGTGGTCGTGGCCCTGCCGTTCCTGTTCGCGTGGTCGGCCGGGGGCCCGCCCAGCCCGTGGGCGATCGTGTGGGGCCTGGTACTGGGCGGTTTCATGTGGATGGGCTCGACGGAGGCGCTGTCGGGTGCCCGGATGCGTGAACGGGTGCCGGGGTTGCGGGCGCGGACGTTGGCGCGGCCGGCGGTGACGGTGCTGGCGGACACGCCGTTGGCGGAGGCCGAGCGTCGGGCGGGGGAGTCGGGCGCTGAGGCGATCGTGGTGGTGGACGCCGGGGGTGTTCCGGTGTCGATCGTGCATCCGGCCGCGGCCGAGGCGATCGGGCAGGGCCGCCGGGCGTGGGTTCCGGTGTCGAGTGTGTCGCGGGCGGTGACCCGGCATGCGGTGGTGCCGGTGGGACTGGAGGGTGAGGAGCTGCTCGGCGTCCTGACGGGTCATCCGCTGCCCGAGTACCTGGTGGTGGGTGAGGACGGGGGCGTGTTCGGGGTGTTGCGGGCCGTGGACGTCAACGCGGCGATGACGGGTGAGGGCTGAGGGGCGGGTACGTTCCCCGTCCGGGGAGGTCCGGGGCGGACACCGCCTAGCGGTGGGCGCCCCGGGGCCACAGGACGAAGACGGGGCGCATGCGTTCGCGGGCGTAGGCCACGACGTCGGCCGTGCCGCCGGGGCCCCGGGCGGGTTGTCCGTCCCAGACGGCGATGAGCTGGTCGCATCGGTCGACCAGTTCCCTGCCCGCCGCCATGTGCGCCCGGGGGGTGGAGGCGGTGTTGGGGAGGGTGCGGACGAGGACGGCTCGGCCCAGGAGGCGGTCGTAGGTGCGGTGGTGTTCGGCGGGCAGGGCCGCGCGGTAGCCCAGGGCGGGGACGATCACCTCCAGGGGGGCGCCCGCGGCGACGACGGCTTCGGCGAAGAGGGTGTCGGCGCCGTCGGCCAGGCAGGTGACGCCGGTCATCGCGCAGCCGTGGGGTTCCAGGTGGGCGGTGATGAGGTCGGCGACGCGTTCGCTGACGTCGGGGGGCAGTGCTCGGTGTCCGGTGATGCCGATACGGATCACGAAACCTCCCTGCTGGTCGTTGTGCGCCTATCTACCCAGCGGTGGGCAGACCGGTCACGAGTGAGGCGAGTCGGGCGTCGAGTGCGTCGACGCAGTTCGCGCGCAGGCCCCGGTAGCGGCGGCGGAAGGAGCGGACGCGGCCGATGACGCGTTCGGAGTCGAAGCGCACGCCTGTGGTGAGCGCGTCCTGGGCGAGCCGGAAGGCCTCGTCGACGTCTCCGGCCTCGGCGTGGGCGGAGGCGAGTTCGACCTGGAGGACGGCGGACTGTTTGGCGCTGGACGAGGTGGGGGTGAAGGCCTCGGCGAAGGCGGCGCGGGCGTCGTGCGGTCGGCGCAGGCGCACGCCGACGAGGGCGCGGTAGCCGGCGACCTTGGCCTCGTCGAAGGCGAACACCCAGGGCCAGGGCGGGTCGCTGTTGCCGGGGCGGGAGACCTCGCGGTCGGCCTGGCCGAGGGCGTGGGCGGAGGCGTGGGCGTCACCGGTGCCCGCGTGGGCGAGGGCGGCCACGCAGTTGAGCCAGGCGCGGGCGGTGGGGTGGGCGGCGGGTCCGAGGACCTGTTCGGCCTCGCGGACGAGTCCGAGGCCGAGTTCGGGGTCCTCTGCGGTGTCGATCTCGAAGGCGGCGAGGGAGCCGAGCATGTAGACGTCGAGCAGGCGCATGCCCGCCTGGCGGGCGCGGACGACCGCGGTGCGGTAGTGCATGCGCGCGGAGCCCATGTCGCCCTGGTCGGCGTGGAGCCAGCCGGCGAATCCGCGGGCTTCGCTGGCGGCGGCGCTGAGTTCGGTGAAGAAGGGGGTGCCGCGCGCGTTCGTGAGCATGTGCTCGGACAGATGCACGTGCGCCACCGCGCTGGGCAGGAGGTGGCGGGCGGAGGAGATGGCGTCCATGCGGCGCTGTCCGCCGGTGATCGACCGCAGTGCGGGGGCGGTGGTCTCGTTGACGGGGTGCTGGCCGCCGTCCCGGCCCGGGGGGTGGGGCACGGTCGTGATGAGGGTGCCGGCGGCGACTGCGCGTCCGAAGTCGCGGCGTCTCGTACCGTCCACTCCCTTCGGTGCGGGGCCGTCCCGCGGCGGGGTGTCGGCGAAGCGGATCAGGTGCAGGGGGACCTCCAGGCGGCGGGCGAGGTCCTGGACCTGTGTGACGGTGAGGGACTGTTGGCCGTTGACCACGCGTGAGACCCAGCTCTGGGAGTAGTCGACCGCGCGGGCGAGGTCGCCCTGCGACCATCCGCGTGCCTCGCGCACGCCCTCGATGACCGTCGGCATGTCGCAGGTGGCCAGTGCGGCCGCGATGCGCGGTCGGGTCCACAGGTCGGGTGGGAGATCGCCGTCTGGTTGGAGCATGAGCCTAGGTTAGGGATTCGCGCGGTGCTCGGGGGCTATGTGCCAGAAAGAAGAGGGCATGCGGGATACGCATAGGTGCGCTCGGTGACTCTCCGGATACGGCAGAGTGGCAGAGGTCGTAGGTCGCCGGTGCATGCCGGACTACCTGGGAGGGAGGCCCTGTGACCGTTGAGACCCCATCGGCGGGTAGCCCGAGTCTGGCCGCGTACGGGCGCGTGGGCGGCGTCGGACCCGCGTCCGCCGGAGCCGCTCCGGCGCCCGAGGCGGGTGGTCGGGTGGATCCGGTCGGCCGTGCTCTGCGCGGGTTGGCCGCGGAGCTGCGTTCGCGGGGGGTGGAGGCGCGTGAGGACGGTGTGTTCGGCTCCGTCGAGGCGGGCCCGGCCTCGCGTCCGCAGCGCGCGTTGCTGCGCCCGCATCGCGGCGGTCTGTGGTGGTGGATGCGCTGGCCGCTCCAGGAGGGCGTGACGTCGGCGCTGGCGGGTGTTCCGCTCTCACCGGTCGCCCGGACCTCCGAGGCCGCGCGGCGGATCGCGGGTGCGCTGGCGGCGTCGGTGGGCGAATCCTGAACACGCGCGGGGGTCGTTCCCCGCGCTTCTGCGGGCGTGTGCCATGGCCGCGCCCGGTGAGCGGGTGGGGTCTGGGCTTCCCCGAAACCCAGTCTCCCTCTGCACGGGGCCCTGCCCTGCCCCACCCGCTTACCCCCGTACGGCCTGAGAAGGCCGGGGCGCTCGGCTGCTCACCGCCCCTCCGTCCCTTTCGGTGAGTGGAGCCTCCCGGCTCCGGTGCCCGGTCTCGGATCGGGCACCGGCTGGCCGTCGGTGCTCAGGGACCGGTCCGGACGGTGTGGCCGCGCGCGGCGCGGTAGACGCCGGGGGTCACGCCGTAGCAGCGGGTGAACCACCGGGTCAGGTGGCTCTGGTCGGCGAAGCCCGTGTGCGCGGCGGCCTCGGCCAGGGACGCTCCGGAGGCGATGAGCGCCCTGGCCCTTCTGAGGCGGAGCTGGCGCCGGTAGTCGCCGGGCGCCATGCCCGCCACGGCGCGGAAGGCGCGGTGTAGCGGCTGTGTCCGACCGCCGCGGCCAGGTCGTCGGCGCCCAGGTCCTCGGTGAGGCGTTCGTGCAGGATGGAGCGTACGTGTCGGGCCACCCGGCGGGCGTCGGCGCCGGAGACCGGGGGTGTGTCCGGCGGGGCCGTCGCTCCGCGCCGGACCATCGAGAGCACGGCGCCGTGGAGGGCCTCGTCGGTGTCCAGGCGGGGCGCGCCGTCGGTGAGGGCGGTGTGGAGGCGGCGTAGCGCCGCGGCCAGGTCGGGGGCGTCCATCACGGGTTCGGGGAAGAGGGGAAGCGGACCGGGGCTGTCGGTGGCGTCGGAGAGTGCCGAGCGCACCAGGTCGGGGCCGACGTGGACGATGCGGTAGGTGAATCCCGGTGCGGCGCCAGCGTGCCCGTCGTGGGGGTCGTCGGGGTTGAGGGCGAGGACCATTCCGGCTGTGCTGGTGTGCGCGTCGCCGCGGCAGCGGAAGGCCTGGAGGCCGGACTCGGTCACGCCGAAGGAGTAGGTGTCGTGGCTGTGCCGGTGGTAGGCGTGGCGGGTGAAGTGGGCGTGCATGGCCTCCAGCGGTCGGTCGGGAGAGCGCCAGTATCGGGTCCAGTCCTCGGTCACGGGTCCATGGTCCCCCCGGGCGGTGGTGGGTGACGGGTGGGGGTGCTGCGCCTTCAGGTGTCGGTTGAGGGTGTCCCGCTTGTCCGCGGAGCGGCCCACGGGCGGTGGTGGGTGACGGGAGGGCGCACGAGCGTTCAAGACCCCCGCCCCGCCGTCCGTGATCGTCGGGGGTATGCGTGTGGACACCAAGATCGCCGTGGCCGTCCGTGAGGACCTGGCCGTGTGGCAGAAGCTCAACGTGACCGCGTTCCTCAGCAGCGGCATCGCCGGTGCCCGCCCGGGGGTGAGGGGGGAGCCGTACGAGGACGCCTCGGGGCGGACCTACCTGCCGATGTTCCGTGAGCCCGTCATGGTCTTCGCCGCCGACGCGCGTACGTTGGCGCGTACGCTCGACCGGGCGCGCTCGCGGGACCTGGCCACGGCCCTGTACACGGACGGACTGTTCAGGACCGGCAACGACGACGACAACCGGGCGGTGGTGCGTGCGCTGCCCACCGACGGGCTGGACCTGGCGGGCGTGGCCGTCTACGGTCCCCGCGGCGCCGTGGACAAGGTGGTGAGGGGGTTGCGGCTGCATCCGTGACCGTGTCTCCCGGGCCGTGCGGGGCCGCCGCGCGGCCCGGGCGGACGAGGGTCAGGGCGTGCCGTGGCCGTCGGCGGCGGCCAGGGCCGCGCCGACGATCCCCGCCGTGTTGAGGAGGGTGGCCGGGACGATCGGGGTGCGCAGGTCCAGCAGCGGCAGGAACCGGTCGGCCTTGCGGCTGACCCCGCCGCCGACCACGATCAGGTCCGGCCACAGCAGGTCCTCGACCACCCGGTAGTACCGCTGGAGCCGCTGCTGCGCCCACTCCTCGTAGGTCAGGTCGTCGCGTTTGCGCGCGGCCGAGGAGGCGCGGGTCTCGGCGTCCTCGCCGTCGATCTCCAGGTGGCCGAACTCGGTGTTGGGCACCAGGCGGCCGTCGACGATGAGGGCGGTGCCGATCCCGGTGCCCAGGGTGGTCAGCAGGACCACGCCGGGGACGTTGCGCGCGGCGCCGAAGCGGGCCTCGGCGACGGCGGCGGCGTCGGCGTCGTTGAGGATGCCCGCCGGCCGTCCGGTGGCCGTGGAGAACAGGGCTCGGGCGTCGGTGCCGACCCAGTCGCCGTCCAGGTTGGCGGCGGTGCGCACCACCCCGTTCTGGACGATGCCGGGGAAGGTGACGCCGAGGGGGCCGTCGGCGGCCTCCGGGAAGTGGGAGACGATCTCGCCCACGACCTCGGCGACGTGTTCGGGGTCGGAGGGGTCGGGGGTGGGCAGCTTCAGGCGTTCGGCGGTGAACTCGCCGGTCGTCAGGTCGACGGGCGCTCCCTTGATGCCGCTGCCGCCGATGTCGATTCCCAAGCCGATGTTCGGCTGTGACATGGGTCGTGGTCTCCTGTGGTGCCGTGGTCGTGGCGGGCCGCCGTGCGGGCCCGCTCCGCCGATACTGCCGTGTGGGGCGGGCGGACCGGAAGTCCCGGGCGGGTCGGGCGGGGCGCTCGCGTGGTCGGGGCGGTCCCGGGGGGCCGATACTCTGGGCGACTGCCCGACCAAACGCGACGTGGGAAGACGAGAGCGACGTTGACCGGTATCCATGGCCGCCGCGGCCCCTTCACCGACGGCGACACCGTGCAGTTGACCGACCCCAAGGGTCGCATGCACACGATCACGCTGACCGAGGGTGGCGCCTTCCACTCGCACAAGGGCAAGGTCGACCACGCCGACCTCATCGGGCAGCCCGAGGGCAGTGTGGTGCGGTCCAACACCGGTACGGCGTACGTGGCGCTGCGTCCGCTGCTGATCGACTACACGCTGTCGATGAAGCGGGGGGCGACGATCGTCTACCCCAAGGACGCCGCGCAGGTGCTGGTGGAGGCGGACATCTTCCCGGGGGCCCGGGTGGTCGAGGCCGGGGCCGGGTCGGGCGCCATGTCGAACTGGCTGCTGCGCGCGGTCGGCGAGCACGGCATGGTGCACTCCTACGAGCGCCGCGCCGACTTCGCCGAGATCGCCCGCAAGAACGTCGAGCGGTTCCACGGGGGGCCGCACCCGGCGTGGCGGCTGACCGTCGGCGACCTGGTCGAGTCGTTGGACGAGACGGACGTGGACCGGGTCTTCCTGGACATGCTGGCGCCGTGGGAGTGCCTGGACGCGGTGGCGCGGGCACTGATCCCGGGCGGCCTGGTGTGCTGCTACGTGGCCACCACCACGCAGCTCTCCCGGGTGGTGGAGGAGCTGCGTGAGGATCCCCGGTTCTACGAGCCGCGGTCGTGGGAGACCATGCTGCGCACCTGGCACGTGGAGGGGCTGGCGGTGCGTCCGGACCACCGGATGATCGGTCACACCGGGTTCCTGGTGACGGCGCGTCGCCTGGCCGACGGCGCGGAGGCGCCCGAGCGGCGCCGCCGTCCGGCCAAGGGCGCCTACGGCAAGGACTACGAGGCGGCCCGGGCGGCCGGGCGGACGCCCGGGGCGGAGCCGGGTGCCGACGCGGCCGGGTCCGCCCCGGCGCGGGAGGCCGGGGAGTCGACGCAGGACTGAGCGGACCGGTGCCGTGCGGCACCGGTTGGTCGCGGGCCCGCCCGCGCGTCCACGGGGCGCGCGGGCGGGCCCGTTCGTGTTCCGGGGGGTTCCGGCGGGCCCGGTGACGTGGGCCGGGAGCCCCCGGCGCGGTGGCGGAGCCGTGGTCCGCGGTCGACTCGGAGGTTACTTTCTCATTACGTCGGGTCATCCGCTACCACTGTGACCTGCTGATACGCAAGGTCGATAAATGAGGTCTTCGACACTCCCCGAACGTGGGAGGTTAGGAAATGGGCAGGGGTAGGTAGGCTCCCGAGTAGTCGTCCTTCTCATAGGGAGGTGGCGGACGTGGCCGAGCGCGACGACGAGCGTCAGAGCGACCGGGACCGTGAAGTCGCTGAACTCACGGCTCAGGTCTCCTACATGGAAAAGGAACTCAGCGTGGTTCGGCGTAAGCTCGCCGATTCGCCCCGACATGTACGCCTGCTTGAGGAGCGGTTGAGGGAGGCACAGGCCAACCTCGCCGCGGCCAACGGGCAGAACGAACGACTCGTCTCCACGCTCAAGGAGGCCCGGGAACAGATCGTCGCCCTGAAGGAGGAGGTCGACCGACTGGCCCAGCCGCCGTCCGGGTTCGGCGTCTACCTGGGGTCGCGTGAGGACGAGACCGTCGAGATCTTCACCAACGGCCGCAAGATGCGGGTCAACGTGAGCCCCTCGGTGGATCTGGACGCGTTGCGTCCGGGTCAGGAGGTCATGCTCAACGAGGCGTTCAACGTCGTCGAGGTGGAGTCCTTCGAGACCGTCGGCGAGGTCGTCATGCTCAAGGAGCTGTTGGAGGACGGC
Organism: Nocardiopsis sp. KDC1DS13DA1; assembly: GCF_055632325.1. Taxonomy (NCBI): domain Bacteria; kingdom Bacillati; phylum Actinomycetota; class Actinomycetes; order Streptosporangiales; family Nocardiopsidaceae; genus Nocardiopsis; species Nocardiopsis sp. KDC1DS13DA1. Next base: position 329,796 of record NZ_JBVMUY010000004.1, read on the forward strand.
GAACGGGCGCTGGTGATCTCGCACCACGACGAGGAGCGGATCGTTCGGTTGGCGGACCCGCTGCGCGACGAACCGGTGCGGCCGGGGGACTCGCTGCTGCTGGAGCCGCGGTCGGGGTACGTGTACGAGCGGATACCCAAGTCCGAGGTCGAGGAGCTCATCCTCGAGGAGGTCCCGGACATCGCCTACACCGACATCGGCGGCCTGTCGGGGCAGATCGAGATGATCCGCGACGCGGTCGAGCTGCCCTACCTGCACAAGGACCTGTTCTACGAGCACCAGCTGCGCCCGCCCAAGGGCGTGCTGCTGTACGGTCCTCCCGGGTGCGGCAAGACGCTCATCGCCAAGGCGGTGGCCAACTCGCTGGCCAAACAGGTGGCCGAGCGGACCGGCCGTGACGTCGGTAAGAGTTTCTTCCTCAACATCAAGGGCCCGGAGCTGCTCAACAAGTACGTGGGTGAGACCGAGCGGCACATCCGCCTGGTCTTCCAGCGTGCGAGGGAGAAGGCCTCCGAGGGCACGCCGGTGATCGTGTTCTTCGACGAGATGGACTCGATCTTCCGGACGCGCGGTTCGGGTGTGTCCTCCGACGTGGAGAACACGATCGTGCCCCAGCTGCTGAGTGAGATCGACGGTGTCGAGGGCCTGGAGAACGTCATCGTCATCGGTGCCTCCAACCGGGAGGACATGATCGACCCGGCGATCCTGCGGCCCGGCCGACTGGACGTCAAGATCAAGATCGAGCGGCCGGACGCGGAGGCGGCCCGCGACATCTTCGGCAAGTACATCACTCCGGACCTGCCCCTGCACGACGAGGACACGGCCGAGCACGGTGGTTCGGCCAGGGCCACGGTGGACGCGATGATCCAGCGGGTCGTGGAGCGGATGTACACCGAGGGCGAGGAGAACCGGTTCCTGGAGGTCACCTACGCCAACGGGGACAAGGAGGTCCTGTACTTCAAGGACTTCAACTCCGGCGCGATGATCGAGAACATCGTCTCGCGGGCCAAGAAGATGGCCATCAAGGACTTCATCGACAACCAGTCCAAGGGCATCCGGGTGTCGCACCTGATGCAGGCCTGCGTCGACGAGTTCAGCGAGAACGAGGACCTGCCCAACACCACCAACCCCGATGACTGGGCCCGGATCTCCGGTAAGAAGGGTGAGCGGATCGTCTACATCCGCACCCTGGTGACCGGGAAGAAGGGCGCCGACGCCGGGCGCAGCATCGACACGGTGGCCAACACGGGCCAGTACCTGTAACAACGCGTCCCCCGGGACGTGTGGCGGGGCCGACCGGATGTTCCGGTCGGCCCCTTCGCGTCCCGGTTGTCTCCGGGCCCCGTGTTAGCAGGGTGTTAACACTTTGTGGGGGCCCGTGTGGGCTGACGAGCTGGCCCCCACAACCTCGTGATGATCACCGAAAGTAGCCACCAAGGGTTGAGGTGGTCCCAGGATTCGGCAGGAATCCGGTGAGCTCCTCGAAGTTGAGCGGGCCCCTCACGTCCGGTGTCCGCTGGTCTATGCTCCCCGGGGAACACCAGCGACAGAACTGACCCCTCCATGACCGACCACCTCCAGGTGTCCACTGCGACCGAGACCCGCGAGCAGGCGGTGGAACTGGCGAAATCCCTCGTAACGGCCAAACTCGCGGCGGGTGCGCAGATCGTAGGGCCGGTGACCTCGGTGGTCTGGCACCTGGGCGAGTTTGGTACCGGCCAGGAGTGGCAGCTCCTCCTGAAAGCGCGCGCCGACCGGTACCCGCAGATTCAGGCACACCTGATTGAGCACCACCCGTGGACGAACCCGGAGGTCGTCGCGACCGCGATCGTGGGAGGCTCCCCGGACTACCTGCGGTGGATCGGGACCACCACGGCTCCCGACCGGACCTGGGTGTACTGACCTGAGAGGTTAGGCACGCGGGAGGCCGGAGGGCCGCAGTTGAGCGGTGGTGGGGCTGGTCTGGAAGCGTTCGGCGGCCCGGCGCAGCGGCCAGCCGTCCTCGACCACGCAGCGGGCCAGTCCCAGCACACCGGTGACCTCGGGCAGGCTGCGGTGGTGGGGGCGAGTCGGTCGAGCACTGACGTGAGTCCTTGGCGGGACCCACGCGTTCTCGCTGATAGGCCAGGAGCCGTCCCCCGTGGTTCCACAACGGACGGATACTTGGCCAACCGATGAGGATGTATCAAGTTTCACGTTCCCATGACAGCGTGGTTTTCCGACTTTTTTGCCACTGATTCGGCGTGCCTGTCGTCCACTTTTCCTCATGTCTTCGAGAAGTTCTATCTAGTGCCATGCGGAAAAGTAGTGAATACAATACTGTCGGTAACGAAACAGACTCGTTGCGTGACATTTCGATGTGCGGTGAAGTGTGAGGTGCCACCAGCAGGCACTGCTGCGCGCAGAGTTGATCCCGTGCCCGACAGAACGCACGGTAAGGCTGTCTTCGGCCAGTAGGCGGCCGGATCAGCGCGGGCAGACCAGGTGCGGACGTTCCGCACCGTCAACGAAAGGGGCAGTTCAGATGAAGAAGACCTTCGCTCGAGTTCTCGTCGCTGGTTTCGTCGTTCCGGCCGTGGCCCTCACCGCTCCGTCCATTGCGTTGGCCGACTACGACTACGACCACAAGCCCCCGAAGAAGAACGAGCTCTCGATCAAGGACAACGTGTTGAAGGACAAGACCATCGAGGTCGGGAGCACCAACATCAACGTCAACGAACTCACCAACGTGCAGGGGCAGCACCAGGATCAGGAGCAGGAACAGGAACAGGAGCAGGAACAGGAGCAGGAGCAGGAGCAGGAACAGGAGCAGGAACAGGAGCAGGAGCAGGAGCAGGAACAGGAGCAGGAGCATGAGGAGGGGTCGTCCAGGCCGCGCTAGCGCTGGTGTCCGGCAACCGGCTGTCAGTGGATACCAGGGGGTCGAACAGAGCACGCGGCACAGGGCGGCCGTCGTCGGCTCTAGCCGCCGGTGTGTGGTGTCCATGACCGACCAACGCCGGAGGTGCTGTGAGGGGCCACCCGGATCCGGGTGGCCCCTTGTCCGTTCCGTTCCACAAGCTCAGCGGGGCGCGCGAGGCAAACCGTCCCGCGACCGAAAGGAATCCCAGATGAAGAAGGCCCTCACCCGCGTCATCATCACCGGTTTCGCCGCTCCGGCGCTGGCCCTTGGTCCACTGTCGATCGCCGCTGTGGCCGCTGCCGACACCCACTACGACGCGACGGGGAGCGGCTCGGGGCCGCACGGCGCGGGCGAGTTCTGTGTCTCGTCGAGCGCGGGTGCGGGCCACCACGGCTCTGGCTGCGGCAATGGCGGGGGCCGGCCCCACCAGGACCCCCGGCCCGTCGTCAACGTCCATGTCCACAATCACTTGGACGTGGACAACACCAACGTCAACGTCAACGACCTGGACAACACGCAGGGGCAGGCACAGAACCAGGCGCAGCCCGAGGACGACGGGCATGAGATCACCACGCAGCAGGTCACAAGGTAGAGGTCGAGTACCGAGAGGCGGCCACGGGCCGGAGGGCACCGGCTCCGACGGCGGACGGTCGGACGGCGCCCTGCCGGTAACGCCACCTGAACTCACGGAACCCCGGCGGCCCGGTGGTGGTCCTACCAAAGTGGTGGGGATGTTCCTTCGCGTGGTGTAACTTCACAAGCTCACGAAGTGGCAGCGCCTGGCCCAGGTCCGGTTTCGTTGGGGCCCTGTCGGCGGCCCGGGTTCGCTCAGGTGAGCCGGTGGTGCGAGCATCTGACGGGGCGTTGACCCTGTCCGGCTTCGGTCACGGGTCCAGGGTGCGGGTGCGGTTACTCTGGAGAGGTCGCGACATGGAACCGGCTCCCGCCAACTGGTCTGGCGGGGGTCGGTTTGCTGTTGTCCGGCGACGTCAGCGGGTGGTGCGCACCGAGGTCAGGAGCGCGGCCCACTCGTGGGCGGGCACGTCGAGGTGCCCCAGCTCGCGGTTCTGGGTGTCCCGAATGCCCGTGACCGCCCCCTCCGCGACCTCCACGCAGTGTTTCGTGCCGGGTGTGATGGAGGCTCTGGCATGTACCGGCTTCGGTGGAGCCGAGTTTCCGGATTCTCAGGCCACGGTGCTCGGTAGTCTCTTCTCGAACTCTACGGGTGTTCACCGGCCGGTTCGCCGCCCCCAACACGCCGCTGGGGCGGGTGTTCGCGTCCCTGCCCGCGTCGGTATCCGGCGGGTTGCCCGTCCAGGTGGCATCCACACCCGCCTACCCACACGCCCATAACGTTGGGCGCGTCCCCCGTTTCACCGACCACACCATCCCCCTGGGCGAACACCCCGGCGTCGGCACGACGATCCCCTTGGGTGAGTTGGCGGTCACCGCGGACTGGGGGCGCCTGTACCTGGTGTGGAAGAACAGGGTGGTCGAACCCGCCGCGTTCCACGCCCTGGCGTTGGAGAAGCAACCTCCCGTGATGGCCCAGTTCCTCGTCAATGTCGCACGCGGGTCGCTGACCCCCTTCCTGGAACTCGACTGGGGTCCTGCCCGCGAGTTGCCCTACCTGCCCCAGGTGCCGCGCGGCCGGTCGCTCCTGGCCACCAGCCGGTGGCGGTTGACCTTGGCGGATCTGCCCGCACAGGACGCCCCGGCCGGTCGGCCGAGCGGGGCTTGTGCAAGAGGGGATGTCCGGTGTGGGCTTCTGGATGATTCTCGAAACCTCACACGCAGGACGGTCACTCTGTGTAGCATCAAAGGTACTGTTGGTTCTTCTGGAGAGTTGAGCATGGCTTACCACGGCATTGAGACGGGCAGGCCCTACTACCTGATCCACGCAGGAGCGGGTATTGAGGCAGAAATCTCCAACCGCTGGGAATGGCTCAGGTTGCCCGAAGAGCGTGGAAGTCACGGGAAGGCCGTCATCTTCCATCAGCAAGGCGACGGCTACGTCATCGAGCAGACCAAACCCTACTGGGACAACTACATGTTCTGGCAGGCAGCCCAAGGCGGGATCTGCCTCAACCAAGTGAACGAATCCAGCCAATGGTTCGCCAACCCCGGTGAGAACGGGGGGTTCACTCTCAGCACCGAGGACGGCCTGTACGTGCGTTCCTGCTCCGGTATACGGCAATGGTTCACGATCGGTGACGGTCACGATGACCCTAGGTACGGCCGAGCCGAGGGCAAAAATATCGAGTTCACCCTGGTATCGGCCTAAACCAGGGCGAGTTGACTGCGGCGATCGCCGCGATGACCGCCGAGATCGTGGACAGTGGCAAGGCGTACCGCCGTGTCTCTAGGCTGCGGATACGGTCTCGTGGTCGGCGAGGCATTCGGTGTGCTGCTCCTGGCGTGCCAGGGCAGCACGCCCTGCCTGGCCACGCAGATCGGCGCGGTGGTGCGTGAGACCGCCGGACAGGTGGGCGCCCGACTGCTGTTGGCACTGGCAACACGGATCTCCAGGAACACCGCGCTGCGCTCCTTGATGCGCCTGCCGTTACCGATACGCCCGGTGCCGCGCGTGCTGAGGGTGGACGACTTCGCGCTGCGCAAGGGCCGCCGGTATGCCACCGCGCTCACCGACGCGGTGACCAACGCCTGTATCGACGTCCTGCCCGATCGCACAGGCGACATCTTGGAGGCATGATCGCGTGAGCGCCCGGGATCCAGGTCGTGGTGCGCGACGGCTCCGCCTCCTACGCCGGAGCCGTTCGCCGGACCCTGCCCGATCCCATCCAGGTCGCCGACCGGTGGCACCTGTGGCGCAACCTGTCCGAGGTCGTGCGCAAGGAGGTCGCCTCCCAGAGTGACCGCTGGGCCAAGGCCGGACCACCCCTGGAGGTTCCAACCGTCTCCTCACTCCGGACGACGTAGCCCCCTACCTCAGCGTTCCCAAGAAGACCATCGACGACCGGTGGCGCGAGTGGGGGCTGAGAGGTATCAAGGTCGGCCGCCACCTGCGTTTCCGTGAGCGCAACGTCGAGGACTTCCTGAACAGGAACGTGCTCTGATGGCAACGGTCGCCAAGCGCTGCGAGTGCGCCAACGGAGTGAACGACAAGAGGAAGCGTGACCGGATCTGGTCGAAGTGCCCTCACACGGTCACCGTCTACTGGCGTAACGGTGGCCGCGGATCGCGTCTTCAGACCGCGACCTTGAAGAAGAAGGAGTACGACGCAGACCACTGGGGCGCAGCCAATCGCTGGGCCAAGAAGGTCGAGGGTGCGCGTGCCGTTGAGGAGGTCGTCAAGGCCCCGAACCGCAAGCAGCGCCCCTTCAAGGAAGCGGTCGAAACCTTCCTCGCCCACCGGACCGGCTCGGAGAGCACGACCGCCCACTACGGGTACAGCCTCCGCAACCACGTGTACGACTTCCACGTGGACGGGGTCCGCTTCGGAGACCTGGGAGAGGTCGAGGTCAGCCGCGAGCACGTGAAGGCACTGGTCAAGCACTGCGCAGGTAGATTCGCCCCCAACACCGTCGCGACCATCTACATCGCGGTATCCGCGGTCTTCGCTGAACTGCGCGAGAGCAAGGTGATCGAGACCAGCCCCTGCGTCAACGTGGCGCTGCCCGACCACGTGGAATCGCGCGTGTTCGTCTCCCCGACTCTGGAACAGTCGGACATCCTGGCAAGCCGCCTGCACGGGCCGTGGCAGCTCTCGGTGTACTGCGGCCACGCGGCAGGAATGCGCATCGGAGAAGCGCTGGCCGTCCGCATGAACCAGTTGGTCGAAGGAAACGAGGGATACGTCCTGCGCATCAACCGCCAGGTGCTCAAGGCGAACACGCTGGCGCCCCTCAAGCACCGGAAGCCGGAAGAGTTCCGAGAGGTTCCCGTGGCCGACTTCCTGTACGAGAAGATCATCAACCACGCCGAGGCGTACTCGATCGGCGAGGACGGGTTCCTCTGCCCGGGCAAGTCGGCACCCCAACCCCACCGGCCCACCTACTATGAGGGCTTCCGGGACGGGGTGGGAGCGGCGGAGCTACCGGAGGAGTTCGTCTTCCACTGGCTGCGGCACGACTTCGCGGCACAGTGCATCCGGGACAAGACGCCCCTCCCCCAGCTAGATCGTTGATGGGGGTTTGGTGTCCTGGTCAGTGGTCGTAAGCGATCAACGACCGCTTGACCGGGGGACCGATCAGCCAGTTGTGCCAGATCGCGGCGTTGAGCGCGCAGATGCGCTGACACACCCTGGCCCACAGCCCTTCGGTAGTGCGGGCGTTGTGCCGCTCCAGTCCGAGCTGGTTCTTCAGCGTCCAGATCACCGCCTCGATCCCGGCTCCGGCGAAGCCCTTGTCGCACACGATCGGGCACGGGCCGGGCGCGAGGGTCTGGACGTGGGCCAGGTGCAAGGCCTGCTTGCGCTCGTCCAGTTCCTTGGGATGGGCCAGGCTGAACGCGGCGACGGCCCCGTCAGCGGTGGTGACGAGCATGAGCTTGGCACCCCAGTAGAACGCGTGGTGGGACTTGTCCATGCCGTACCCGGCGATCTCGCCCAGGCCCGAGCGGTTGACGGTGACACGGGAGGCGCCGCAGCGCACCGGGGTGCCGTCCATCAAACGCAGCCTGTCCCACCACCCGGGGGTGGCCCGGGTCAGCCACATCGCCGCCGTGAGCAGGGCCGGGGCCGCCTCGCGTAGGTGACGGTTGTACTCGGACTGGCCGGGCAGGCGGGGGAACAGGTGGCCGATACGGGCGGGCGCGGCGCGCATCCAGTGACGTTCGGAGTCATGGCGCAGCAGGACCTGGGCCACCGCGACGCAGACGAGTTCGGCGTCGGTGAGCAGCCGGTTCGGGCCGCGTTTGACGGGTTGTTCACGCGAAGGCAGGACGTGGTCGTCCAGGTGGACGTAGAGTGCGGTCAGAAGGGCGTCAAGGTCAGTCTTCACACACCGATCCTCGACGCCCTTCGCCATGGGCGCAGGAGGTTCAGAAAACCCCCATCAACGATCTAGGTCGTGCCGTTCGCCTCGTCCAGGAAGTCGGCGGTCACCTCGGCGAGCGCGCGGTGGGCCTCGGCGTCGCTGATCTCGGACGCGCCGTCGCCCGGTTGGGGCCCGTAGGCGCCGAACTGGGCGTGGTTCATGCCGGAGATGGTGGGGGTGGTGGCGTCAGGGGGAAGGTACCGCCGGTTCGCCGCGGTGTCGGCGGGGTCGGACAGGCCGTCGCGCCCGCCGGAGACCGAGAGCACGCGCAGGTCCTCGCGCTGGGCGAGCTCCGCTCCCTCGGTGGCGTAGGACCCCCACAGGATGACACCGGCCAGCGCCCCCCGCGGTTCGCCTCCCGCGTAGAAGGCGGCCATGGCCCCGCCCATGGAGTGCCCGCCCACGTACCACCGCTCGACGGTGCCGTCGTCGCCGATCAGCTCCCCCGCGCGTCCCTGGCCGAACAGGGCCAGGTTCAGCGGCATGTCGGGGATGACGACGCGTACGCCGCTGCGCGCGACGACAGGCGCCCAGGCCGCCGCGTAGGCCTCCGGCTCCACCCGCGCCCCCGGGTAGAACACCACCCCCACGCGTGCCGGGCTGTCGGCCGGAGCCACGACGGTGGCGTCCGCACCGACCTCCACCCGCACGTTCGGTGTCCGCTCCGCGTCGGCGAGCGGTGCGGGCTCGGCGGGGAAGGAGTCCTGGGCCCACACGACGAACCCGCCGGCGGCCACGGCACAGACCAGCGCGGTGACCACGGCCGCGACGCCGATCCAGCGCAACGCGCGGCGGCCCCTCACGCGGACACCTTCCGGTGTGCGGCGCGGATGACCACGGCAGACGTCTTGGTGAGCATGGGAACGACGCTACATCCCGCCTCCCCGGCGCGCGTTCCGGGCCGGGCGAACTCCGGTGCGCTGGTCCGCGCGCCGGGGCGGTCTGGTCCGGAGAGCGGCGCCGCCGAGCGTGAAACGCCCGGGAAGAAGGCACTTGGGCCACAATTGGCGTGGAAGCGTTCAAGACGGGGCCCTGGCGGATAACCTCTCATCATGAGTGTGCGGCGGATTATGGGTATCGAGACCGAGTACGGGATCTCCGTGCCAGGCAACCCCGGGGCCAACGCGATGGTGACCTCCACCCAGGTGGTCAACGCCTACCTGGCCGCCTCGGCGGCGCGGGCGCGGCGCGCCCGGTGGGACTTCGAGGAGGAGAACCCGCTGCGGGACGCGCGCGGGTTCGACCTGGCGCGGGAGGTGGCCGACCCGACGCAGCTCACCGACGAGGACTTGGGGTTGGCCAACGTCATCCTCACCAACGGCGCCCGGCTGTACGTCGACCACGCCCACCCCGAGTACTCGGCGCCCGAGGTCACCAACCCGCGTGACGCGGTGCTGTGGGACAAGGCCGGGGAGCGGGTGATGGCGGACGCGGCGGCCCGGGCGGGCGCGACGCCGGGGATCGACCCGATCCAGCTGTACAAGAACAACACCGACAACAAGGGCGCCTCCTACGGGTGCCACGAGAACTACCTGATGGACCGGTCGACGCCGTTCGGTGACATCGTGCGCCACCTGATCCCGTTCTTCGTGTCGCGGCAGGTGGTGTGCGGCGCGGGCAAGGTCGGTATCGGGGCGGACGGTCAGCGGACGGGTTTCCAGCTCTCCCAGCGCGCGGACTTCTTCGAGGTCGAGGTGGGGCTGGAGACGACGTTGAAGCGTCCCATCATCAACACACGGGACGAGCCGCACGCGGACCCGGACCGGTACCGGCGGCTGCACGTCATCATCGGTGACGCCAACATGAGCGAGATCTCCACGTACCTGAAGCTGGGGACGACGGCGCTGGTGCTGGCGATGGTGGAGGACCGGTTCATCAGTGTGGACCTGTCGCTGGAGACCCCGGTGGCCGATCTGCGGGCGATCTCGCACGACCCGGGGCTGACGCACCGGGTGCGCCTGCGCGACGGGCGGCGGATGACGGCTCTGGAGCTGCAGGCGGAGTACCTGGACCAGGCGCGCAAGTACGTGGAGGACCGGTTCGGGACGGACGTGGACCCGGACACGGCCGACGTCCTGGACCGCTGGGAGTCGGTGCTGAACCGTCTGGGCAACGACCCGATGGACCTGGCCACGGAGCTGGACTGGGTGGCCAAGCTCAAGGTGTTGGAGGGGTACCGGTCCCGGGACGGGCTGGACTGGTCGCACCCGCGGCTCCAGCTGGTGGATCTGCAGTACTCGGACGTGCGTGCGGACAAGGGCATCTACAACCGGCTCGTGGCGCGCGGGCGGATGCAGCGGTTGCTGGAGGAGCCCGAGGTGACGCGGGCGATCACGGAGCCGCCGGACGACACGCGGGCGTACTTCCGGGGCCGGTGCCTGGCCAAGTACGCGGACGAGGTGGCGGCGGCCTCGTGGGACTCGGTGATCTTCGACCTGCCGGGGTACGACTCGCTCCAGCGGGTGCCCACGTTGGAGCCCCGCCGGGGCACCAAGGAGCATGTGGGCGCGCTGCTGGACAACGCGCCCACGGCCGCCGACCTGGTCGCCGTCCTCAGCGGTGGCGGGCGAGGCTGATCCGGGGCGGCCTCGGCGTGGTCGGGGACGTCCTCGTGGCGGTCGCCCGCCGGGAGCGTTCCGGTGCGCTCGAACATGGGGATCGACGTGCCCTCGGCCGACTCCGGCCGTTGCTCCGTCCCCCGGGGCACCGCGAACAGGTCGGCGCGACGCCGCTGGAGTGGCTGTGCTCCGAGCGCGCCCTGTCGTCTGATCGAACGGGGCGCTACGCGCCTGGAGGCGGTCGCCCGGACGGGCGGTCCGGGCACGACGGGCCACCCGTGTGCCGTGGTGCGCGCCTGCACGGGGTGAGTCCGTCCGTGCAGGCGCGCGCGGTTCGGGCCGGGGCGGGGGACGGTCAGCCCTCGGCGGCGCCGAGGGCGCGCGGGTGGCACTCGGCGCAGTCGGATCTGCACGCCGGGCCGTAGTTGTTCATCGACATCGACTGGCAGCGTGCGCACACCAGGCGTTTCCCGCCGGGTGGGACGTGGCGCCACTCGTGTCGGCCCCGTCGGCAGATGCCGGACGGGCCGATCGTCGTCTCCTCGCGCGTGGGCATGGTGGAACGGTAGCCGAGGTGGGTGCGCCGACACCAGCGCGTCCCCGGGAGCGGCGGCCGGTTCGCGGTCTCAGGTGTGCCAGGTGCCGTCGCGGCAGGGCAGCGGTTCGAGGTTGAGGGCGGTCCACAGTTCGAGTCGGGTGCGGGCCTCGTCCAGGGAGCGCCCCGTGACCCGTTCGGCGACGCGCAGCCGCGCGCGCAGCGTGTTGCGGTGCACGCCCAGTTCGCGCGCGGTCGCCTCGACCTGGGCGCCCTGGTCCAGGTAGTGGCGCAGGGTGTGGACGAGTTCGGTGCCGTGGCGGGTGTCGTGGTCGTCCAGCGCCCCCAGGACCGCCTGTCGGAAGGCGCGCGCGCCCTCGGGCGGGACCGACGAGCGCAGGAGTTCCCAGGCTCCGGTGTCGTCGACGTGCCGGTACCCCTCGGCGGCGGCCTGGCGCGCCCGTCCGACGGCCGAGGGCAGGTCGGCGGGGCCGCGTGCTCCGCAGGCGCCCGCGCCCGGGGGGTCGCCGGAGGGGTCGCGCAGCGCCGACCAGAGGCGCTGGCCGTGGCGGGGCGGTGCGGAGCGGGGGAGGACCGCGACGACGGCGCCGTCGACGGCGCACAGTCCGGCGCGGTGCGCGGCGTCGGTGTCGCCGAGGACGTCGGCCAGGGCGTCGGCCGCGCGGTCCGCCAGCGCCTCGGGGGTGGCGGCGGGCAGGTACACCACCTCCCAGGGTGGTTCGGGCAGGGTGAGCAGGTCGGCCGGGAGTCCGGGGGTGCCGGTGAGGGCGGCGCGCAGCAGCGGAGCGCGCTCGCGGTGCCGGATCCTGCGGGTCTGGCGCGAGTGCAGGAGGTCCACGGCGAGCAGGGAGGCGGCGTCGTTGGCGAGCATGCGGGTGTGCGGGGAGACCGGGGCGGGGCTGCGGAGGGCCAGCCAGCCCAGGGACCGGCCGGTGGCGCCCAGGGTCTGGAGGAGGATCGACGCCTCACCGTCGGCCAGGACGGTCATGCCCCGGGGGTGTCGTGCGCGGTCGAGTACGGCGGTTCGGACGCGTGTGTGCCAGGGGGCCTCGGTGCGCGGTGCGGCGGCGGTGGTCATGCCGTTGCGGTCCAGCAGCAGGGTGTGGCCGCTGGTGGCGGTGGCGAGTTCGCGTAGGACGCCGGAGGGGCCGGTGCGCAGCGCGGCCCGTGCCATGGCGTCCTGTGCGGCCAGGACGCGGTCCTGTTCGCGGGTGCGTTCGGCGGCGTGGTGTTCGGCCACGGTCTCGACGACGGCGATGAAGGGGGTCTCGCCCTCCACCAGGAGCACGGGCAGGCCGAGGCGGTCGCCCTCGTCCAGGATCTCGGTCGGGGCGCCGCTGGTCCAGGCGTCGACGGCCACGGCCAGGGCCACGCACCCGGCGTGGTGGAGGCGGCGCAGGTAGGCGCGTCGTCGGTCGGGGGTGGTGCCGAAGCCCATGCCCGCGGTCAGGACGAGTTCGCCGCCGCGCAGCCAGTGCACGGGGTCGTGGAGTTCGGTGACGTGGGCCCACCGGATGGGGCGGTCGAGTCCGCGGTGTCCGGCGACCGCCCGTACCTCCAGGGCGGGGTCCGCGGTGATGTCGCGGGCGGTGATCGTCATGGCTGCCTCCTGGGGTGTGCGTCTCGCACATTTGTCACAGGGTGCCATGTGCGCCACGACCCGGCACGCGGGGGCGGGGAGTGTTTACCGTCTCCTTGACACACCCGCCCTGGCCAGGGGTGGAGCCCGAGAGGGCGGCCCCGGGCCAGGAACCCACGACGGAGGCGCCATGACCGACCGGACATCCCCCACGGCCGCGCATCCGGCGCGCGCGGCCGCCGCCGCGTTCGTCGGGACCACGATCGAGTGGTTCGACTTCTACGTCTACGCCACGGCGGCGGGCCTGGTCTTCGGTTCCCTGTTCTTCCCCGCTGACATCGACCCCCTGGTGGGTCTGATGGCGTCGTTCGCGACCTTCGCCGTGGGGTTCTTCGCACGACCGCTCGGCGGTGTGGTCTTCGGGCACTTCGGTGACCGGCTGGGGCGCAAGTCGGCTCTGGTGACCACGCTGCTGATGATGGGTGTGGCCACGTTCTGCGTGGGGCTGCTGCCCACCTACGCGCAGGTGGGGTTCGTCGCGCCGCTGCTGCTGGTGGTGCTGCGTTTCGTCCAGGGCATCGCGGTGGGCGGTGAGTGGGGCGGCGCGGTCCTCATGGCGGTCGAGTCCGCGCCCGAGGAGCGCAAGACCTTCTACGGGTCCTTCGCGCAGCTCGGCAACCCGGCGGGTGCGCTCCTGGCGACCGGGTCCTTCGGCCTCATCACCGCCTGGGACCCCGAGCTGCTCTACACGTGGGGTTGGCGCCTGCCGTTCCTGGCCTCCTGCCTGCTGGTCCTGGTCGGCCTGGTGGTCCGCCTCAAGGTGGAGGAGTCGCCGGTGTTCGAGGCGGTGCGCGAGCACCGGCCCGCCGAGCCCGAGGGGCTGCCGCTGCGCGAGACCCTGCGTACCTCCTGGCGCACGGTGCTGCTGGGTATCGGGATCCTGCCGGTCGCCGTGGGCGGTTACTACGTCGTCACGACCTTCCTCCAGGCCTACGGCGTCACCGAGGCGGGTATCAGTGAGCAGCTCATCCTCAACGGTCTGACCCTGGCCGCGTTCGTGGAGCTGATCGCGACGCTGGTCACGGCGTGGCTGGGTGACCGCTTCGGCACGGCCCGGATCGTGACGGTCGGGCTGGCGGCGGTGGCGGTGCTGGCGCTGCCGCAGTTCCTGGTCCTGGGGACGGGGAGCGCGGCGCTGATCGTGCTGATGCTGTGCCTGATGCGGGTGGCGATGGCCGCGGTCTACGGGCCGATCGCGCGTGTGCTCGCGCAGATGTACCCGCCGCACGTGCGCTACACCGGCATCTCGGTGTCCTACCAGGTCGCCGGGGCGCTGTTCGGCGGTCTGTCGCCGCTGGTCTGCACCGCGCTGTTCGCCCTGACCGGGAGCATCCTGTCCGTGGCCGCCCTGTTGGCGGCCATGGCCCTGGTGAGTATCGCCTGCCTGTCCCGGGCGCCGCGGTACAGCGACGCCGAGGCCCTCGCGGCCTGAGCCCGGAACCCCGCACGACCGTCGCCGGACCGGGTGGTCCGGCGACTCCGACCCCGCACCACGACGAGGAGTACCGCACCCGTGTCCGCTCTGATCATCCACAACGCCACCGTCCTGACGATGGACGACGCCAATCCCCGGGCCGAGGCCGTGGCCGTGCGCGACGGTCGGATCCTGCTGGCCGGGGCCGCCGGGGAGGTGCGCGCGGCGGCCGGTCCGGGCGCCCAGGAGGTGGACGCGGGCGGTCGTACCGTCATCCCCGGGTTCATCGACCCGCACAACCACCTGCTGTCGACGGCCGAGTCGCTGGCCGCGGTGGACGCGCGCTACCCTCGGGTGGGCAGCGCGGCCGACCTGGTCGCGGTGATCGCGCGGGAGGCGGCCCGCACCCCGGCGGGGCAGTGGATCCGCGCGTTCTCCATGGACGACGCCAAGTATCCGGGGGGTCGTCCCACCCGTCGTCACCTGGACGAGGCCACCAGTGAGCATCCGGTGATCGTCTACCACGTGTCCGGTCACCAGGCCGTGGTCAACTCGGCCGCGCTGGCGTGGAGCGGGATCGGCGAGGACGTCCCCGACCCCGAGGGCGGGTCGTTCGTGCGCGACGAGGGCGGCCGGCTGACCGGGATGGTGCTGGACTCGGCGATGGAGCTGCTGCTGCCGCTGGCGGTGGACATCGGCTGCCACGGGCCCAACTTCCACACCGACCTGCCCTCCGAGCACCTGCTGGGCTGGTTGGCGGACGCGGCGGGGCCCTACCTGTCGGCGGGTGTGACCACGGTGTGCGACCCGCAGGTGTCGGCCCGGGAGCTGCGTGTGTACCGGGCGGCGCGGGCGGCGGGGACGCTGCCGCTGCGCACGCTGGGTATGCCGCTCTCCCACCAGTTGGACGCGCTCACCCGGGCCGGGCTGGCCAGCCCCTTCGGCGACGACTGGCTGCGGCTGACCGGGATGAAGTTCTACTCCGACGGCACGCTGCTGGGCGGTACCGCGAGGTTCACCGTGCCCTACGGTGAGCGCGGCGAGTTCGCGGGCAGCCTCTACCACCACCCCGACCAGCTGGTGGACCTGGTGACGCGGGCGGCCCGGGAGGGGTGGCAGGTCGCCGTCCACACCCAGGGCGACGCGGCCATGGAGCACACGCTGGCGGCGATCGCCTCGGCCGCGCGGGTGTCGGGGCCGGACCCGCGTCCGCGTGTGGAGCACTGCGGGTACCCCACACCCGAGCAGGCCAGGCGGTTCACCGAGTACGGGGTGATCCCGGTCAACCAGCCCAACTTCCTGCACGACAGCGGAGGCGACTTCCTGCGCCGCCTGGGGGACCGGGCGCACCGGCTCCAGCCGATGCGCGAGGAGATCGACCTGGGGCTGCGGCCGGTGCTGTCCAGCGACTCGTTCGTCTCCAGCCTGCGTCCGATGGACACCGTGGCCAACGCGGTGTGCCGTACCACGCGGGAGGGGGAGCGGATCGGTGTGGAGCAGGCCGTCACGCTGCACGAGGCGCTGCGGGCGCACACCCTGGACGCCGCCCACGCGGTGGGGATGGAGGACCGGTTGGGTGCGCTGCGGCCCGGTCACCTGGCCGACGTGGTGGTGCTGGACCGGGACGTGGAGGCGCTGCCGGGCGACCGCCTGCGTGAGGTGGGGGCGTGGCTGACCGTCCTGGACGGGAGGATCGCGCACCGGGCGCAGGAGGGGCCCGCGGCGGCCCCCGCGCTCTGACTCCGCCCCCGAAGGGGATGTCCCCGCCCGCGCGCAGCGCGGACGGGGACACCTGGGGGAGGGGGGTTGGTTCTAGGTGGTCAGGGTGACGCCCCAGGAGTTCTCGATCGGGTCGACCTCCTGGTAGAAGGTGGTGCCACCGCTGGTGCAGTTACCCGAGCCGCCGGAGGTGACGCCCTGCGCCTGCGTGCCGGAGATGAAGGAGCCTCCGGAGTCGCCGGGCTCGGCGCACACGTTGGTGCGGGTCAGGTAGTACACGGTGCCCTGCGGGTAGCTCACCGTCTGGTTGCGGGCCTGGATGGTGCCGCAGTGCCAGCCGGTCGTGGAGCCGGAACGGCAGATGGACGAGCCGATCGGGGCGGCGCTGCTGCCCGTCACGGACTGGTAGCCGCCGCTCTGGTAGCGGGACACGAGGCCGTAGAGGGTGAAGTTGGACGTGCCTCGGACGAAGGCGGCGTCGTTGCCGGGGAAGACCGAGTTCTGGAAGGTGCCCTGGCCGTTGCCGATGCTGACGCCGGTGCCGACGTTGCCGCAGTGGCCCGCCGTGACGAAGCCCGGCTGGCCGGAGCTGTTGGTGGCGGGGAATCCGACCGAGCAGCGCCCGCCCGAACTCATGTAGTAGGCCAGGCCGCCGATGATGTTGGCGTAGGTCTCGGGCCGCTCGGTGACCTCCTGGACCTCGATGGCCGCCGGGTCGACCCCGGCCGCCTCGACCAGTGCGTCGACGTCGGCCTCGGCGCCCTCGACCACCTCGACGACCACGCTGTCGCTGGTGACGTCGGGGTACCAGCCGACGACGTCGCCGCCGGCCTCGGCGGTGTTGAGGTCCTCCACGATGTCGGCCAGACCGTCGGTGCCGTACGAGACGACCTCGGCGGCGGCCCCGGTGGCCTCCACGGCCGCGACCGCGTCGGCGTCGGTCACCAGGACGGTGAGCTCGTGGGTGTCGGTGTCGAAGAGCGAGCCGCCGTAGGCCTCACCGGCCGCGTCGGTGGCCTCCTCGTCGAGGCCCATGGCCTCGTCCTGGGCCTCGAGGAGCTCCTCGGCCTCGAACGGGGTGAGGTCGAGGTCCCTGGCCAGGGCTTCGAGCATCGTGGACGCCTGGTCGTCGGCGACGGGCGTCCGGGGGGACGGAAGGGTCGGCGCGGTTCCGGCGTTCACGCCCGGGGCCATGGTGATGACCAGTCCGAAGGCGAGGGCGCCGGTTCCTATTGCGGAGATAACGGGGGAGGGTCGCATTGGTCCCTACTCTCCTGGGGGGATGGACGGGGGAAAGGCGGCTCCGTGGGGGATGTCCGCCCGGACAGGGGCGAAGTGGGGGTTCGCGCCCTGGTGTTCACCGAGACACTCGGTAAACGAATTCACACCATAAGTGGGCAATTTGGCGAAGGAAAGACCCTCTTTCCGCGAAACTATTCAGAGCGGTGTGGGATGAGCCGATGATCATCTGGATCGGCCGTGGCTACGCGTAGTCGCCGCGCATGTGACCTTGGCTTTCTGCTATTCAACGATCACCCTGAGTAGCGTTTTGATTCACGCAAGAGGGGATGATTGGCCGGATCCGGCCAGTTTCGCCGGAGGGGGTCCGTCATCCCGGTGTCACACGTCTGTAACGCACGAGGTCGGGGGAGTGTCCTGCGCCCGTCGGTGCCGGAGGCGGTGCCGTGTGCGGCCGGTGCGCGGGGAGGGCGGCCGCCGCACCCGGGGCGGTCTGGTATCGGCCCTGCGGCGGCGGAGCGGGAGCGGCGGCCCGTCCGGGTGCGGGGGACGATCCGAGGTAACTAGCGAGTATCGGGCATCGGGAAGGGGGTTGAGCCGCTCGTCGTTGGGCCAAGATAAGGGCGAGAGCCCCGAACGGGAGGTAGCCAGCCATGGCGACGAAGGACACCGGCGGCCAGAAGCACGCATCGCGCCGCGAGGCCGAGGTCGAGGAGACCGAGGCCACGACGGACGTCCAGGAGAACAAGGACAAGCTGGACGAGGAGGTCGACGACATCCTCGACGAGATCGACGACGTGCTGGAGAGCAACGCCGAGGACTTCGTTCGGCAGTTCGTGCAAAAGGGCGGACAGTAGGCGTCCCGCGGCGGTTCGCTGACAGCGCACTCGGGCGCCGCCGGCGCCGCCGCGCGCACGACTAGGGTCGATTCCATCGGCCGGGGACACTGTCCGGCCACCGACAACGAGAGACCAGGCGTCCCATCCGCCCCCGTGACGGGGTGGGACGCGAGTGGAGGGAGTCGCGTGTTCGAAGGGTTCGAGGGCGGACGGTTGCCCGCCGCGTTCATGAGTGCGGGAACCTCGTCCTTCACCGAGTTCGTCCGATCGGTCAGCCCCGAGTTGTTGCCCGGACACCACCTGCCCTCGGGTGAGGGGACCGAGCACCTCACGCCCGACGCGACGACCATCGTCGCCCTGACCTTCCCCGGGGGTGTGCTGCTGGCCGGTGACCGGCGGGCCACCCAGGGCAACGTCATCGCCAACCGGGACATGGAGAAGCTGTTCCGCACGGACGAGTTCTCCGCGGTCGCCATCGCCGGGTCCGCCGGTATCGGTATCGAGCTGGCCCGCCTCTACCAGGTGGAACTGGAGCACTACGAGAAGATGGAGGGCCGTGTGCTCTCCCTGGAAGGTAAGGCGAACAAGCTCGCGCAGATGGTGCGGGGCAACCTGGGCATGGCCATGCAGGGTTTCGTCGTCGTCCCCCTGCTGGTCGGCTACGACGAGAACACCGGCGCCGGCCGCGTGTTCAGCTACGACGCCGTGGGCGGACGCTACGAGGAGCACCGCCACCACTCCATCGGCTCGGGGTCGGTCTACGCCCGCGGGTCGATCAAGAAGCTCTACCGGGACGACCTGGACGAGACCGGCGCGATCAAGGTGGCCCTGGAGGCCCTCTACGACGCCGCCGACGACGACTCCGCCACCGGCGGGCCCGACCTGCACCGCAAGATCTTCCCCCTGGTCGACGTCATCACCGAGGACGGACACCGCCGTGTCCCCGCCGACGACGTCGCCGCACTGGCGACGGAGGTGGTCGAGGGCCGGGCCGCCCACCCCGACGGCCCGACCGTGACGTTGCGCTGATCCGGTCCGAAGACCCCACCACGACCTCTCACGACTAGGTAAGGAACGATCCGCGGTGTCGATGCCGTTCTACGTCGCCCCCGAACAGCAGATGAAGGACAAGGCGGACTACGCGCGCAAGGGCATCGCGCGCGGCCGCAGCGCCGTCGTCCTGCAGTACGAGGGCGGGATCCTCATGGTCGCGGACAACATGTCGCGCACCCTGCACAAGATCAGCGAACTCTACGACCGCATCGGCTTCGCGGCGGTCGGCCGCTACCCGGAGTTCGAGAACCTGCGCCTGATGGGCGTGCGGTTCGCGGACGTACGCGGCTACCAGTACGACCGCCGCGACGTCAGCGGGCGCCAGCTCGCCAACATCTACGCCCAGACCCTGGGCACCGTGTTCAGCGAGAGCCTCAAACCGTGGGAGGTGGAGATCGTCGTGGCCGAGGTCGGTGACACCGCCGCCGAGGACGAGGTCTACCGCATCACCTTCGACGGTTCGATCGTCGACGAGCGCGGATTCGTCGCGGTGGGGGGCTCCTCCGAGAACGTGGCCACCGCGCTCAAGGAGCGGTTCGTCGCCGACGCGCCGCTCAGCGAGGCCCTGCGTACGGCCACGCTCGCCCTGGCCAGGGAGAATGGCGAGGAACGTGAACTGGAGGCGGGCAACCTTGAGGTCGCGGTCCTGGAGCGGGCCCGCCAGCACCGGAAGTTCCGGCGTATCCACGGCCGGCGCCTGACCGCCCTCCTGGAGGAGGGCCGGGCCGGCGGCGGGTCCGCGGGAGCCTCCTCCGCGGAGGCCGGGCCGTCGGGCGGCGGCTCGGGCAGCGACAGTGACTCCGACGGGGACCAGGCCGACGAGTGACCTGAGAGACGATCGCGGTGCGGCGCGCGGGGCGTCGCCGCACCGGCCGGGCGGGTGTGGACGGCGCGGCCCCGCCGTCCGCACCCCGGTGACGGGAAGTTGGTGAGGCCGCGTGGAACGACGGATCTTCGGTCTGGAGAACGAGTACGGAGTCACGTGCACCTTCCGGGGGCAGCGCCGCCTGTCGCCCGACGAGGTCGCCCGGTACCTGTTCCGGAGGGTGGTCTCGTGGGGGCGCAGCAGCAACGTGTTCCTGCGCAACGGCGCCCGGCTGTACCTGGACGTGGGCAGCCACCCCGAGTACGCGACTCCCGAGTGCGACAGCCTCGCGGACCTGGTGGCCCACGACAAGGCGGGTGAGCGGATCCTGGAGGGGCTGCAGGTCGACGCCGAGCAGCGCCTGCACGAGGAGGGCATCGCCGGGGACATCTACCTGTTCAAGAACAACACCGACTCGGCGGGCAACTCCTACGGCTGCCACGAGAACTACCTGGTGGGCAGGCACGGCGAGTTCGGCCGCCTGGCCGACGTGCTGATCCCCTTCCTCGTCACCCGGCAGATCATCTGCGGGGCGGGCAAGGTCCTGCAGACCCCGCGCGGCGCCCTGTTCTGCGTCAGCCAGCGCGCCGAGCACATCTGGGAGGGCGTCTCCTCGGCGACCACGCGCTCGCGCCCCATCATCAACACCCGGGACGAGCCCCACGCCGACGCCGAACGCTTCCGCAGGCTGCACGTCATCGTCGGCGACTCCAACATGAGCGAGACCACCACGCTGCTCAAGCTGGGCTCGACCGACCTGGTGCTGCGGATGATCGAGGCCGGTGTGGTCATGCGCGACTACACCCTGGAGAACCCGATCCGGGCGATCCGCGAGGTCAGCCACGACATGACCGGTCGGCGCAAGGTGCGGCTGGCCAACGGACGCGAGGCCAGCGCGCTGGAGATCCAGCGGGAGTACCTGGAGAAGGTGCAGGGGTACGTCGACCGCCACGGGACCGACGCCGTGGGCAAGCGGGTGCTGGAGCTGTGGCAGCGCACGATCGAGGCGGTCGAGACGCAGAACCTGGAGCTGGTGTCCCGGGAGATCGACTGGGTCGCCAAGTACCTGCTGCTGGAGCGCTACCGGGACAAGCACGACCTGTCGCTGTCCTCGCCGCGGGTGGCCCAACTGGACCTGACCTACCACGACATCCACCGCGACCGCGGACTGTTCTACCTGATGCAGAACCGCGGGCAGATGGAACGGGTGGTCGGGGACCTGAAGATCTTCGAGGCCAAGTCGGTGCCGCCGCAGACGACGCGGGCCCGGCTGCGCGGTGAGTTCATCCGCCGCGCCCAGGAGCAGCGGCGCGACTTCACGGTCGACTGGGTGCACCTGAAGCTCAACGACCAGGCGCAGCGCACGGTCCTGTGCAAGGACCCGTTCAAGTCCGTGGACGAGCGGGTGGAGAAGCTCATCGCCGGGATGTGAGCGCCGCGGATTCCGCCCGGGGAGGTCAGGGTGGCTCCGGGCGGGGCCGTGGCGTCCGGGGGTGTTCTCGGGGGTGGCCGCACGCCGACCATTCGGTAGTGTGACCCTGTCCTGAGCCCGAAACCAGAGGTTGTGACCCATGCACCGACGTGCTGCCGCCCTCGCGGTGCCACTGACCGCCCTCACCCTGGCGGTCTCCAGCTGCGGAGCCATCCCCGAGGAGTGGCGCACGCCCGCCTTCCTCCAGATGGGCGAGGAGCAGCTCGACCCCCGGATCCCGGACGTCACCGGGGAGGTCGGCGAGGAGCCCGAGATCACGTTCCCCGACGTCGAACTCCCGGACGAGGAGATCTCCGGGGTGGTGGCCACGGGATCGGGCGAGGACGAACTGGTGCGCGCCGACGACCTCCTCGTCGCCAACGTCGCCCAGTACCAGTGGACCGCCCCGGGCGAGGGTGAGGCGGTCGAGGGCCAGTCCAGCTACGAGACCGGGGCCCCCGACCTCATCCGGATGAACCAGATGCCCGAGTACATCACCGACTCGCTGGTCAACCGGTCCGTCGGCAGCCGGGTCGTGTACGTGTTCCCGCCGCTGTCCGAGGAGGAGGCGGCCCAGGCCGAGGCCGCGGGCCAGGAGACCCCCGAGGGCGCCAGCGTGCTGGTGCTGGACGTGATCGACCGGTTCGGCAACGGGTCGCTCGTCCCCGGTGAGCAGACCAGTGACGGCGGCGGCGACCTGCCCACGGTCACGCAGGACGACGTGAGCGCACCGGTGATCGAGATCCCCGACACCGACCCGCCGGAGGATCTGACGGTCGAGCCGCTCATCGAGGGCACCGGGCCCGAGGTCGAGGAGGGCCAGCAGGTCATCGTCCAGTACACCGGCATCCGCTGGGATGCCGAGGAGGACGGGACCCACGAGCCCTTCGACTCCACGTGGAACCGGGCCGGTGAGCCCTTCGACGCGACCCTCGCCGAGGGCAGCCTCATCGACGGCTGGGTCCAGGGCATGGTCGGCCAGCGTGTGGGCAGCCGCCTGCTGCTGGTGGTCCCCGGGGACATGGCCTACGGGGAGACCGCGGAGGAGGCCGGGGGCGGTCCCGCCGGAACGCTGGTGTTCGTGGTGGACCTGCTGGGCGCCTACGACAACCCGCCGCCGCCCGAGGAGCAGCCCGCCGAGGGCGAGGAGCCGGCCGAGGGTGAGGAGGGCTCCGACGAGGAGGCCTCGCCCGAGGAGGAGGCGTCTCCCGGGGAGGACTCCGGAGACAGCGAGGAGTAGGAGCGGACGGGCCCGCGCCCGACCGTCGCCTCGGGGAGCCCCCGCGCCGATCCGCGCGGGGGCTCCCCCGTTCCTACCGGCCGGACGCCGCCCCTGTCCGGGACAGGGTGAGGCGGCGGCGGTCCCGTTCGATCCGTGTGACGGCGACGGTGACCCGATCGCCGACCCGGACGGCCCGCTCGGGGGCGTCGGTGAGTTCGTCGAGGGGGACCAGGCCCTCGATGCCGTCCGTGACGCGTACGAAGGCGCCGATGGGCGCGAGTTTGGTGACCGTCCCGGAGAGGGACGCCCCTTCCGGGACGGTGTCGGCGAACTCCAGGAAGGGGTCCGGGGTCAGCGCCCTGAGCGAGAGGACCGCCTCGCCGTTGCCGGTGTCCGCGCCCAGCAGCATCCCGGTGACCCGCTGTCCGACCCCGACGGCCTCGGACAGTTGCTCGACACGCCGCCAGCTCAGTTCGGACACCCGGAGGAAACCCACGCCCGGGAGGACCGGGTGCGGCGGTCCCTCGTCCAGCGCGACGAACACGCCGAAGCGTCGTAGGTCCGCGACGACGCCGGAGAGGAGGTCACCCGGGCGCAGCGAGGTGAGGAAGGCCCAGAGTTCGGGGTTCTCGGTGGCGGCGAGGGAGAGGCGGACCCGGCTCCGGTCCGGGTCGAGGCCGATCACCTCGGCCCTGACGCGCTGCCCGACCCGCACCGCGTCGCCCGAGAAATCCTGCCAGGACCAGTCCCTGCGCCAGATCTCGGCCGCCACCTCCGGGGGGAAACCGTCGAGGCGGACGACGGCCGCGCCGGACCCGGTGACGTCCGTGACGGTTCCGGACAGGTTGCGTCCGATCCGCACGTCGGCCAGGGCGCCGGTGGTGACCGGGAGGTCCGTCGGCCGATGCTCGGCGCCCAGCCTCTCGCGGAGGTTCTTCAGGCTGTCATGCGCGTCCTCGTGCTCTGTCGGCTCGTTCACGGCACCACCCTCGCATGGTGCCGACCCCGTATCGCCCCCGTCCCGGGGCGGAGGTCACTCCGACGTGACGGACGGCGCGGACACGCCCTCCCGTCGCCCGCCGCCGCCCTCAACGGACGCCTTCGGCGCGGACACGCCCTCAGGGCGATCATCCACGCCCTGGCGGGGAAGGATACGTAGAGTCGGTCCCATCGGAGGGGGAGCCATGCCAGACCGACGGCGCTACTGCTACGTGTCCGGGTTGCGGCTGGGAGTCCCGGCGCTGGAGGAACTGTGCGCCCAGGGACGACCGCCCAGTCTCGTCGTGTCCTACAACGCCGAACTCGCGCACCGCTGCGGCTACACCGACTTCGACCCGCTGACCCGGCACCTGGGCCTTCCGCACCTGCGGGCCGCCGACATCAACTCCGACGAGGTGCGCGACGCCCTGTCCACGCACGGCATCGACCTCATGGTCGTCGCGGGCTGGTCCCAGCTGGTTCCCGAACAGCTCCTGGACTCCCTGCCCCTGGGCGGGGTCGGGCTGCACCCCTCCCCGCTGCCGGTCGGCCGCGGCCGCGCCCCCATCCCCTGGACCATCCTGCGGGACATGCGCTCCAGCGCCGTCACCCTCTTCCACCTGAACCGCGAGGCCGACGCCGGTGACATCGTCGACCAGCTCTGGTTCGACGTCGCCCCCGACGTGACCGCCACCGGGCTCTACGACCGCGTCTCCCACCTCCAGGCCGAACTGCTCGTGCGCCACCTGGACGACCTCCTGGAGGGCACCGCGCCGCACCGCCCGCAGACCGGCCACGTGTCCGTCTGGCCGCGTCGGCGCCCCTGCGACGGCCACCTGGACTTCACGGCCTCCGGGGCCGACGTCGACCGGATGGTGCGCGCGCTCGCCGACCCGTACCCGGGGGCCTTCGCGCGGTTCGGCGGGGCCCACATCACCCTGTGCGGAGGTGTGCTGACCGACACGGTCGCCGGGGGCGCCCCCGGGCAGATCGTCTCCGTGGGTCCCCGCCGGGAGTGGGGTGTCACCTGCGGCGACGGCACGGTGTTCGTTCCGGACGCGCTCCGGGTGGACGAGGGGGTGCGCGCCGAGCCCACGTCGCTGGCGATGTTCCGTCCGGGCGCCTCCTTCGACGTCCCCTCACCGCACATGCTCACGTCCGCGCGGCCCGGTGCGGTCCCCCACCCGGCGCCCGACGGCGACTCGCTCCTGCGCGCCTGACCACCGGGCCCCGGAGCGGCCCCGCGCCGTCCCGGCCGGTCAACCCTCCAGCAGGGCGGCCGCGTGGCGTCCCGCGGCGGCGGCGCTGAGGAAGGCCGCCCGGTCCTGCTCCAGCCCGCGGCCCATCGTGGACACCTTCACCGGCAGCGCCCGCAGGTGCTCCTCCAGACCGGTGACGCCCACCTCCACGAGGGTGTGCCGACCGGACAGCGCGGCGGCCTGGGCGCGCACCCGCTCCCCGAAGGCCCCGGGCAGCCGCGGGACGACCACGTCCGCTCCGGCCAGCGCCACCCGCCCGTAGGCGGTCAGGCTGTGGTGGGACACACCGCGGTGCCGCTCCCTGCGGTCGGCCTCGCTGACCCGCAGCGACGCCACCGCACGCCCCTCCAGGGCGGCGACCGCGTTGACCGCCTCCCCGCAGGCCACCCCGGAGAACCCCCACGGGGTGCCCGTGCCCAGGTTCCCGGGGCCCTGGCACACGACGGCCACGTCGGCCTCCAGCACGTGCCGGGCGGTCAGGAGCCCGGAGTGGACGGTCACGGCCTCCAGGTCGCCGCCGAAGGACTGTCCGGTGGTCACGCACCCCGTCAGCAGCCCCTCCTCCCGAAGCACCCCCAGGACCTGGGAGAACGCCGCGGGCAGGGCGCCGCCGTCGAGCATGACGTAGACGATCCGCGCCTCGGGCCGCGTGGCGCGCACCCCCGCCACCACGGCGGGCAGTGCCGAGTGCAGGTCCGCGACGACGACGGGCATACCGTCGACGCCGACGGCGTCGCGCAGCGCCGCGTGGTGGGGGGAGCCCTGTTCGTCGGCGCCCAGGACGGCGGTCTGCAACGGGCTGTAGCGGGCCTTGACCAGGTGCCCGGGGCCGCGGGGGTCGGCGGGCAGACGGTCGGGGACAGCGATGACCAGCGCGTATCCGCCGGTTCCCAGCCCCAGGTCCAGGGCGTTGGTGTTGAGCAGGACCGTGTCGCCCACCCGGGGGCGTCCCACCAGGTCGGTGTAGGCCAGCGCGCGTCGGGTCACCGTCCGCGGCCCGTCCCCGGTGTCCACGGCCACCAGGCACGGGAGCACTCCGGGCCAGGAGGGCAGGAGCTGACGGACTTCACCACGGCGCCACCGGATCATGTTGGGCACGGTACCTTCGTTGCTGAAACCGGTGACGGAGCGACGCGCGCGAGGCGCGGCCCGCGCCGGTCGATCCACCACACACGTCGAGAAGGGTGCTGGCGATGTCGCGCAGGAAGACGGAACGGCAGCTGAACCTGGTCATCTGTCTGCTGTCCACGCGCCGCCATCTCACCGCCCAGGAGATCCGCGCGACGGTGCCGGGGTACGCGGAGGCCGAGAGCGAGGCCGCGTTCAAGCGCATGTTCGAGCGTGACAAGCGCGAGCTGCGCGACAGCGGCATCCCCATCCAGGTGGGGACCGGTGACGCCGTCAGCGGTGAGGAGGGCTACCGCATCTCGCGCACCGACTACGAGCTGCCCGAGATCGAGCTGCTGCCCGACGAGGCGGTGGTGCTGGGGCTGGCGGCGCGCGCCTGGCGGCACGCGTCCCTGGGCGAGGCGGCGGCCAACGCGCTGTTCAAGCTGCGGTCGGCCGGGGTGCCGGTGGACAGCGAGGCCGCGCCCGGGCTGTCTCCGGCGATGCGCACCGACGAGCCGTCCTTCGGTCCGGTCTGGCAGGCGGTGCGCGACCGCCGACCGATCGCGTTCGACTACCGCAAGCCGGGTCAGGAGACCGCCGAGCGGCGCGAGGTCGAACCGTGGGGCATCGTGAACCTGCGCGGCCACTGGTACGTGGTGGGCCACGACCGGGTGCGCGGGGCGCGCCGCGTCTTCCGGCTCGGCCGGGTCCGCGGCCAGGTGACGGTGCTGCGCGGCGGCCCCGACGTGGCGGTCCCCGAGGGTGTGGACCTGCGCTCGGTGGTGGCGGGGCAGCGCGCCGAACCCGAACGGTCCGCCGTCCTGCGGGTGCGTACCGACGCCGCCCACGAACTGCGGCGCGGCGCCCAGCGCGTGGTTCCCGGGGAGCGCGACACCTCCGGCGACGGGTGGGACACCCTGACCCTGCCCTACGCCGACACCCCCGACCTCGTGCGGCGGGTGGCCTCCTACGGCGCGCGTGCGGTGGTGGTGGAACCGGTGGGGGCCCGTGCGGCGGTCGCGGCGCACCTGGCCGCCACGGTCGAGTCCGGTCACGGGGCCGACGGCGCGGAGGGGTCCGTGACCGACGAGGCTCCGGGGGCGCCCGCGCGGGGTCCGCGGTCGGCGGACCAGCTGCGCCGACTGCTCATGCTCGTGCCCTACGCCCTGGGCCGCGACGTGCGGGTGCCCGAGGTGGCGCGGCACTTCGGACTCAGTGAGAAACAGGTCGTGGCCGACCTGAGCCTGCTGTGGATGTGCGGTCTGCCCGGCTACACCCCGGGTGACCTGATCGACGTGGACCTGGACGCGGCCAGGGAGACCGGTGAGATCATCATCGGCAACGCCGAGACGCTGGCGCAGCCGCTGCGGTTGACCGCGGACGAGGCGGCCAGCCTGGTGGTGGGCCTGTCGCTGCTGGAGGCGCTGCCCGAGGCGCAGGGCCTGGAGGGCGACGCGCTCAAGCGGG
Organism: Nocardiopsis sp. KDC1DS13DA1; assembly: GCF_055632325.1. Taxonomy (NCBI): domain Bacteria; kingdom Bacillati; phylum Actinomycetota; class Actinomycetes; order Streptosporangiales; family Nocardiopsidaceae; genus Nocardiopsis; species Nocardiopsis sp. KDC1DS13DA1. Next base: position 357,084 of record NZ_JBVMUY010000004.1, read on the forward strand.
TGGGGGAGAAGCTGCGTGCGGCCGCGGGGGCGGCGGTGGCGTCGCTGGCCGACGCCGTGCAGGTACGGGTGGAGGTGGACGAGCAGGTCGCCGACACCCAGCGGCGCTGCGCCGACGCCCTGGCCTCGGGGCAGCGCCTGCACCTGCGTTACCTGTCGGGCTACCTGGACCAGGTGACCGAGCGCGACGTCGACCCGATGGGCCTGGTCGTGCAGGACGGGTACCCGTTCCTGGAGGGCTACTGCCACCTGCGCGGCGACGTGCGCCTGTTCCGGCTGGACCGGGTCCTGGACCTGAGCGTCCTGCCGTACGCGGCGCGGGTCCCCGAGGGCGTGGGGCGCCGCGACCTGTCGGCGGGGGTGCTCCAGCGCTCCGAGCGCGACACGGTGGTCACCCTCGACCTGGAGCCGTCGGCGCGGTGGGTCACCGAGGACTACGTGTGCGAGTCGGTGGCCGAGCTGCCCGGGGGAGGGGTCCGCGCCACCCTGCGCACGCCCGCGCCCGCGTGGGTGGTGCGGCTCGCGCTGGGGCTGGGCTCCTCCTGCCGGGTGTCGGCCCCGGCCGAGGTCGCCGAGGAGGTGCGCGCGGAGGCGGAGCGGGCGCTGGCGCACTACGGTGCGGGCGCGCACCGGTAGGCCGCTTCCGGGTTTTCGCCGGTGGGTGCCTCCTCCCTGTTCACCGGGGGGTGGGGTGCAGGTCACGGCGGAAGGGATATGGTGGTGGGCATGATCGCCCTCGCTGTCCTTTTCGGTACGGTTCTCGCCGGGGCCGTCGTCGTCGGGGCCCTCACCGCGAGGATGCTCCGACACGCGCGTGTGCTCTCCGCCGAGGTGAACCGGGCCACGGGCGCGTACCAGGCGAGCAGAGCCGACCTACGCGAACGCGTCAACCGGACCGGAACGCCCGCGTGATGTCCGCGAAGCGCGGGGCGCGTACCATCGAAGGCGCTCGGTTGCGCCCCACAGAGAGGTAGAACCATGGGAGCCATCAACGGACCCACCATCGCCATTCTGGTGGTCCTGGCCGTGTTGCTGTTCGGAGCCAAGAAGCTGCCGGACCTCGCCCGCTCGGTGGGCCGCAGCGCGCGCATCCTCAAGGCCGAGAGCAAGGGCCTGATCGACGAGGACAACAACGACTCCGGTGACGACGACAAGCGGGCCCAGCAGCCCACCGCGGAGGCCCAGCAGCCGCAGCAGCAGTCGCAGCAGGGGTACCCGCAGCTGCCCCCCGGCCAGCGCATCGTCAACGAGTCCGGTGAGGCCCAGCCCCGCACCTACGGCAACTAGGGCGGAACCGCACCCGTTGGACCGGTCCCTCGCGGGGCGCCGGTCCGTACGCGTGTATCGCGGGCGCGGCCGTGCGCCGCGCGTGATGGAGTAGGCGGGGTTCCGTCCGCGTCGGGCGGAACCGGACGAGAGAGAGTGACCACACGATGAGGGCACGAGGCCGGGCGGCCAATCCGGAGGCCCGGATGCCGCTCATGGACCACCTGCGCGAGCTGCGCGGCCGCCTGACCAAGGCGCTGATCGGCCTCGCGCTGGGCGCCGTCGTCGGGTACGTGTTCTACCAGCAGGTGTGGGACTTCCTCACCACGCCCTACTGTTCGCTGCCGGAGTCCTCGGCGTTCGACTCCGAGGGCTGCTCGCTCATCGTCACGGGGCCCTTCGACGCGTTCTTCGTCGCGATCAAGGTGTGGGTCTTCGTCGGCGCGCTGGTCTCCGCGCCGATCTGGCTGTACCAGCTGTGGGCGTTCGTCGCCCCGGCCCTGCACAGCCGGGAGAAGAAGTACGCCTACATCTTCGTCCCGCTCGCCGCGGTGCTGTTCGTCGGCGGCGCCGCGCTGGCCTACCGGATCACGTCCCTGGCGCTGACCGTCCTGTTCGGGTTCCTGCCCGAGGACGCCGACCCGATGCTGACCGTCGACCAGTACCTGGACTACATGATCATCATGATGGTCGTGTTCGGGCTGGGCTTCGTGATGCCACTGCTGGTGGCGCTGCTCAACCTGATGGGGATCCTGCCGCACGAGGCCCTGGCCAAGTGGCGCCGGGGCATCATCTTCGGCGCGTTCGTGATCGCGGCGGTGGTCACCCCGGCCGAGCCGATCTCCATGCTCGCGCTGGCCGTGCCGCTGGTGGTCCTGTTCGAGATCGCCGAGCTGTTCGCCTTCCTCAACGACCGCCGCAAGCGCCGCGATGATCCGCTCGCCGACCTCGACGACGACGAGATCTCCGACCTCGACGACGCCCCCTCGGACCTGGACGGTCCGGACCTGGAGGAGAAGTCCTCCAAGCGCCGCTGAGCGGACGGGTGACGCGCTAGGGTCTGGCCGGGGGCCGGGATGGTGCGGCTCCGGCGCACCGGGCCGGTCCCGGGGCGCTGATCCGATGTTGTGAAGGGCCAGTGCGATGAGTGAGCAGTCCCCAGCCAGCCGTGAGCTTCCCCCCGAGGCGATGGGCAACGAGAAGTGGCACGACACCACGCACGCGGTGTGGATGCGGTCCTCGCTGTCCAAGGAGGAGTCCGAGGCCGTCGTCGAGGTCGCCACGTTCGACGACGGCTTCCGCGCGGTGCGCGACGGCAAGTCGCCGGAGAAGGGCACCCTGTTCTTCACCCCGGCGGAGTGGGAGGCGTTCGTCCTGGGCGCCCGCGACGGCGAGTTCGACATTCCCGAGGAGTACCTCACGGAGGAGGAGCGCCGGATCCAGAACCGCGAGGTCGACGTCGAGGTCGCCTGGGTGCCCTCCCCCCTGAACACGCCGGAGGCGATGGAGGAGTACCATCGCCGCCAGCGCGAGGAGGCCGGGAAGGCCCGTACCGACGGGTCCTGACGGGTCGGGCACGCCCGGGCGCGAGGGTGTGCGCGGTCCCCGGCCCTTGCGTGCACCCTCAGCTCCCCAGGTAGTACAAGGACCCGTTGATGACCCCCGAGATCGACCTGCTGGTCAACCCCCGCTCCGGACGGGGCCGCGCCGCCGTCACCGCCGTCCGGCTCAAGGAGCGCCTGCGCGAGTCGGGCGCGAACGTGCGTGTCCTGGCCGGGCACTCCGCCGCCGACAGCCGTCGTCTGGCCCGCCTGTCGGCCGCCGACCGTCCCCACGCCCTGGTGGCGGTGGGCGGGGACGGGCTGGTCCACCAGGCGGTGCAGGGGGTCGTGGGCACCGGGGTGCCGCTGGCGGTGGTTCCCGCCGGGACCGGCAACGACATCGCCCGGGCGTTCGGCCGTCCCGGGCGGTCGGTGCGCGGCACCGCGGACGCGATCCTGGCCGGGCGCACGCGCGCGGCCGACGCGGTGCGCCTGAGGCTGGAGGACGGCACCGAACGGCACTTCCTCAGTGTGCTGGCCTGCGGTTTCGACGCGCGCGTCAACGAGCGGGTGAACGGTTTCCGGTTCAGCGTGGGCCGGGCCGGATACGTGGTGGGCCTGCTGTCGGAGCTGCGCTCCTTCGCGCCCACGGACTTCACCGTCGAGGTGGACGGGCGCCGGATCGAGGAACCGGGCATGCTGGTGGCGGTGGGCAACACCAGCGCCTACGGGGGCGGTATGCACATCTGCCCCGACGCCGTCCCCGACGACGGCCTCCTGGACGTGGTGTTCGTCCGGGCGGCTCCGCTGGCGCGGTTCGTGCGGTTCCTGCCCCTGGTGTTCAGCGGCGCACACACCGGGCTGGACCAGGTCGTGGTCGAACGCGGCCGGTCGGTCACCGTCCGCGGGCAGGCCGGCGCCGCCTACGCCGACGGTGAGCGGATCGGCGCCCCGCCGCTGGTCTGTGAGGTCGTTCCGGGCGCGGTCGAGATGTTGGACGTGACCTCCTAGTCTGGGAGGCATATGAGTACTCACGCTGAGCGGTACGCCGCCTTCCGTCGGCGCAAGAGCGCCTCCAGCGCCGCGATCGAGGCATTCCAGGGCCTCTACGGGTTCGAGTTCGATCCCTTCCAGGTCCGTGCCTGCAAGGCGTTGGAGTACGGTCACGGTGTCCTGGTCGCCGCGCCCACCGGCTCCGGTAAGACCGTGGTCGGCGAGTTCGCCGTCCACCTGGCGCTGAGCCAGGGCACCAAGTGCTTCTACACCACGCCCATCAAGGCGCTGTCCAACCAGAAGTACAACGACCTGGTCAGCCGCTACGGCAGCGAGAAGGTCGGGCTGCTGACCGGTGACAACAGCGTCAACGGTGAGGCGCCGGTGGTCGTGATGACCACCGAGGTGCTGCGGAACATGCTCTACGAGGGGTCCTCGACCCTGGGCGGGCTGGCGTACGTGGTGATGGACGAGGTGCACTACCTCGCCGACCGCTTCCGCGGCGCGGTGTGGGAGGAGGTGATCATCCACCTGCCCGAGTCGGTGCGGATGGTCGCCCTGTCGGCCACGGTGAGCAACGCCGAGGAGTTCGGCGAGTGGCTCCAGCAGGTGCGCGGCGACACCACCGTCATCGTCGACGAGAAGCGGCCGGTCCCGCTGTGGCAGCACGTCATGGTGGGCAGCCGGATCCACGACCTGTTCGCCGAGCCGGTGGAGGAGGAGGCCGCCCCCGAGGCTGAGGAGGGGCGGCGCGGCGGCGGACGCAAGCGCAAGCGCAACCGCCGCGGCGACGAGCGGTCGTGGCGCCCGCGGGAGATCGTCGTGGGCGGGCGCAAGCTCGCGATCAACCCCCGGCTGAGCCGGATCGCCGAGGAGGACGCGCGCACCACCCAGCTGGAGCACCGGCGCCGCTCGCCCCAGTCGCGGGCGCGCAGGAACGGCACCATGCGGCCCCGTACCCGGTACGCGCCGCCGTCGCGGCCCACGATCATCGAGAAGCTCGACGACGAGGGCCTGCTGCCCGCGATCACGTTCGTCTTCAGCCGCGCCGGGTGCGACGACGCCGTACGCCAGTGCGTGGCCTCGGGGCTGGTGCTCACCACCCCGGAGGAGGCCGAGGAGATCCGCGAGTACGCGGAGACGCGGTGTGCCGACATCCCTCCGGCGGACCTGGCCGTGCTGGGTTTCGAGCAGTGGCTGCGCGCCCTGGAGGCGGGGATCTCCGCCCACCACGCGGGCATGCTGCCCACGTTCAAGGAGATCGTCGAGGACCTGTTCTCCCGGGGCCTGATCCGCGCGGTGTTCGCGACCGAGACCCTCGCCCTGGGGATCAACATGCCCGCCCGCACGGTGGTCATGGAGAAGCTGGACAAGTGGAACGGTGAGGCCCACGTCCAGCTCACCCCGGGCGAGTACACCCAGCTGACCGGACGCGCGGGGCGGCGGGGGATCGACGTCGAGGGCCACGCCGTGGTCGTGTGGCAGGCCGGGACCGACCCCGAGTCGGTCGCCAGCCTGGCGGGCACCCGCACCTACCCGCTCAACTCCAGCTTCCAGCCGTCCTACAACATGGCCGTCAACCTCGTCGGCCAGGTGGGGCGCCGCCGCAGCCGCACCATGCTGGAGGAGTCCTTCGCCCAGTTCCAGGCGGACCGGGCGGTGGTGGGTCTGGTCAAGCAGCTGCGCAAGCAGGAGGAGGCCCTGGAGGGGTACGCGGCCTCCGCCGAGTGCCACCTGGGCGACTTCATGGAGTACGCGGCGCTGCGCCGCGCCCTGAGCGACCGCGAGTCGATGCTGGCCAAGACCAGGTCGGTCCGGCGTCGCGACGAGGCCCTGGAGAGCCTGGAGAGGCTGCGTCCCGGCGACATCATCCGCATCCCCTCGGGCCGTTTCTCCGGCCACGCCGTCGTGCTGGACCCCGGCCTGAAACTGGATCTTCCGGCGCCGCTGGTGCTGACCGCGGACAAGCAGGTCAAGCGGGTCAACGCCAGCGACTTCACGGTGCCCGTGCACCCGTCGGGGCGGATGCGCATCCCCAAGTCGTTCTCGGCCCGGTCGCCGCGGTCGCGTCAGGACCTGGCCTCGACCCTGCGCAACAAGCTCCGGGAGCAGGGCGACACCCCCAGGGCCGGGCGCGCCCCGCGTGAGGTCGGGGAGGACGAGGAGGTGCTGCGGCTGCGGGCCGAGCTGCGTCAGCACCCCTGCCACGGGTGCGACGAGCGTGAGGAGCACGCCCGCTGGGCCGAGCGCTACTTCCGTCTGCACAAGGAGTCCGAGGGCCTGCGCCGCCGGGTGGAGGGGCGCTCGCACGTGATCGCGCGGACCTTCGACCGGGTGTGCGGGGTCCTGGACGACCTGGGCTACCTGACCGGCGACACGGTCTCCGACGACGGCGCCCGGCTGGCCAAGGTGTACTCGGAGCTGGACCTGCTGGTCGCCGAGTGCCTGCGGCGGGGGCTGTGGAAGGACCTGACCCCGGTGGACATGGCGGCCGTCGCCGCGGCGCTGGTCTACGAGCCGCGCCGCAACGACGACCCGTTCCCGAGGGTGCCCCCCGGGCGGATCGAGGAGACCCTGGAGGAGATGGTGCGCCTGTGGGGCGACCTCAACGACGTCGAGTCCCGGCACCGGGTGTCCTTCCTGCGCCAGCCCGACCTGGGGTTCGTGTGGACCGCCCACCGCTGGGCCAAGGGGGACCGGCTCGACGCGATCCTGCGACGCGCCGACATGCCCGCCGGGGACTTCGTGCGCACGGCGAAGATGCTGGCGGACATGCTCGGCCAGATCGCCGGGGCCACCGGGGATCCGCAGGTGCGCTCCACCGCGCGCAAGGCCACCGACCTGGTCCTGCGCGGTGTGGTCGCCTACTCCTCCTTCAACTGATCCCTGCCCTGCGCGCGCCCGCGGGCCCGCACGGGAACGGACCTCGGTGACCGGGCGGGGGGATCTTCCCGGAACCGCGGACCACCGGTGCGGTGGCAACGCGCTCCTCGCGGGGCGGTGGCGCTGGCGCGTACGACCGGGGGAGCCGACCCTCCCGCCCGTGCCGGGCCGGAGCGGTTGCCGCACGGAACAAGCGGGGATCGGTGGGTGTTGACCGGTTCGGGCGACGGGCGGGCTGAAGAATCCCTGCCCTGGGGGCGCCCGAACACGGGCCGAAGCGCAGCGGAGGCCCAAGACGAACACCGCTAGTGGGACCCCCGTGGTCGGGCAGACCTCCGGGTGAGGCCATCATGGGGGGAGCACGGGACCCGTCCAGGGATGCGCGGTGGACTCCGTCCATCGTGTCCGTCCTGGGGGCCTGTAGTCCGCAACACACCTGAAGCGAGGATTGAGCAGTGCTGCGCACCCTCATCAACGGCAAGATCCACCGGGCCACCGTGACCCAGGCCGACCTGCACTACGTCGGTTCGGTGACGATCGACGCCGACCTGATGGACGCCGCCGACATCGTCGACGGCGAGCAGGTCCACATCGTCGACATCGACAACGGCAACCGCCTCGTCACGTACGCCATCACCGGTGAGCGCGGCAGCGGCGTGATCGGGATCAACGGTGCCGCTGCGCGCCTGGTGAGCCCGGGCGACCTGGTCATCATCATCTCCTACGCCCAGGTCACCGAGGCCGAGCGGGCCGAGCACGTCCAGCACATCGTGCACGTGGACCGGGACAACCGGATCGTGGCGCTGGGCAACGACCCGGCCGAGCCGATTCCCGGGAGCGAGCTCGTCTCCGGACGCTGACGCCCTCTCCCCGGGCCGGAGCCCGGTGACCCGACACCGTCGCCGGACGTGCGCGTCCGGCGACGGGTGTCCGGGGGCGGGCCGCTCCGGATGGCCGGTTCCGGCCTGCTCGGTGTCGTCCCGGGGCGGGTACGTCCAGCGGCGGGATGGACGGTGCTGACGAGGAACGGCGGTGGGTCGCCGAGTACGTCGAGTGGCAGAAGCAGGGTGCGTGGACGGTCCTGTGGGGCCCGTACACCCGTCGCTTCTGGGCCTACGCGTGCTGGCCGGGGGTGCCCGAGGAAGGGCTGGTGATCAGTGCCCGCGATCACCACGAGCTGTACGCGCTGATGCGCTCCGTGGAGCGTGAGCACGGTTACCTGAGGTGGCGTTACGGCCGAAGGTGACGAAGGTTTACGATTCATCCGTTGTCAGGACGAATCGAAGGGCGGGCCTCGTGGTCACCGAATCCACGCTGAGCGGTCGGGGTCTCACCGGGGAACAGCGGGTCCGCCTGCAGCGCCGCACCGTTCTGACACTGATGCTCACCCAGGTCGTCGGCGGTGTCGGGATGGGCGCCATGCTGGCCGTGGGTGCGCTGATCGCCCGCGATCTGACCGGATCGGACACCTGGTCGGGCGTGGCCACCACGATGATCACGCTGGGCGCCGCCGTGTTCGCCCTGCCCCTCGCCTCGATCGCCGCGCGGCGCGGGCGCCGCCCCGGGCTGGCCCTCGGGTGGGCCATGGGCGGTGTGGGCAGCTCGGTGGTCATCGCGGCCACCGTTCTGGAGTGGTTCGTCCCGTTCCTGGTCGGCATGGTGCTCATCGGTGCCGGGACCGCCACCAACCTCCAGGCCAGACACGCCGCCGCCGACCTGGCCGATGAGGACACCCGCGGGCGCGACCTGTCGGTCGTGGTGTGGGCGACGACCGTCGGCGCCGTCCTGGGGCCCAACCTCGTCGGTCCCGGCGGGCGCGTGGCCGCCCTGGTCGGCCTTCCCGAACTGCTCGGTCCGGTGCTGTTCACGACCGCCGGATTCGCCCTCGGCGCGGCTCTGACCCTCCTGCTGCTGCGCCCCGACCCGCTGCTGGCGAGCGCCGCGCGGGCGGACTCCCCCTCCGCTGGCCCGCCGGCCGCGGCACCGGCGCGGCCGTCCCCGCTGGCGGGTCTGGCCGAGGTCGTCGGCAACCCCCGTGCCCTGCTGGCGATCGTCGGGATCGTGGCCAGCCACGCCGTCATGGTCGCGGTCATGACGATGACCCCCGTCCACATGTCCCACCACGGGGTCGGGCTGACGGTCGTCGGGCTGACCCTCTCGCTGCACATCGCCGGGATGTACGCGTTCTCCCCGCTCGTGGGCTGGCTGACCGACCGCCTCGGCCGGGTGCCCGTGCTGCTGGCCGGGCAGGGTGTGCTCCTGACGGCCGTCGCCGTCGCCGGTACCGCCGGGGAGGACGAGGTACGGGTGACGCTCGGTCTGGTGCTGCTCGGCCTGGGGTGGTCGTTCGGTCTGGTGTCCGGGTCGACGCTGCTGGCAGAGTCGGTGCCCGATGCCGCGCGTCCGCGGGTGCAGGGTCTGAGCGACCTGCTCATGAACCTGGGCGGCGCGTCGGCGGGCGGGGTGTCGGGGGTCGTGCTCACCCAGGCCGGTTTCGGCGGCCTCAACCTGTTCGCCGCGCTGTTCACCCTCCCGGTCGTGGTGCTGGCCCTGCGGGCGCTCGTGGTGCGGCGCGGCGTGGGCGGCGACCGGTTGGCCTGACCGGTCACACCGAAATTGGGGCGGACCTTTACCGGAAACGCCCTGGTGGTCAGCCCTGCGCGTGGGATCGCGCGGTTACGGTGCAGTTCTGAGGCGTCCGTCGGCCCCGGCGAGCGGACGCGGCTGGACCGAAGGGGTGTGCTCATGACCGACCGAGAGCCCGAGGGGCCGGAGGAGCCCCGGGACGATCGCTCCGGTCCGCCCGAGGAGCCGGAGCGGGCCCCCGGCGAGGGCGCGCCGGGCGCGCCGCCGCCGGAGCACCCCACGGGGGCGCCGCCGGAACCGGTCACCGGCGAACCGTCGGAGGGACCCAGCGGACGGGCGCAGGCCGGGTTCGAGCACGCCGGTTACGCCCCGGGGTACGGCGAGACGGACATGGCGGGAGCAGGACCCGGGAGTTACCCGGGAGGACCGCCGCCTCCGCCGCCCCCGCAGGGGCCGCCGTGGGGCGTACCGCCGCCCGGCGGGTACGGTCCGCCGCCGCCCAAGCCCACGCCGTGGGGCAAGATCATCGGTATCGGCTGCGGTGTCCTTCTGATCCTGCTGCTGCTCCTGGGCGGGTGCACCGCGCTCCTGCTGGTCGCGGCGGGTGGCGGTGGGACGCCCCCGGACGTGTCGGAGACCGGGGCGCCCGAGGGTGCGCCCACGCCGGAGGACGTGACCGAGGAGATCACCGCGCGGGCGACCGAGTTCGAGCCGAGCCCGCTCTACGCCGACGGCGAGTACACGAGTGTCGAGGTCTCCGTCACCAACAACGGCGAGGACGAGATCGACATCAACCCGCTGTACTTCTCGCTCGTGGACACCGAGGGAGTCGAGCACGAGACCGGTGAGGCGATCGCGCTGGACGACAACGGACTGAGGGTGCAAAAGCTCGCTCCGGGCGAGACCGCGAGCGGCACGATCACCGTGCGCGGTGACGTGGACGTGGACCGGGTCGTCTTCAACCCCTTCTACCACGGGCCGGTGGAGGTGCCGGTGGCCCGGGGGTAGCGCGCTCCCGCGCGCACGGAGGGGGACGGTGACGCGAACGGGGCGGGGCCGGTCAGGGGGCCAGCGCGGGGTCGCGCAGCCACGCGGACAGGTCCTCGCGGCGTTCGGCGTCGCACTTGAGCGGGCACGTGGTGCAGAACCCGTGTTCGGGGTCGCCCTTGTAGTCGAAGCAGCACGTCCCCCGGACCGCCCAGGTGCCGCGCGGGTTCTCCGGGGCGAAGGGGAACAGGCGCGGGCGGCGGCGCGTGACCGCGCCCGCCGCGACGACGGCGTCGCCGAGCCGTGTGGCCAGCTCCCAGGCCTGGCGGGCGTCGTGTCCGAGGTAGCGGGCCGGGTTGAGCATGTAGAAGTGCAGGGTGTCGACCACCCAGCCCCACAGGGTGCGCAGCCCCGCGCGCGAGTGGGCGTGCAGGGCACTCAGCAGCGGGCCGAAGGTCTCCACGACGCCCTCGGCCGCCAGGCGCAGCTGTTCGTCGCGGTCCCGGGCCACGACCGTGTCCGGGCGTCCGGCGGCGGGGTCGTCGGGCAGGACGATCCACCGGGCGCCCGTCACGGCGGGCGTGGAGAAGCGCGACCGGACCGTGTCCCAGGGCAGGTACAGGGTGTCGGGGGTCAGCAGCGGTGTCCGACCGGTCAGGTAGAGGGAGGCCGCGACGAGGAAGATCGGTTCGCGCAGGGTCACGCGCAGGAAGTTGGTGGCGGCCGGGAGGCGGTGTCCGGGGCCGTGCTCGGTGCGCAGCTTGTCGTGCAGGACGGGGAGCCAGCCCTCGGCGACCAGGTGGTCGGACCGGTACCAGTGGACGTCCTGCGGGGTGTCCGGGACCGGAGGGTCGTCGGCGCGCAGGTCGGGCAGCGGCGCGAACCTCAGTGGTGCACACGCGTCACGCAGCGCTTCGAGCGGATCTGTGGTCACCGCTGGAACCTGCCCTTCGTCGCACGAAACCGTCACGTCCGGGGGAGCGGCCGCAGTTCCCTCCGGGGGACGGGATGCGCCTCATTAAGTGAGGCTACCCTCATGTGCGATGCCCGGGCAATGCTCGGGGTGGGTGTCGCGGCGCACCAGGAAGTGGTGAAAGCGCAGGTCCAGGCTGGTGTGTCTGGTTCTGTCGGGGTTCAGCGCACGGCGCTGCGGCGGTGCGGCCGCCGGTACTTGAGCCACCACTCCAGGGCGAGCAGCGGCAGGACCCAGCTCAGGTAGCTGCTGGAGACGGCCACGGACAGGATCATCGCCTCCACGTCGCCGCCGAAGCCGCTGTGCAGCCAGGGCAGCATGAGCAGTGACAGCACCACCAGGACGATCCGGTTGAGCGCGATCCCGTAGAGCAGCACGAAGCTGCGCAGCATCCACTCCCGGTGGCGGGCGAGGTCACGTCGGCGGGCCGCCAGGAAGCCCAGGACGGTACAGGCCAGCCACAGGACCGCCCAGAGGACGTTGCTGATGCGGCCGTCGGGGCCGGCGGAGCTGAGCGGGGCGATGAGCAGGGCCGGAACGCCGACGAGCGGAACGCCGAGCAGGACGTAGGCGCGTCCGCTCCAGCGGTGGACGGCCGGGTGGTGGCGGCGCAGCCACGGCCACACCTGGAGCGGCACGATCAGCGTGAGCAGGGCCCCGCCGAAGATGTGCGTGACCAGGGCCGGGTAGTGCCAGGCGAGGTCCTGGCGGACGGGCAGGCGGGCCTGGTCCGGGTCCAGGGTGGTGTACGGGGGCAGCGCGTAGGCCACGAACGCCAGCCCGAGGAGGGCGAGCGGGGCGATCCAGGGGCGTCGCCACCAGGGTCGCCGGGGCGGAGGGAGGCGTCTGTGGGGTGCGGTGGGGGCCGGGGGCGCGGTGGGGTGCGTCATGTCTGGTCTCCGGGGTACGGATTTTAATCGTATATCAGGTACACGAATTAGTGTAGATCATACACATATTTAGGATGGAGTCCAGTGGACAGACGATGACTGGTGGGACATGAGCGAGCGGCGACCGGAGACCGACGTGACGCGGGAGATCGAGCTCCTGTGGGGGCTGCGCGAACCCGGCAGGCGCGGCCCCAGACCCAAGCTCAACCGTGAGGCGGTCGTCCGGGCGGCCGTGGCCGTGGCCGACGCCGAGGGCCTGGAGGGCGTCTCCATGCAGCGGGTGGCCGGTGAGCTCGGCTTCACCACCATGTCGCTCTACCGCCACGTGGACAGCAAGGAGGACCTGCTCGTCCTCATGATCGACGCCGCCATGGCGCAGGACCCGCCCAAGTCCCGTGCCGACCGTGACTGGCGAGCGGGGGTCGGGGAGTGGGTGGCCGGATGCCGCGAGGTCTACCGTCGCCATCCCTGGGTGGTCTACGCGGCCGTGTTCGGGCCGCCGCTGGGGCCCAACGGCCTGCGGTGGATGGAGGCCGGGCTGCGCGAGCTGGTCCGGTCGGGCCTGGACACGGCGGACGCCGTCCAGGTCCTCACGACGATCTCCAGCGTGGTCCGCGACACCTACCGACTCGAACTCGACATGCGTGGGGCGGCCGAGGCGGCGGGCGGCACCCTCGCCGAGCGGGAGCGCGCCTACGCCCTCAGCCTGGGCCGGGTGGTCACGCCGGAGCGGTTCCCCACCATCGCCGCGATGCTGGAGGAGGGGGTCCTGTCCTCCTCCGACACGGGAGAGACCACCGCCCCCACGGACGACATGACCTTCTCACTGGAGCGGATCCTGGACGGCGTCGAGTCCTACGTCGAGCGTCGGCGGCGGCTCGAGACGAGCACCCGCTAACGCACGACCACCAGATGGTGCCGGGTCAGCGCGGAGACGACCCGGGCGGCCTCGGCGGCGTCCACGCCCGCCCGCCCGGCCAGGTCGGACACCGTCAGCTCCCGGTGCTCGGCCAGCGCCGCGAGCACCGGTTCCACGGTTCCCGGGAGCCGGTAGCGGCGCCCGGACACCGTGAGCGACACCCGGTCGCCCTCGCGGGCCAGCGGCGGCGGCAGGACCGGCACGAACTCCACACGCGCGTCGGGTCCGGGCGGCTCGTCCCCGACCGGCCAGGGCAGTGAGAACGACGTGCGCCGGGGGAACCGGGCGTCCCGCTCGGCCAGGAAGGCGTCCGGGTCGCCCTCCTCGGCCAGCTCCACCAGCCGGGCGATGAGCGCGTGCCGGTGCTTGCGCCGGGTGTCGGCGTCGGCGAACCGGGGCAGGTCGCGCCGGAACAGCTCCTCGTCGACCAGCCGCCGCACCAGGGCCTCGGCCCAGTCCACCCCCGTGGCCCGGGTGAAACCGAAGGTCAGGTGCATGCTCACGCCGCCGGTGCCGGTGACCGTGTGCCACCAGCCGCGCGGTACGTGGATCACCTGCCCGGGGGAGAGCACGCCCTCCCACACCACCTGGAGCTCGCCGTCGGCGTCGCGAGGAGGCGTGTGGGAGTGGTCGGTGTCGTTCTTCATGGGGTGGGGACGCGAACCCGGGCCGTGCACCCGCCAGTGCTTGGTCCCCTCCACCTGGACGATCACCGTGTCGTGGTCGTCCCAGTGGGTGTCGAAACCGCGCGACCCGCCCCAGATCAGGTACAGGTTGGCCTGCACCTTCTCCCGGACCAGGCGCATGAGGTCGTCGGCGGCGGCGGCGACGGGCGGGTGCATCCGGTCGATGCCGTCCAGCACCAGGCTCGCCCCGGCCCGCAGCTCGGTGTAGAGGGACTCGGGCCGCACCACCCGGCGCGCGGAGCGGGAGGAGAACGCCCGGTCGGTGTAACGGTCGACCGGAACGGGGGAGCCGTCCCGGTGCAGGCGCAGGCGCGGCGGTTCGGGCGCGCACGTGTCCAGCAGGTGGTTGAGGTCGTCGAAGGTCAGCAGGGAGCGCACGGCGTCCGCGCCCAGGTCGGAATGGACGAACTCCTCCGACAGGTGGGGCGTGAGGCCCGAGGGGCCCACGCTCTCTGACAGGGCTCGCGTGAACAGGTGGCCTGGATCGGTCACGGGGGTCCCTTCGCCGAGGGCCCGCCCGGCCCCGCCGGACAGGCGCGGGACCGGGCGGGGAGGGGTCAGATGAAGTCGGAGCTGGAGTCGGTACCGTCGCTGTCGCCACCCGCGGTGATGTCGCGGGAGGTCACCTCCGCCAGGTCCTCGACCTCAACCTCGATCGGGTCCATCTCGCACCTCGCTTTCCGTGTGCCGTTGTCCACTTTCTTCCGTGCGGGGGCCGTACCGGGCCTCAGGGCGCGGTCAGCCCCGTCTCGTGGGCCGCGAACGCGTGCGCGTCGGCGGCCAGTCCCACCGCCCGGCTGACCGCGCGCGGGCCGTGCCCGACGTCGCGCTCGTACCGGAGCAGTACCGCAGGGCGCCCTGTGTCCCGCGCCGCCGCGCTCAGCGCCGCGCACATCTTGCGCGGGTGGGCGGCGTCGGTGCGGGTGTCACCGTGGAAGCCGGTGAGCAGGACGCGGGGAAAGGAGCGGCCGGGCGCGCGGACGGCGCTGTCCAGGGCCCGGTGGTAGGGGGAGTAGGACATCAGGGCCGCGAAGTCGTCGGGGTCGGCGGCGCTGCCGAACTCGCGGGTCCACATCCGGCCGAGCCCCAGGCGTTCGAACCGGACCATGTCCGCCAGCGGCGCGGAGGCGATGACCGCCGTGCACAGGTCCGGGCGGGACACGGCCGCGGCCAGGACGAGCAGGCCGCCCGCGGAACCGCCCGACAGGCAGAGCTGTTCGCGGGCGCACAGACCCCCGGCCACGAGGGCGTCGGCGGCCGCGGCCAGGTCGGCGACCGCGCGCGGCTTGTCGCGGCCCGAACCGCTCAGGTGCCAGTCGCGTCCGGCGTCGCCGCCGCCGCGCACGTGTGCCACGGCGTAGCGTCCGCCCGAGAGCAGCCAGGCCAGGACGGTCGCGCTGAACCCGAACTGCCGGGGGCGGCCGAACCCGCCGTAGGCGTGCAGGATGGTCGGTCCCGGTGCGGGGACGCCCGAGCCGCCGGGACGGGAGAAGACGGTGACCGGGACCCGGGTGCCGTCCGCGGAGCGGCACCACAGCACGGTGCGGGTGATCTCGGGCGGGGGCGGGGGAGCGGCGGCCCGGTCCGGCCAGGGGCGGGGCCGCCGCTGGCCGGGGCCGAGCCGCAGCACCCGCTGCTGGGTGGCGACGTCGGCGTAGCCCAGGTAGACGGTTCCGTCCGGGGCGGACTCCGGGCCCGAGACCATGCCCTCGCCGGGCAGGTCGACGGTTCCCGTGCGGACGCCGGAGCGGGCGTCGTGCAGGGTCACCTCGCTGATCCCCAGCCGGGTGCGTACGACCAGCAGAGCCGGTCCGTCCGGGCCCGGGTAGGGGGTGAAGGCGTCCAGGGTCGAGGCCCCGTCCTCCGGTACGACCTCGCGCCAGTGCTCGACACCGGGCTCCTGCGGGGCGACCGCGCACAGGCGGCGGCGCGGCGCGTCGAGCGTCGTGCGCAGGTAGAGGAGGCCGTCCGGGCCCATCCGCGCCTCGGTCTCGGCCTCGGGGCCGACCTGGACCGGCCGCAGGGCGATGCCGTGCCGTTCGGGCGACCGGAGGGCGGGCCGCGCGGCCAGGTCGGCGATCCACAGGTCGGTGCGGTGTCCGGTGCCGTGGCCCTCGGTGACCAGGAGCCACCGCGCGCCCAGCACACGGACCCCCGGGACGGTCGCGTCCGCGGTGCAGGCGTGGACCAGCGCCTCGGCGCCGTCGGCGACGCGGCGCAGCCACACGCCGCGCACGCCGCGCACGCCCCGCGCGCCGTCGCGGCGGACGTAGAGGAAGGAGGGGGGACCGCCACCGGGGATCCACGCCACGTGGGAGTAGCGCACCCCGGGAACGGCGGGTCCGGCCGGGGCGCCGGTCCGGGTGTCCACCACGCGCAGCCCGCCGCGCTCCACCCCGCCGGCGGAGGTCTGGACGGCGACCAGGCGCCCGTCGGGGCTGGGTTCCCAGGCGTCGAGGGTGGTGCGCCCGGTGGGGTCCTCGGCGCCCGGGTCCAGGACGGTGCGCGCGGGGCCGTCGCCGTGTTCGGGCAGGGCGACCAGGCGGGGGTGTTCGGCGCCCGGGGCGCGCACGGTGGTGAAGAGCGTGCCCGGCCGGTGCCGGGGAGGCGTCCACAGTTCGGTGCGCACGAGGGCGCGGATGCGGTCGGCCAGGGGCGCGCGCAGCGGCCACGAGGCGGCCTCGGACTCGTACTCCCGGGACCGCTCCGCCAGCCAGCGTTCGGTCGCGGGCGAGTCGGGGGACTCCAACCAGCGGTAGGGGTCGGGGACGGGGCGGCCGTGGAGGGTGTCCACGACCGGCGGGGGGCCGTGTGCGGGGGCGACTCCGGGGGCTCGGTTGCGCACCATCACATCGTTGGTTCGCCCCTACAGGTCGGTCAAGGAAGACCTGTCTGACCGCCGGGCACGCGAGTGTGTCCCACCGGTGAGGTTTGGCGCGAACACGGTGCGTACACGCCGTGGGTGTCCTCGGAGGGGACGGGTGTGCCCCGGCCGCGTCGGTCGCGACCGGGGCACACCGGTGACACGTGCGCGCGTTCGCCCTACGCGTGGTCGGGGTGGCCGATGGCCAGGCCGCTCTCCTGGTCGAAGAAGTGCAGCTGGCTGACGTCCACCGACAGGCTGATCCCGCTGCCGGGACGGACCTGGCTGCGGGGGCTGACCCGGGCGGTGAACTGGGTGCGGTTCTGGGACAGCGGCATCGAGTCGCCGTCCTCCTCGCCGTCACCGGCGGCGTCCTTGGCCAGCGCCGTGGCGTCCTCGTGGCGGACCGGCGGGGCGTCGACGGAGAAGATGACGTTGATCTCGGTGCCCAGCTCCTCGGTGACGTCCGCCTTCACCTGGACGGTGGGGTCGCCGTTGCCGTCGAACTCGGCGTCGTTGAAGTCGGAGGGGCGGATACCCAGGATGATCCGCCGGCCCAGGTACTCGCGCAGGGCCGGACGCGACTCCAGCAGTGCGCCGGAGACGGGGAGCTTGTGGTCGGCGAAGGTGAGCACGGCCCCGTCCCCGTCGGCGACGAGCTCGGCGTCGACGAAGTTCATGGCGGGCGAGCCGATGAACCCGGCCACGAACAGGTTGACGGGCGCGTCGAACAGCCGCTTGGGGGTGTCGACCTGCTGGAGGCGGCCGTCGCGCAGCACGGCGACCCGGTCGCCCAGGGTCATGGCCTCGACCTGGTCGTGGGTGACGTAGACGGTGGTGACGCCGAGGCGCTCGTGGAGCTGGTTGAGGGAGGCGCGCATCTGGACGCGCAGCTTGGCGTCGAGGTTGGACAGCGGCTCGTCCATGAGGAAGGCCTGGGGCTCGCGCACGATCGCGCGGCCCATCGCCACGCGCTGGCGCTGACCGCCCGAGAGCATGCCCGGCTTGCGCTTGAGGTAGGGCTCCAGGCCGAGCATCTCCGCCGCCTCCTGGACGCGGCGGGCGATCTCGGTCTTGGCGACCTTGCGCAGCTTCAGACCGAAGGCGAGGTTCTGCTCGACGGTCATGTGGGGGTAGAGCGCGTAGTTCTGGAAGACCATCGCGATGTCGCGGTCCTTGGGCGGGCGGTCGTTGACGATCTCGTCACCGATCACCAGCGTGCCGTCGGAGATCTCCTCCAGACCCGCGATCATGCGCAGCGCGGTGGACTTGCCGCAGCCGGACGGGCCGACGAGCACCATGAACTCGCCGTCCTGGATCCGCAGGTTGAGGTTGTCGACGGCCTTGACGCCGCCTCCGTAGATCTTGTCGACGCCCTCGAGGACGATCTCCGCCATGGTTCAGCTCCCGCGCTGGGTCGTGGTGGGGGATCTCGGGGGAGATCCCCGACACCCCGTGCTCTTTCGAAGTTGATCGAAACAGGAAGGTTAACTGATCACATGAGACACGATTCTGATCGAAATGTCCAGGGGTGGGGGCTGATTGATCAGATTGCGGTCAGTCACAAACCCGTTCGGTCCGGCTGGCGTGGCGGCCCCAGGTGCGTTAGCCTGTCCGACGGTTCACCACGTTCTCCCCACGCGGTCTCGGCTCGGTCCCCACGACACGGCATCCGGGTTGAGGCATCGGTTGGGGAGTCTGGGTAACCTAACGACCAGTCCAGCACTGGACGGACCGGTTGTGTGTCCCCCACTCGTCCGATCGGACGCTGCATCACGCGCCAGGTGCAGCCGGGGTCGGGTGAGGGGCGGATCGCCGCAACCGGGCGGGGGGTTGGACCCGGAAAAGGCCCGAACATCCAGTAGACAACGGTTTTCCGAGCTCGCCGCCGACGGGACGGAGCCGGTCCGAAGGGTGGCTCGGGCCTTTTCCGCGTCCCCCCATATGCTGACCACGAGCACTCCCACTCCCCAGCGGAAAGCGAGCAGCCGACGTGGTCGCCGAGAACACCGAGCAGGACACAGCCCCGGCGTCCGGCCGACCCGTGCCGACGGCGGACGGGCTCGGTGCGCCTCCCCCGCCGCCGAGCCGCTGGAGACGGGCCACGACGATCCCCGCGGGCCACCGCTGGGGACGCCACGACCTGCTCTGGCGCCTGTCCGCCGCCGTGGGTTCCGGTCTGGCCCAACTGGTCGCCCTGCCCCCGTACGGCTGGTGGTGGCTGGGTCCGGTCAGCGCCGCGCTGTTCCTCCTCGCCGTCGCCGGCACCCGCCCGCGCCGCGCCGCCTGGCTCGGCCTGCTCGCCGCCGCGACGCTCATGGTGCCGCTGGTGAGCTGGCAGGACATCTTCGGCATCGACGTGTGGCTGATCATCGCGGCGGCCGAGTCCGTGTACTTCCTGCCCATGGCGATGGGCCTGACCCTGGTGGCGCGGCTGCCCCTGTGGCCCCTGTGGACCTCCGCCCTGTGGGTGGCGCAGGAGGCCGTGCGCGCCCGCTGGCCGCTGGGCGGATTCCCCTGGGGCAAGCTGGCCTTCGCCCAGCCCGACACCCCCTTCGTCGGCTACGCGGCCCTGGGCTCGTCCCCCCTGGTGACCTTCGCGGTCGCCCTCACCGGCGGACTTCTGCTGTGGAGCGCGCTGCGCGTCGCCGGGGCCGCGCGCGGCCCCGGCGCGGCCCGGATCCGGGGCTTCGGGGCGGCCGCCGTGGGGCTGGCCGCGGGCGCGGCGATCGTCGCGGGAGGAAGCCTGGCACCGGCCGTCGGGCGCCCCGCCGAGGCCGGGACCGTCACCGTGGGGATGGTGCAGGGCAACGTGCCCAACGTCGGTGAGATGACGGTCACGGGGGAGCGCGCGCAGGTGCTGCGCAACCACGCCGACGGCGTCCACGCCCTGGCCGACGCGGTCGAGGCGGGCGAGTACCCCCGGCCCGACATGGTGCTGCTGCCGGAGAACGCCAGCGACATCGACCCCTACCGCGACCCCGAGGCCGAACGGATCATCTCCGAGGCCGCCGAGGACGTGGGCGTTCCGCTGCTGTGGGGGATGAGCCGGTTCAACGACGACGGCACCCGCTACGTCCAGAGCGTGGTGTGGGACCCCGAGACCGGACCCGGGGAGTGGTACGACAAGCGCTTCCTGGTGCCGTTCGGCGAGTACATCCCCTACCGCGACTTCTTCACGCGCTTCGTCGCCCGGCTCGAACAGGTCTCCTCCGACGCCGTCCCCGGCACCGAACCCGGCGCGCTCGATGTGGCGGGCACCACCCTGGCCGTCGGGATCTGCTTCGACGTGGCCTTCGACCAGCCGGTGCGCGAGGCCGTCGCCGAGGGCGGACAGATCATCGTGATCCCCACCAACAACGCCAACTACAACTTCACCGGGCAGTCCAACCAGCAGCTGGCCATCACCCAGCTGCGCGCGGTCGAGCACGGGCGGCCCGCCGTGGTGGTCTCCACCAGCGGTATCAGCGCCGTGGTCAACCCCGACGGCACCACCTCCTACACCTCGCCCGAGGCCGAACCGGACATCCACGTCGCCGAACTGACCGCCGCCGAGGGCACCACCGTCGCCACGAGGCTCGGCGCGGTCCCCGAGACGGTGCTGAGCGTCCTGGGACTGGGCGCGGTGGCCGCGGCCGCCGCCGCGGCCCGTCGCTCCCGCGGCGGCAGGTGAGCGGACACGCCCGGGGAACCCTGAGCGGCGCGGGCGCGTTCTCTCCTACAGGGACGACCCGTGTGGGCCGACGATGGGATGGTGTTCGATGCCGCTGCTGACAGTGCTCGCGCTCATGGCGCTGCCGTTCCTGGAAGTGTGGCTGATGATCGCCGTCGGCGGATGGATCGGTGTGCCGTGGACGCTGGCGGTACTGGTCTCGCTGCTGGTGCTGGGCGTGGCGGTGCTGCGCCGTGCGGGCACCAGGGCCTTCCGCGACGCCGACCGGGCCATGCGCTCGGGTGAGCCCCCGCGCGGCGGCCTGCTCGACCCGCTCATGGTCATGGCGGGCGGCGTCCTGCTCATCGTCCCCGGCTTCCTCACCGCGCTCCTGGGCCTGCTGATGGTCCTGCCCTTCACCCGGCCCGCGCTGCGCTGGGCCTTCGCCGGGTGGGCGCAGCGGCGGATGCGCCGGATGCGGGAGCGGATGAACGAGGAGTTCGTCGTCCAGGGGGCCCACGTGCCCGGCCAGGGCCGTCCCGGCCAGGGCGGGCCCGGCGGCCCGTCCGGCCCCCGGCCCGGTGCCTCCGGCGGCGGCGCCGGCCGCCCCGCCTCCGGGCCCGGCCGCGTCATCCAGGGGCACTTCGAGCCGGTCGACCCCGACGAGCCCCGCGGCTGATCCGCCGCTAGGGTCCTGACATGACCGAACCCCCCTTCCTCTCCGCCACCCGCACCTCCTACGACGCCCTCGCCGACGACTACGCCGTCCGCTTCCGCGACGAACTGGCGGGCAAGCCGCTGGAACGCGCGCTGCTCGCGCTGTACGCCGAACTCGTGCGCGCCCGCGGCGGCCCGGTCCTGGACGTCGGCTGCGGCCCCGGCCGGGTCACGGCCCCTCTGCGCGACCTCGGCCTGGACGTGTCGGGGATGGACCTGTCCCCGGGGATGCTGGCGGTGGCCCGGAGGGACTATCCGGACCTGGAGTTCCGCGAGGGGTCGATGACCGACCTCGACGTGCCCGACGGCTCCCTGGGCGGGATCGTGGCGATGTACTCGACCATCCACGTGCCCCTGAGCGAGCTTCCGGCGGTGTTCGCCGGTTTCCGTCGCGCGCTGGCCCCGGGCGGCGAGTGCCTGGTCGCGTTCCAGACGGGGGAGGGGACCCTGCACCTCGACGAGGGGTTCGGGCACGAGATCTCGCTCGACTTCCACCGGCGCACCCCGGAGGCGGTCGCCGACCTGCTGGAGGAGGCCGGTCTGGAGGTCCACATCCGGACGGTGCGCGCCCGCGCCGAGGGGGAGCGCACCCCGCACGCCTTCCTGTTCGCCCGCCGGCCGCAGTGAGCCGGGGACGACCGGGGCGGCCGACCGGCCCGGCCCCGGTCAGTCCCTCCCGTGGAAGCGCGCCTGCAGGCCCCGGACCCGCTCGGCCAGTTCCGGTACGGGGCCGTCCGCCTCCAGCCCGGGGACGACGTCGCGCGCCGGCAGCGGGCGCACGGGTCCCGGGGGCACGCCCCACTCCGTCAGCCACGCGGTCAGCTGCGCGGAGGAGCTCGCGTACACGATCCTGCCGAGCCCGGCCCACCCGTGTGCGGCGGCGCACATCGGGCAGTGCTCGCCGGAGGTGTACACGGTCGCGGCGGCGCGTTCGGAGACGGTCAGGAGCGTGGTCGACCACCGGGCGATCGCGAACTCCGGGTGCCGGGTCGCGTCCCCGGAGGCCACGTGGTTGTGGTCCGCCATGAGCACCGTCCCGTCCGCCGCGACCAGCAGGGAGCCGAACGGCTCGTCCCCGGCCGTCAGCGCCGTCTCCGCCAGCTCCACCGCGCGCCGCAGGTACCGCAGGTCCGCGTCGTCCACCGTCACCGCTCCTCCTTCTCCGGGCCGTCCGGCCCACGATACGGCCGACGTCCCGCCCGGGGAGCGCCGGGCGGTCCCTCAGACGGCCTCCGGGGTCCGCTCCCGCCCCGGCGCGTCCGCCGCCTCCCGTGCCCGGGAACGCGCGGTGATCCGGTCGTCCACCACGCGGATGACCGTGATCACCGCGATCGCCGCCCCCGCGACCACCAGACCGGTGACCAGCTTGCCGGGGTCGCTCACGTCCAGGTCGAAGAACCACCGGCCGAGCGGGGTCACCATGGCCAGGGTCAGCAGCCCCACCATGGACGCCACCAGCACGACCTTCCACCACACGTACGGTTTGGCGACCAGCAGCAGCACCCACAGCGTGGTCGCGCACAGGGTGATCACCACCGCCGTCCGGTCGGCCGGTTCGGGTACGGTCCGCCCGCCCAGCACCAGCAGGTAGGTCGTCACCGCGGCCAGACCGGCGACCACACCCGCCGGAACCGCCAGCCGGAGCGTGCGCGCCACGAACCCGGGACGGGCGATGTCGGTGTTGGGTGCCAGGGCCAGGAAGAACGACGGGATACCGAACGTGACCGCGTTGATCAGGGTCGCGTGCCGGGGGAAGAACGGGTAGGCCACCGCGAGCAGTCCCACGATCGTCGCGAGCGTCATGGTGTACACGGTCTTGGTCAGGAACAGCCCCGCCACGCGTTCGATGTTGCCGATCACCCGCCGCCCCTCGGCCACCACGCGCGGCAGGACGGCGAACCGGTCGTCCATGAGCACCAGTTGGGCGACCGAACGCGACGCCGGGCTGCCCGAGCCCATCGCCACACCGATGTCGGCCTCCTTGAGCGCGAGGACGTCGTTGACCCCGTCACCGGTCATCGCGACGGTGTGCCCGCGCCCGCGCAGTCCGCGCACCATGTCGCGCTTGCGCTCGGGGGTGACCCGGCCGAACGCCGAACCCCGCGCCACCTCGTCGGCCATCGCCCCGGCCGAGTCCGGCAGGTCCCGGGCGTCCACGGGCCGGTCGGCCCCCGGCAGATCCAGCTCCCGGCCGACCGCGCCCACCGACGCCGCGTGGTCGCCGGAGACGATCTTGACACCGACACCCTGGTCGGCGAAGTAGTCCAGGGTCGGCCCCGCGTCCCGCCGCACCCGCTGGTCCAGCACCACCAGCGCCGTCGGCCGCACCGGCCCGGGGGCGCCGTCGGCGTCGACCCGCCCCCCGGCGCGCGCCAGCAGCAGGACCCGGTGCCCCCGGGCGCCCAGCCGCGCCGCCTCGGCCGCCGCCGGGTCGTCGGGGGCGGCGAGCACGTCGGCGGCTCCCAGGACCCAGTGCTCCTCCCCGTCGGGGGTGAGCAGGCTGGCCCCGCTCCACTTGCGGGCGGAGGAGAACGGCGCCAGGGCGGTCACCGGCCAGTCGGGTGCCTCCTGGCCCGCGGCCCCGCACCCGCGGGCGATCGCGGCCATGCTCGGGTTGGGGTCGGGGTCGACGGCCGCCAGCGCGGCCAGGACCTGGGTGGCGGACCCGGGACCGTCCCCGCCGCCCAGGTCGCGGATCCGCGCCAGGCGCATCCCCGCCTCGGTGAGCGTGCCCGTCTTGTCGGTGCACACCACGTCGACCCGGGCCAGTCCCTCGATCGCGGGCAGCTCCTGGACCAGGCACCGGTGGCGGCCCAGCCGGATGACCCCCACGGCGAAGGCGATGCTGGTGAGCAGGATGAGGCCCTCGGGGATCATCGACACCAGCGCCGCCACCATGCCGCGCAGCGCGTCCGCCAGCGGTCCGGACAGCTGTCCGCCCGCGACCGGCTCCTCCAGCGTGACGTGCCCGCCCAGGAACAGCTGGCTGTAGACCAGCAGGCCCCCGATCGGGAACAGCGCGTAGGTGATCCAGGTCAGGATGCGGTTGATGCCCGACCGCAGCTCGGACCGGACCAGGGAGAACCGGCTGGCCTCCTCGGCCAGCCGTGCCGCGTAGGCGTGCCGCCCCACCTTGGTGGCGCGGAAGCGGCCGTTGCCGGCCACCACGAAGCTGCCGGACATCACGGTGTCGCCGGGCCGCTTGACCACCGGGTCGGCCTCCCCGGTCAGCAGCGACTCGTCGACCTCCAGGCCCGCCGCCCAGGTCACCGTGCCGTCGACCACGACCTGGTCGCCCGTGCCCACCTCCAGGACCTCGTCCAGGACGATCTCCTGGGTGGCGACGCGCACCGCGGCGCCCTCGCGGATCACGCGCGGCCGGGCGGCGTTCACGATCGCGAGCCGGTCCAGGGTGCGCTTGGCGCGCAGTTCCTGGACGATGCCGATGAGCGTGTTGATCACGATGACCATCGCGAACAGCCCGTCCTGGACGGGGCCGATGACCGCGATGATGGTGAAGAGCACGGCGATCATCGCGTTGATCCGGGTGAACACGTTGCCGCGGACGATCTGGCCGACGGTCCGGCTGGCGCGGACCGGGACGTCGTTGGTGCGGCCGGCGGCCACGCGTTCGGCGACCTGCTCCCGGCTCAGTCCGGGCTCGGTGGGCGGGGCCGCCGGGCCGCCCCCGCCGGGGGAGGCCACGGCCGAGGCCGCGCCGGGCCGGGCGCCGCCGGTGTCCGCTCCGTCGTCGGGCTGGTCGGGCACGCACAACTCCTGTCGGGAAGCGAGGGGAGGCGCCGGTGGCCGTGTCGCGTCCGGTGGAACGGACGGGGTGGGGCACCTCACGTCGGGGAGGGTCTCCAGACTAGAAGAACCGGGACGCGGGCGCGCCGTGGCCGACACCCCGAGCCGTGGTGGAGCCAGCACCACCCCGGGCGCACCAGCGGGGACGCGCATGCGGTTGTATGAACGGGGACGCCGTCGAGCCACACGTCGGGAAGGGCGCCATGTGCACCGTCATCGTCGGATTCGACCCCGGAGCGGACACGGCACTGGTCATCGCCGCGATCCGTGACGAGATGAGGGACCGCCCCTGGGACGGGCCCGGACGGCACTGGCCCGACCACCCCGGGCTGGTGGGAGGCCGCGACCGGTCGGCGGGCGGTACGTGGTTGGCGGTCGACCCGGCCCGCGCGCGCACCGCGGCACTGCTCAACGGGTGGCCGTGGGACGGCCGGATGCCCTGGGAGGGGGCGTACCCGGCCAGCCGGGGCGACCTTCCCCTGCACGCCCTGGCCACCGTCGAGCGTGATCCCCTCGACGGGGTGGAGCTGTCCAGGTACGCGCCCTTCCACCTGCTGACGGCCGACGCCCGGAGCGCCGTGCTGCACAGTTGGGACGGCGCGCGGCTGGACGTTCGCCCCCTGCCGGTCGGGGTGAGCGTCATCGTCAACACCGGACTCGACCCGGCCGACCCGCGCTCGCTGCGCCACACCCCCGAGTTCGCGCGGACCAGACCCGACGGGGCGCACCTGGCCGAGGAGACCGGAACGGAGCGGATCTGGGGGCGCTGGCCCGACCTGATCGCCGCGGCGGCCCACGACGCGCCGCGTTCGGCGGGGACCGACGAGTCGGGCGATCCCTCGGGCCTGATCGCGCACGCCGACCTCGGCGGAGGCCGGGTGTGGGCCACCGGGTCGGTCACCCTGCTCGCGGCCGACGGGCGGACCGTGCGCTACGCGTTCACCGACACTCCGGCCGATCCGGACGCCTGGCGGATGATCGACCTCTGAACTGCGACGTCGGGCCACGGCGCCGGGGCGCGCCGCGCGGCGGGCCAATCCGTGTCATCACGGATTGGCAGAGTCTGTGGGTGGCCATCGCGATCAGGGTAGGAAAAAGGCTCCGAAACCGCGTCATAAGCGGTGCGCAGGACCGTGTTCTCGGTGAGCGGGGTCCACAGGCGCGTCTGCGGCGCGTTTCGTCGGCCCCGATCGCGATCCAGACCCGTCCCGGAAGGACCACTGATGAACGCCAGCCCCGCCCACGAGCTCGCCCCCACCGCCCCGACCCCGCACCACGACCCCGCCGAACTGGTGGGCCGGTGGACGCGTGTCCACGACGGCCGCGCCGACCGTGTGGGGGTCCTCCTGCACGCCACCCGGGCCGTCAGCGCCCGAACGCAGGGGTGGGACTGGGCCCTGCGCACGCCGGAGGGCGTCGTCACCGGTACGGGTGAGCTGCGCGCGACCCCGCTCGGCGCGCACGGGTACCGGGAGGCCCGGCCGACGCGGCGCAGACTGCGCGCTGCGCACGCGGACCTCGTGGAGTTCGCCGACCCGGGTGACTCCGCCCTCGGCGAGGCGGCCGGGGACCTGGACCTGCTGGAGCTGGAGCTCGCCGTCCAGCCCTGAGCCCCCGACCGGTTCGGCGCCCGTACCCCGCCTCCCCCCACGACGGCGGGGTGCGCCACCCCTGTGACCCACGCCGCGCCGGAGGCTTTCTTCCCGGGTAAACCCGCTGCGTGATCAGAGCGTCTCTCTGGGAGACGGCGTACATGCCGTCGCGCGCGCCGACGGGCGCGGTCGGACGCGAGGGGCGGCGATGGGGAGCGGACACGGCGGGCGGTGGGAGAGCGCCGCGTACTGGCTGCTCTACGTGGTCTCGGTGAGCGCAGCCCTGCTGCACTGGCGGTTGGGCGGGCTGCTGCTGGCCGCCGCGTGCGCGGGCTCCGCCGTACTGAGCGCCGTTCTGATCGCCCGGAACCGACCGGGTCTGACCCCGGACCACTGAGGGGACACCATCGGCGGCGGTGTCCGGCGAACCGCGCGGACCGACCGTCACGGCACGCTCTACCCTCGTCCCATGCAAGCATCGACACACCGGTACGAGGTCCTTCACGGGACACCCCCCACCACCGGTCACGGGGTCCGGGCCGCCCTCACGGTCCGAGCCGCCGCCGACACCGACGGGCTTCGGCGCGGCTCCCACGACGCGTCGCAGGTCGTCCTCAGCGTCCCCCTCCTCCGCGTCGTCGGCTCACCCGGGCGGCGAAGGGTGGTCGTCGGACAGGCGCGCGTCAGCGCGCACGGGGACGGTCCGACCGGGCGGGCCGATCCGGAGGAGGGTGCGACGGAGAGTCCGGACGACCGGACCGCTCCCGTCATCACGTTGGTCCTGGACGCGGTCTGGCGCGAGGCCGAGGGGTGGCACGCGGACCGCGCCATCCCCTCGGTGGCCGACGACGAACTCGTCGCGGCCCTGGCGCACCCGGCCCACCGGATCGGGGGTGACGCGCGCACCGTCGCGGTGGCCACGGCCAAGGCGCTCGCGGAGGGGTCGCGTGACGCCGTCGACCGGCTGCGGGGTCTGCGCTACGAGCTGGAGCAGCGGATCGCCGACGAGCTCGCCGCACGCTCCGACCAGCCCCTGCGTCCGCTCCTGGCCGCCACGCTCGAACTGGCGACCGCCATGGGGCACGCCCGGGACCACGCCTCCACCGCCCATCGCGAGGGGTTGTGGGTCTGGTTGTGGGACGACACGGTCTACGACCACAACGGGTCGCACTCCGACACGCGAGCCGACCAGGACGCGCTCCCCGGCTGGGTGAGCACCCACCGGCTCGGACTGCGCCACTGCGAGGCGATGTCCGGCGAGCTGGAGGAGGAGGTGTCGCGGCTGCACGCCCTGCTGGGCAGCATGTCGACCTTCGCGGTCGCCCAGAGCACCGACGCCCAGAACCGCTTCAACCTGCTCGCCGGGGTCGGTGCGGCGGTGATCGGGCTCCCGGCGCTCATCCTGTCGCTCTACGGCGCGGACGTGTTCCTCCCCCTGGACACCCTCGACCGGGCCTGGCGCGCCCTGCTTCCGGTCGGGGCCACCGCGCTGCTGGCCTCCGCCGCGGCGATCCGGTGGATGCCGGGAACACCGCGGCCGCGACACTACGCCGCCGCGACGGGCGCCGTGGCGGCCGTCCTGGTGATGCTCCTGGCGGCCGGAGCGCTCGCACCCGGGTGACGCGCGCCCGGGCGGCGCGGTCGGTCCCGGATCCGGGGACGGGTTCCGGGGCCGCGCCGGTCGTCACCCGCCCCGCCTGCGGGGGAGCGGCGGGACGTGGCCCGCGCGGGTCTCGATGACCTGTTCCACGAGGACGTCCCACCGGTCCCGCTGTACGTACGTCCACGCGCCGTCGCGGTCCTGCCAGCCCCAGCACCAGCCGTCCCTGAGGCCGAGGGCGACGTTGCCCAGGTAGGAGGGGCCGACCAGGGCGCGTTCGACGTCCCGGCCCCGGGTCCAGGGGAAGCGCCGCCATTCCAGGGTGAAGGCGAGCCCCCGCCGGGTGAGGAACGCGTTCCGGATGTGGGTGAAGGGGTCGGATTCTCCCGGCGTCGTGATTCGGGTGTCCGGGATGATATGTATTCGCCTGTTTTCTGCATCGCGACCCTCGTCGCGTTCGGTCTGGTCCATGAGTCCAGGGTTGGTCCCGAACTCTGTTTTCCCCAGGAACTGACATGTATCCCTAAAGGCATGGCGCACGAGGGAACTTTCTCACTAATCTCAGGATCATGGCGGAACATTCTCCTCCCCAAGAGAGCCTTGAAACCCCGACTTTCGGGTCGTACCTCCGAAATGAGCGCAAGCAGGCCGGTCTGACGCTTCGTGCGCTCACGGCCAGGTCGAACTTCGCGGTTTCGACTCTGTCCCGCTGGGAGAACGACAAAGTCATTCCGGTGCGCGCGGACGTGGCGAAAATAGACAGGGCCCTCGACGCGAGAGGGCGATTGCTTTCCGCGTGGGAGGCTCTGACGTCGACGGGCATCCCTCCGTGGATGAGGTCCCCTGGGATACTGGACGAACGGTCGATTGCCATCGACGCTCTGTCGGTCTCGCTCGTGCCGGGGATCGTGCAGTCTCCCGAGTACGCTCGCGCGGTGTTTCGTGCTGGTCGACCGACGGCACCCCAAGGTGAGATCGAGCGTCTGGCGCAGCTTCGTGTTGGCCGGTACGAGTCGCTGACCACTCGAAATAACCCCTTGGTCACGGTCGTGTTCCCGATACATACGCTTCTGTACCTTCCCCGGGTGGTGAAGGAGGATCAGGTGAGGTACCTCCTGCGCCACATGGATCGGGAGCGGTTGGTGGTCTATCTGATCCCGGACCATGTCCCGATCCTGTCCACTGTGTCGTCCGCGCAGGTCTACCGACTGCGTGACGGTGTGAGTGTGGCCGTGTCCGACCATGTTCTGGGAAACGTCTTGCTGGAGAAACCCGGGAACGCGGAGTCTGTACAGTCACTTCTGATGGACCTGGTCGGACTCGCCTCCCCCCGTACTGAGTCCGCCACTTTGCTGGAAGGACTGCTCTGATGGCTGAAGGTTTCCACAAATCCACTCACAGTCACGACGGATCGCACTGTGTGGAGGTGCGGGAGGGCCGGGACACCCTGGTTCGCGACACCCAGAACCGTGACAGGGGAACGCTGTCCTTCCCCGCGTCCGAGTGGTGCGCCCTCCTGGGGGCCTCCCGGGAGCCGTAGACGCCCCGGGTGCGGTGAAACCCCGGACGGGGCACGTGTCCGGGTGTCGTCGAACCCCGGACCGCGCCCTGCTATTCCCACCCCCTCTGGGGGGATGATCACCCGACGAACCCACCCGTCCCGGGGCGTTTGGCACACGGGTGTCCGGATAGTCTTCCGGGTATGCGTTCATGGTCTGCGCCTGACATCGTCCCCCTGCCGGGTACCGGCGGTCCGCTCCGTGTCCACGACACCGCCACCGGCCAGCTGCGGACGACGACACCGGCGCCCCGCGCCGGGATGTACGCCTGCGGCATCACCCCCTACGACGCCGCGCACCTCGGCCACGCCTTCACCTACCTGACCTTCGACCTGGTCAACCGGGTCTGGCGGGACGCCGGACACGACGTCAACTACGTGCAGAACACCACCGACATCGACGACCCGCTCCTGGAGCGGGCCGAGGCGATCGGCGTCGACTGGCGCGACCTCGCCCACCGCGAGATCGACGTGTTCCGCGACGACATGGCCGCCCTGCGGATCATCCCCCCGACCTCCTACGTGGGCGTCGTGGAGTCGGTCGACCTGATCAGCGACCTGGCCGTGCGCATCCGCGACACCGGCGCCGCCTACGACCTGGACGGCGACCTGTACTTCTCCGTCGACGAGGCCGCCGAGTTCGGCGCGATCAGCCACCTGAGCCGCCAAGAGATGCTCGACCTGTTCGGGCAGCGCGGCGGCGACCCGCAGCGCGAGGGCAAGAAGAACCCGCTGGACTGGCTCCTGTGGCGCGCCGAGCGCCCCGGCGAACCCGCCTGGGACAGCCCGCTGGGCCGCGGCCGCCCCGGCTGGCACATCGAGTGCAGCGCGATCGCCCTGGACCGCCTGGGTCCCGCCTTCGACCTCAACGGCGGCGGCAGCGACCTGATCTTCCCCCACCACGAGATGGGCGCCGCCGAGACGCGGTGCGCCACCGGCGGCCCCAACGCCCACAACCACCTGCACGTGGGCATGGTCGGCCTGGACGGCGAGAAGATGTCCAAGTCCCTGGGCAACCTGGTGTTCGTGTCCAAGCTGCGCGAACAGGGCGTGGAACCGGCCGTCATCCGCGTGGCCATGCTCGCCCACCACTACCGGTCGCCCTGGGAGTGGACCGACGCCGAACTCCCGGCCGCCTGCGACCGGGTCAAGCGCTGGCGTGCGGCCACCGCGCTGGGGTCGGCGCCCGACGCCGCCCCGATGCTCGCCGCCGTGCGCGCCGCCCTGGCCGAGGACCTGGACTCGCCCGGCGCACTCGCCGCGGTGGACGCCTGGGCCGAGACCGCCCTGGCCGGGGGCGGCACCGACACCTCCGCCCCGGGCCTGGCCCGCGCCACCGTCGACACCCTGCTGGGCGTGCAGCTCTAGCCGGACACCCCTGGTCCCGGTCGGGCGGAGGGCGCGCGCCGCCGGTCGGTCCGCCGCGCCAGTGTGCGGTCATGCTGACCGCACAGGACGTCCTCCGCGGCACCGACTGGGACCAGACCCTCCACGCCCACGGATCGGCCGCCGACGCCTCCGAGGGACTGTCGGCTCTGCTCGGTGACGGTCCGGACGCGCTGTCGGAGGGGACGGGCTACTTCCACAGCGCCATCCTCCACCAGGGCTCCGTCTACCCGGCGACCCCGCCCGCCACCCTGTTCGCGGCCGCCGCCCCAGACGAGACCGACGCCGAACTGGCCGAGCTCGCCCGACTGCCCGAGGCCGAGCGCCGGGAGCTCCTGGACGCCGTGCTCGCCGACGACGAGGAGGTCTGGGAGGAGCCCGCCCCGGAGGCGCTGACGTGGCGGACACTGGCCGACCCCCTGGCGGCGGACCGGTGGTTCACCACGTGCCCCGCCGCTTTCCGCGGGCACGTGCGGTTCACCCTCGTCAGCACACTCGCGGACCGCTCGGAGCCCGCCGACGCCGCGCGCCTGCCGCCCGTGTTCCGCGCCATGACCGCGCTCGCCACCCCCCTCACGGCTGAGGCCGACTGCGGCCCGCTGCTGGAGCTCGCCTTCCCCCCGGGGCGAGGACGGCGGCGCGTGGACCGGTACCCCCTCCGACGTCCAACGCGCCTACCTGGCGACCCTGATCGACAACGACGCCCTCTGGCCGGGGACGCGCACCAACGTCCCGCTCCTTCTCGGCCGTCTGGGTCTGCCCGCGGCCCCGGAGGGGTTGCGCGCCCTCGTCGACGCCTGAGCCGTGGCCTTTGCCCCGTGCACGGTCTACGGGGCGGTGAAGTCCGGGAAGTGGGGACCCGGGGCGCGATCGGGGAGCAGCCGGACGATCGGGATACCGTACTCGGGGTCCGAGCCCACGCGTGCGTAGTCCTCGGGGGCCTGGCCCACCTCCCGGCCGAGCGCCTTCATCAGCGCCCTGGCCGTGCCCGGGTGGCGCTCGGCGTAGTGCGCCAGCGCCCGGCCCGACTCCTCGGGCGGCAGCGGTGCGGCCGTCCCCCGGAACCGCTGCCCGCCCACCTGGAACAGCACGCGCGGTTCGGCCCGGATGTTGCGGAACCACTGTGCCCGCCGCCCGTAGGCGGCCGCGACCAGGACCGCCCCGGTGCTGTCGTTGCGCCCCACGACCTCCAGTACCGCCTGCCGGGGCTCGCCGCTCGCGCGCCCCCTGTGGGTGAGCAGGACGAACCGGCGGCCCATCAGCGGCCCGAGACCGAGCCGGTACAGCCAGATCGGCGCGCGGAAGGCGGCGCGCTGGAGCGGTGTCCTCGGGGGCTCGGAGATCGTCATGAAGGTCGGGCCCTCCTCCGTACGGCGCGGTTCCGGCGGCACGAGTGTACGCAGCGGGCACGGCCCGGGCGGGGCCGCCACGCCCGTGGACCGTCGGCACCGGGTGCCACAATCCGGGCATGCGTACAGGAACTGACGTACTCCACGCCACCGACTGGTCCCGGCTCCTCCAGGCGGACGGCACTGCCGACGAGGTGCCCGAGGCCCTGGCGGCACTCCTGGACCGGGACGAGACGGGGTGGCGCCGTGCGCTCGACCGCCTGTACGGGCAGCTCCTGGAGGACGACGGCGTGTACCCGGCCACAGTGCCCGCCGTCCTGTTCGTGGCCGGGCTGCTGGACCACCCGGTCGCGGACGCGGTCCCGCCGTGGGACGGGCCGTGGCCGCGGACGCTCCGGGGGGTGCTGCTGGAGTTCCTGTGCGACGCCGCGCGCCGCGCCCGCTGGGACGACAGCCCCGACGAGGTCCTGGCCGCCGCGGCCGAGGCCGGCGGAGGCCTCGTGGAGCGCTTTCTCCGGGGCCTGGCCGACGAGCCGGAGGGGGACGGGGAGGACATGGCCCCCGAGGAGATGGAGGAGGCCCACGGCGCGCTGCTGGCGCGGGCGGCCCTCGACCTGCGCGCGGCCGCTCCCGTCCTCTACGACCTCGTGCGCCCCCACCTGACCCATGGCGACCGCCACGTCCGGCAGCGTGCCGTGGAGGCCGCCGGAGAGCTCGCGTGGCTGGGCGCGCCGGAGCTGGACCTGTCCGGGGCGGCGGACCTGGCGCAGACCCGGGACGAGGGGGCCGCCATCGTCCTCGCCCTGGGCCGCAACGGGCGCGACACCTCCGAGTTCCTCACCCACGCCGACCCGGCGATACGGGCCTGCGCCGCGCTGGCCCCCTCCCTGAGCGGCGATCCGGCCGCGACCGAGGAGCTGGCCGCCGCGCTCAGCCGGGCGGAGGAGGTCGACTCGTGGTTCTCGGTGCGGCCGCGGTGTTTCGACGGCCCCGTCAGGTCGACCCTGGTGGCGGAACTGTGCCAGCGCTGGCGTGCCGAGGGCAGGGACGCCGCGGACCTGCTTCCGGTGGCGCGGTCGGTGGTGGGCGTCACCGATCCGGACACGCTGCACAAGGATCTGGGGCCGCTGTACGGAGCGCTGTTCCGGCTCGGCGGCGAGGCGGGGTGGAGCACGCGGGACCTGAACGGTGTCCAACGCGACTACCTGCGCGTGCTCGTCGACGCCGGTCGACTGTGGTCCCGCGCCGACGACAGGTCCGAGGTGACGCGCCGCGCCCTGGCGCTGATCGGGGACGATCCCGCATGGACCGACTGGCGCCGCAGGCTCGCCCAGGGCGAGCTGCGGGGGCTCCTCGGCGCCCTCGGACTGCCCCGGGACCGGGAGGAGCTGCTGAGGCTGATCGACGGCTGAGACGGCTGAGCCGTCGACGCCGGTTTCCGTCCTGATCGGCATCGTCCGTCCGGTTCGGATGGCCACCTGCGGCCACGGCCTGGCCCATTCGCCGGACACGGGGTGCGGAGCGTGATGGGATGTCCCGCATGACTACCCCCACGCGGCTGAGCACGGCCGCACGACTCGTCACCGACTTCGCCGCCTCCGGCGCGCGCCTGTCCGACCGGGCCGACCTCGCGCGGTTCCTGCGGGAGCACCGGCTGGCCACCGACGGGGCCATCCCGATCACCCTCGGGGACCTGGAGGAGGCCCTGACCCTGCGCGACGCCATCCGCGCCGTCATCACCCACGGGCCCGAACCCGAGGGCGACGCCGAGGCCGAGGCGATCGCGCGCGGTCAGCGGGTGCTCGACGGTCTGCGCGTCACCGTCCGCCTGCTGCCCGACGCCGACTCCGCCTCCCCGCTGGCACCGGCCGTGGTCGACGAGGTGCGCCGGGGCCTGGCCCGGATCGCGGGCGCCTGGTCGGCCGTCCTGGCCACGGGGGAGTGGCGCGACCTGCGGGTCTGAGAAACGCCCGATCACCGACCGGTGACCGGCCGCTCAGCGGTCGTCGATCGCGCAGGCGGCGGTCCCTCCCGGCAGCCGGTAGCGGTTGGCGGCCACCCACCGGTAGGCGGCGCGGTTGACCGCGCGCAGGAGCGGCAGCCGCATCAGCCGCCCCAGGGGACGTACCAGGAACCGGCTGTGGACCAGTGCCTGGGCGATCGCGTCACCACCCGAGAACCGGCGACCGTCGGGGTAGACGATCCACGCCTCCCGGTCGGTCTGCTCGGGGGTGAGGCCGACTGCGGCCAGGTCGAAGTCCTGCCAGGCGACGAACCGGGTGCGGGTGCGCAGCCGATCGCGCCCGAAGACCGCCGCGCGCTGGCAGAACCCGCAGTCCCGGTCGTAGAGGAACGTCCCGGCGCCGGGGACGCCGTGTCCGCCGATGCCGCGGTCTCCGTCCGTGCGGTGCGTCATGCCTCCAGCATGCCCCCGGCGCGTCCGGGGGTACCGTCCGGCCCCCGGTTCACCCCCCGGCCGCTCCGCCCGGCGCCGGTTCGATCTCGCCGGTGTGGCGCACCCGTTCCATGGCCGGGGGCGACGCCAGGGGGGACAGGGCCGCCACCCGCACGACGAAGTGCGGTTCCACCATGGCGACGGCGGCCCAGGAGTAGGGCGAGTGGAGTACGTCGCACTGGTAGGGCGTCCCGTCGACGTCGATCAGCGTCCGCGACCACGTCGCGCCCAGGGGATGGGCCCGGGGTTCGGCGTCCGTGTCGCCCTCGGACCGCCGCTGGAGGAAGTCGCGCCCCGCGCCGAAGCGCCGGACCTGCTCGTGCAGGGGCGGCCAGTCCGCGTCCGGCCAGCGCCGGGTGGTCACCTCCAGGTCGGGTGTGCGCGCGTCCACGGCGGGGTGGCGGACGGTGCACTCCAGCACGTGGTCCTGGAGGGGGGAGAGCCCGACGTCGCCCAGACTGCCCGGGGCCGTCCGTCCGGCGGGGGCGAACAGCGGGAGGTCCGCCATCACCTGCTCGACGGAGATCGGTCGCGGTGTCCTGACCGGGTGCGGTCGTTCGCTGAACTCCATGCGCCCGATGCTAACCGTCGGCCCCCTCCGGGCGCCCTCACGCCGTCACGCGGTCGTCGGCCGCCGTGCGCTCAGCTCTCGTCGCGGCGGCGCAGGTAGCGCTCGAACTCCCGGGCGATGGCGTCACCCGAGGCCTCCGGCAGCTCCGCGGTGTCCTTGGCCTCCTCCAGGCCGCGCACGTAGGCGGAGATGTCCTCGTCCTCGGCGGTGAGCTCGTTGACGTTGGACTCCCACGACACCGCCTCCTCGGGCAGGTCGCCCAGCGGCACCGACACCCCGAGGAACTCCTCCACCCAGCCCAGCAGCGCCAGGGTCGCCTTCGGGCACGGCGGCTGCGCGACGTAGTGCGGGACGGCCGCCCACAGCGACACCGTCTCCAGGCCCACCTCGCTGAACGTCTCGTGCGCCACCCCGACGATCCCGGTGGGGCCGGAGTAGGTGGTCGGCTCCAGGCCGAACCCGTCGCCCAGCTCCACGGGGGAGGCGATCCCCGTCACCGGGATGGGTCGGGTGTGCGGCGCGTCGGCCAGCAGCGATCCCAGCATCACCACCCGTTCCACGCCCAGCTGCCGCGCGATCGCCAGCAGGTCGGCCGCGTAGGAGCGCCAGCGCATGTTGGGCTCGGGGCCGCTCACCAGCACGATGTCGCGTTCGGCACCGGGCGGGGTGGCCAGCGCCACCCGGGTGGTGGGCCACTCGACCTTGCCGACCAGGCCGTTGACCACGGACATGCGCGGCCGGGTGACCTGGAAGTCGTAGTAGTCGTCCGGGGTGAGCGCGCACAGCTCACGGGCGCCCCACACCGTGGACAGGTGCTCGACGGCGAGGGTGGCCGCCTCCCCGGCGTCGTTCCATCCCTCGAACGCCGCCACCAGCACTGGATCGACAAGCTCCCGGGTGAGCTTGATCATTCGGCGGCCCCTTCCTGCGCGCGGACGATTCCACCCTATGGGTTGGCACCCCGGCCTGGAAACCGGGATTTCGCGCTCGCCCGGACGGGCCCTCCCTGCGGAGCTCCCGCTGCGCCACCCACGCGGAAACGGACGGAAATCCGTCTGATTGGACCGGTGCGGACCGGGGCCGTCGCGCATATCGTGGAACGCACGTCTCACATAGCGAAACACCTGATGGGGTAGCCTCACAGCCAGCGACTGCGTTGGACAGAGCCGTCCCCCAGGCGCCCGACCCGACCGCGCCGGGGGTCGGCCCAGCACCGCGCACCGCGTGGGTCGGCCTGGGCCGCCGCGGCGCCCCCAAGACTAGAGTTGCGGATTATGAGAGCTCGCCTGACCTTCCGTGAAGCACTGTCCCAGCGTGTCATCGTGGCGGACGGAGCGATGGGCACCATGCTCCAGGCGCACGATCTCGACCTCGACCAGTTCGAGGGGCACGAGGGCTGCAACGACATCCTCAACGTCACCCGCCCCGACATCGTCCACGACACCCACGCGGCCTTCCTCGCCGTGGGTTCGGACTGCGTCGAGACCAACACCTTCTCCGCGAACTACGGCGGCCTGGCCGAGTACGGCATCGAGGACCGCGCCTACGAGATCGCGGAGGCGGGCGCGCGCGTGGCCCGCGAGGCCGCCGACGCCTACTCCACCCCCGATCACCCCCGCTACGTCCTCGGTTCGGTCGGTCCCGGCACCAAGCTGCCGACCCTGGGCCACTCCCCCTACGCCCTCCTGCGCGACCACTACGAGCAGTGCCACCGCGGGCTCATCGACGGCGGTGCCGACGCCCTCCTCATCGAGACCTGCCAGGACCTGCTCCAGGTCAAGGCGGCGGTCGTCGGCGCCCAGCGCGCCCGCAGGGCCCTGGGCAGCGACATCCCGATCATCGCCCAGGTCACCATCGAGACCACCGGCACCATGCTGATGGGTTCGGAGATCGGCGCCGCCCTGACCTCCCTGGCGCCGCTCGGCATCGACGTCATCGGCCTGAACTGCGCCACCGGCCCCGCCGAGATGAGCGAGCACCTGCGCTACCTGTCGCACCACTCGCCCATCCCGATCTCCTGCATGCCCAACGCGGGCCTGCCCCAGCTCGGCGCCGACGGCGCGGTCTACCCGCTCACCCCGGCCGAGCTGGCCGACGCCCACGACACCTTCACCTCCGAGTTCGGCCTGAGCATGGTCGGCGGCTGCTGCGGCACCACCCCCGAGCACCTGCGCCAGGTGGTCGAGCGCGTCCAGGGGCGCGGGATCAGGGACCGCAGGCCGCTCGTCGAGGCGGCGGCCTCCTCGCTCTACCAGAGCGTGCCCTTCCGCCAGGACGCCAGCTACCTCGCGGTCGGCGAGCGCACCAACGCCAACGGCTCCAAGAAGTTCCGCAGGGCCATGCTGGAGGAGCGCTGGGACGACTGCGTGGAGATGGCCCGCGACCAGATCCGCGACGGCGCCCACCTGCTCGACCTCAACATCGACTACGTGGGCCGCGACGGCGTCCGCGACATGCGCGAGCTGGCCTCCCGCTTCGCCACCTCCTCCACCCTGCCGATCATGCTCGA
This sequence comes from Nocardiopsis sp. KDC1DS13DA1, assembly GCF_055632325.1. Classification (NCBI taxonomy): domain Bacteria; kingdom Bacillati; phylum Actinomycetota; class Actinomycetes; order Streptosporangiales; family Nocardiopsidaceae; genus Nocardiopsis; species Nocardiopsis sp. KDC1DS13DA1. Next base: position 394,866 of record NZ_JBVMUY010000004.1, read on the forward strand.
CTCCACCGAGCCCGCCGTGCTGGAGGCCGGTCTGGAGGCGCTGGGCGGGCGCGCGGTGATCAACTCGGTCAACTACGAGGACGGCGACGGCCCCGACTCGCGCTTCACCCGCATCATGGAGCTGGTCTCCGAGCACGGCGCGGCCGTGGTCGGGCTGTGCATCGACGAGGAGGGCCAGGCCCGCACCGCCGACTGGAAGCTGCGCGTGGCCACCCGCCTGATCGAGCAGATCACCGGCGAGTGGGGGCTGCGGACCGGCGACATCATCATCGACTGCCTCACCTTCCCCATCACCACCGGCCAGGAGGAGACCCGGCGCGACGGCATCGAGACCCTCGACGCCATCCGCGAGCTCAAGCGCCGCTACCCGGACGTGCAGACCACGCTCGGCCTGTCCAACCTGTCCTTCGGCGTCAACCCGGCCGCCCGCATCGTGCTCAACTCGGTGTTCCTGCACGAGGCGGTCGAGGCCGGGCTGGACTCGGCGATCGTGCACGCCTCCAAGATCGTGCCGATCAACCAGATCCCCGAGGAGCAGCGCGAGGTCGCCCTGGACCTGGTCTACGACCGGCGCACCGACGACTACGACCCCCTGTCCAGGTTCATCGAGCTCTTCGAGGGCGTGGACGCCAAGTCCATGCGGGCCTCCCGGGCCGAGGAACTGGCCGCCCTGCCGCTGTGGGAGCGCCTGGAACGGCGCATCGTCGACGGTGAGATGAGCGGTATCGAGGCCGACCTGGACGCGGCGCTGGAGCAGCGGCCCGCCCTGGCGGTCGTCAACGACACGCTCCTGGAGGGCATGAAGACCGTCGGCGAGCTGTTCGGCTCCGGGCAGATGCAGCTGCCGTTCGTGCTCAAGTCCGCCGAGGTCATGAAGGGCGCGGTCGCCTACCTCGAACCGCACATGGAAAAGACCGACGACGACGGCAAGGGGCGCATCGTCCTGGCCACCGTCAAGGGCGACGTCCACGACATCGGCAAGAACCTCGTCGACATCATCCTGTCCAACAACGGCTACGACGTCGTCAACATCGGCATCAAGCAGCCGGTGTCGGCGATCCTGGAGGCCGCCGAGAAGGAGCGCGCCGACGTCATCGGCATGTCGGGGCTGCTGGTCAAGTCCACGGTGATCATGAAGGAGAACCTGGAGGAGATGAACTCCCGGGGCATCTCCGAGCGCTTCCCCGTGCTGCTGGGCGGCGCGGCGCTCACCCGCTCCTACGTGGAGCAGGACCTGGCGGAGATGTTCGACGGCCAGGTCCGCTACGCCAAGGACGCCTTCGAGGGGCTGCGCCTGATGGACAGCTTCATGGCGGTCAAGCGCGGCGAGGAGGGCGCCGAGCTGCCCGCGCTGCGCCAGCGCAGGGTGCGCCGGGGCGCCACCCTGAAGGTGACCGAGCCCGAGGACATGCCCGCGCGCAGCGACGTGGCCACCGACAACCGGGTGCCCGTGCCGCCGTTCTGGGGCGACCGGATCAGCAAGGGCGTCCCGCTGGCCGACTACTCCGCCTTCCTCGACGAGCGCGCGACGTTCATGGGGCAGTGGGGGCTCAAGGCCGCCCGGGGCGGCAACGGCCCCAGCTACGAGGAGCTCGTGGAGACCGAGGGGCGCCCGCGCATGCGGATGTGGCTGGACCGCATCCAGACCGACGGCCTGTTGGAGGCCGCGGTCGTGCACGGGCACTTCCCCTGCTACAGCGAGGGCGACGACCTCGTTGTGCTGGACGAGGACGGCGCGACCGAGCGCACCCGCTTCACGTTCCCGCGCCAGCGCCGCGACCGGCACCTGTGCCTGGCCGACTACTTCCGGCCCAAGGAGTCGGGGGAGCTCGACGTGGTGTCCTTCCAGGTCGTGACCGTGGGTTCGGCGATCAGCCGGGCCACGGCGGAACTGTTCGAGAAAAACGCCTACCGCGACTACCTGGAGCTGCACGGCCTGTCCGTCCAGCTGACCGAGGCGCTGGCCGAGTACTGGCACACCCGGGTCCGGGCCGAACTGGGCTTCGCGGGCGAGGACCCGGCCGAACTGGACGCCTTCTTCAAGCTCGGCTACCGCGGCGCGCGGTTCTCCCTGGGCTACGGGGCCTGCCCCAACCTGGAGGACCGGGCCAAGATCATGCGCCTGCTGGAGCCCGAGCGGGTGGGGGTCACGCTGTCGGAGGAGTTCCAGCTCGTTCCCGAGCAGGCCACCGACGCCATCGTCATCCACCACCCGGAGGCGACCTACTTCAACGTCTGACCGGTCCCGGCCGGTCGGTAGCATCGGCTTTCCACACCCGGCCCCGCCGCTGGAGACAACGGCGGGGCCGCGGCCGTGCGGCCGGCGGACCCAAGTGTTCGCGGTGCGGACAGAGCGCCGACAGCCACGCGTCACGCCCCGGGCGCCCGGGGCCGCCCACGATGGTGGGATCCCGGGCGCCCCGCGGGCGTGCGGGTGAGCAGGGGCGCCCGCGAACGACACGAGAGGGGAGAGCGTGGTGCCGGTCCGCCCAGGGCGGGGCCGCACCACCGAGAGCATGACTGAACCGAGCACTCCGGGCCGCCGCGCGACCGCGGGCGAGCCCACCGGGGAGCGCCGCCTCCAGGCGGTCCTCCTGGACATGGACGGGACCCTCATCGAGAGCGAGGGGCTGTGGGGGGAGTCCGAGGCCGAACTCGTCGCGGAGCTGGGCGGTGTGTGGACCGAGGAGGACCACGAGCGCAACGTCGGCAACGCCGCCGAGCCCGTGGGCCGGTACATCATCGGGCTGACCGGTGCCGACCTGACCCCGCGCCAGGTCGCCGACCGGCTCTACGAGAAGTTCCGCGCCAAGCTGGAGGACGGCGCCGAGCTGCGGCCCGGCGCCAAGGAGCTGGTCGCGCTGGTGTCCGGTGCGGGCATCCCGGTGTCGTTGGTGACCTCCACCGAGCGCGCGCTGGTCAGCGCGGCGATCGGCGGGATCGGTCTGGAGAGCTTCGACGACTCCGTGGCCGGGGACGAGGTCGGTGCGAACAAGCCCGACCCCGACCCCTACCTGACCGCGGCCCGGCGGCTGGGGGTGGACCCCCGGCGCTGTGTGGCCGTGGAGGACTCGGTCGTCGGTGTGGCCTCGGCCGCCTCGGCGGGCTGTGCGACGGTCGCGGTACCCAACCACGTGGAGATCGCCCCGCGCGAGGGCGTGGTCTTCCGCGAGTCGCTGGTGGGCGTGGACCTGGAGTGGCTGGAGTCGCTGGTCGCCGACCGCTGATCCGCACGCTCGGAAGGGGCCGCGGCGCGGGGCGCCGCGGCCCCCGGCGTAGGTCCGCGAGGACGGTCCGACGAGAGCGCGTGCGTCGCCTCCCGCGTACGGACGACACAGACCCCTCGATTCCTGACACGGCGACGGGGAGGCGTTGCGGTGGCCTGCGGCCCCGGCGAGGCTGGAGCCATGACCAAGACCATCGCGTACGTGCTCTACCCCGAACTCACCGCGCTCGACCTCGTCGGTCCCCTCACCGTGACCTCCGTCCTGGAGAAACTCGGTTCGGACTGGCGCACCGTGACCGTGGCCCGTGACCTGTCCGCCGTGGACAGCGACGCCCCCGTCGGACTGCGTGCGACGGCGACGTTCGACCAGGTCACCGAACCCCACGTCGTGATCGTCCCCGGAGGGACCGCCGGTACCCTCGCGGCCTGCGCGGACCGGGACCTGCTGGGCTGGCTGCGTACGGCGGCGGAGTCGGCTCACCTCATGGCGTCGGTGTGCACCGGTTCGCTGATCCTGGGCGCCGCGGGTCTGCTGCGGGGCCGTCGCGCCACGACGCACTGGAGCCTCCTCGACGCGTTGCCCCGGTTCGGCGCCACCCCCGTGTCCGAGCGCTGGGTCCGGGACGGGGACGTCCTCACCGCGGCGGGCGTGTCCGCCGGTATCGACATGGCGTTGCACCTGGTCCGCGAGTTGGAGGGGGAGGACGCCGCCCGCCTGGCGCAGCTGGTGATCGAGTACGACCCCGAGCCGCCTCTGGGTCCCGTCGACTGGGCGTGGGTCGAGCACTCCGAGCAGCCGGACCTGTTGCGCAGGCACATGCACGCGGCACTGAACGAGAGCCTCGGCCCGGCCCCGGAGGCGGCCGACTGACCGCGGGCCCCTCGGCGTCGCTTCGGTTGATCCGCCGACGGCGTGTGTACCGTGGAAGCGGGGCCCCGAGCGGGCGCCGGACCGGGGAACTCCCTAAGGGATCGGCCTGATGTGCGCTCCGGCGTCGGATGGGAGACTGGCGACATGTTCGAGCTGCCTGAGAATCTGCCCGTCTCCGATCTGACCGTGGGCGCGGTCCTCACCGGGCTGGGGCTGATCGTCTCCTTCCTCGTGTGGCGCCGCAGGGGCGCCGCCTCGGGCGTCCGCGGCGTGGCCTGGTCGCTGCTGCCGCTGTCGGTGGCCCTGCTCGGGTTGATGAGCGTGGTGTGGGAGTTCGTGCGCGGGGTCGTGGGTGTCCTCACCGGGCTGTTGATCAGCCCGTTCGTCTGGGCCGGGGTGATACTCGCGGGACTGGCCGTGGTGCTCTACGTCGCCTCCGGGGTCATGCGCTCGCGCGGTGTGGGAACCGGGGCGCGCGCCGGGAAGGCCAAGGCCGCGGCGGAAGCCGGTGGCGAGGAGGGCGGCAAGGTCGGACCGGGTACCGGCAAGCCCCAGGTGGGCCCCGCCCGGAAGAAGGCCGCGCCCGCCGACGACCTGTCCGACTTCGGTGACATCGAGGATCTCCTGCGCAAGCGCGGGATCGACTAGGTTCCGGTTCCCGGAGCGCTCACCTCGGGGAAGAGGGCCCGGAGGCTCTGCCTAGGCCTGCTCCCCGTCCCAGCCCCAGCGGGGTGTGGGTCCCGGATCGCCCAGATCCGTCCCGACGGGGGTCTGGGACACGTCGCGGGCGATCCGCGTCCCCCAGTCGAAGTACTCCAGCACCGTGCGCCGCAGACGGGCGTCCTCGGGCAGTTCGCGCCGCACGGCCTGGTCCATCAGCTCCATCCACCGGGCCCGTTGCTCCTCGGTGATCGACAGGCCCAGGTGGCTGCGGAGCAGCGCTTGGTGTCCGCCGAGCCGCTCGGTGAAGTCCGCGGGTCCGCCGAAGACCTCGGCCAGCCACACCGCCACGTGCTCGCGGTGCTCGGGGGTGAAATCGGCGAAGACCGGGGCCAGCAGGGGGTCCGCCAGGACCAGCGTGTAGAAGGACTCCGAGAGCCGTCGCAGGGACTCCTCCCCTCCCACCGCCTCGAACAGGGTCTCCCGTCGCGGCGTCCCGGCGCTGCCGTGGACGGCGGTCGGCGTGTAGTGGCTCATCTCCTCGATGTCTCCGATGAAGGGCCGGACCGACTCCAGGAACGGGGGGAAGTGCGGGCCGCCGCGGAAACCCTTCTCGTGGTCCTCCCGCGAGGTCCACTTGATGCGCAGCACGTAGCGTTCGGGGTCCTCGATCCCGTGGGACAGGTCGTAGCCCAGGCAGTAGGGCGAGGCGTCCAACCAGGTCGACGCGTCCGTGTAGGCCCGCTCGAACGCGGTTCGACGCTCAGGGGCGCTGATGCGATAGCGGATGTACTCCAGGATCATCGCTGCTCCAGCCGAAGGGGGGTGTCCCGCCGGAAGTCCCGCGCGGGACGGCGCACGTGCGCGATCCCAAGCTATACGGGTTCCGCCGTGCGGCGGGACAACCGCCCGAGGGGCGTCCCCCGGGCTGCCGGGACGGCCGCCCCCACCACGCCCCCGTGACCTGATTCGCCGCGTCTCCCGGTCCCATGCCCGGGTGCTGGAGCTGATCGACGGCCTGGACGACGGGCGGGCGGCCATGCCCTCGGCCCTCTCCGGATGGACACGCGGGCACGTCGTCCGGCACCTGACGGACAACGCCCGCACCTTCGAACGGCAGGCCCGGTTCGCGCTGCGGGGCGAGCCGGTCGAGATGTACGACGGAGGCCGAGAGGGGCACGACCGGTCGATCGAACGGGGCGCTTCCCGTCCCCTGGCCCGCCTGCGCGAGGACCTGAGGTCGGCCCAACTCTCCCCGGAGCGGACCTGGGCCCCGCTGACGGCGGAGGACTGGCGCCGACCGGTGCGCTTCCGCCACGCCACGGTCCTGGACCCCGCCGACTGAGGTCCGGGGCGCGTCCCGGGCCCCAGGCACCTCCCACCGCCCCTCTACCACTTCTGCCGAGTGCGCCCCACAGCATGCTCCCTGTCCCGTGCGCACCAACCGTTCCGGCCCCTCCCAGGGTCAACACCGCCGGTCCGAGGGGTGACGGGGAACGAACCGGCAACGGAACGGTGACAGCGCGGACGAGGGTCAGTCAAAGGCGGCTCCGCCGTCGCTTTGTGAATGCGGGCGACCACTCTCGGACCCATAGCACTTGCCATAGCGTCCCCTCTTCGGTGCGGTTTCCCCTGTTATCAGGGAGTATCGTAGGGGTCGGTTACTGAGTGGTATGCCCAGGTCACCAGGGTCATCCGATGAATGTGAAGTTTGGCGAAGGGTGGCAAGAAATGAGTTTTTTGTCATCATTTGTCACGATTCAGATACATGACCCAAAACTGGACGATATGCGCCTGTCGGGCGAGTAGGTTGGTCGCTGTGTAACAGCCCGGGCGGTTTCGTGCCGGGTGTGTCGAACTTCTCACGTGAGTCAGCACACCCGAGCAGCCGTGTCCGGCGCGGTGGAGGCACCCCCTCCTCGCCGCCGGTTCCGCCCACGCCAGCCAGTGTCGAGAACCGACCGGCCCCACATCGTGAGGACCCCAGAAGGGTCATCCCCGGTTCGCACGTGTGGGTTCAGTCCTCCCTCGGCCGAAGCGTATGAGTGGAGAGAGTGGTGTCCCGATGAGTGCGCCCTCGCAAGCCCCCGAGTCGGCCGACCAGCCGACCTCAGCGGACGACGTCGAGGAGTCCAAGGCCACGTCCGGCCGCGGCGGATCGGACAACCGGTCCCTCCGGCAGATCGCGTGGCAGCGACTGAAGCGGGACAAGGTCGCGATGGTCTCCGGCGTGGTGGTGCTGCTGCTCATCCTCGCCGCGATCCTGGCGCCGCTCCTGACGAAGTGGTTCGGGTACCCGCCCACCGAGTACCACCAGGACCTCATCGACCCCTCCACGCGGCTCCCCTTCAAGGACCCGGAGAACCCCACCGACCCGATGACCGGCTTCGCGGTCACCGACCCCTGGGGCGGCATCAGCGCCGACCACTGGCTCGGCGTCGAGCCCACCACGGGCCGCGACCTGCTCAGCCGACTGCTCTACGGTGCGCAGATCTCCCTGCTGGTGGCCTTCCTGTCCACCCTGCTGTGCGTCGTGATCGGCACCGTCCTGGGCATCATCGCCGGGTACAAGGGCGGCTGGGTCGACACCCTCATCAGCCGGGCCATGGACATCTTCCTGGCCTTCCCGCTGATGCTCTTCGCGATCGCCCTGGTCGGCGTCATCCCCGACGGCGTCCTGGGGCTGAGCGGCAACGGCCTGCGCATCGGGGTCATCGTCTTCATCATCGGGTTCTTCAACTGGCCCTACATCGCCCGTATCGTCCGCGGTCAGACGCTCTCCCTGCGCGAGCGCGAGTTCGTCGAGGCGGCCCGCAGCCTGGGTGCCGGCAACCGGCACATCCTGGTCAAGGAGATCCTGCCCAACCTGATCACGCCGATCCTGGTCTACTCGACGCTCCTGATCCCCACGAACATCCTGTTCGAGGCGGCGCTGAGCTTCCTGGGCGTGGGCATCAACCCGCCCACTCCCAGCTGGGGAAAGATGCTCTCCGAGGCGATCCCGTTCTACCAGAACGGCCCCTACTTCGTCGTCTTCCCCGGCCTGGCCATCTTCATCACCGTCCTGGCGTTCAACCTGTTCGGTGACGGCCTGCGCGACGCCTTCGACCCCAAGACCTCGGACTGATCCGCGTCGGTACGGGGCGCGGGGCGCACCGCCCCACTCCCGTACCGACACGGATCGACCCGCGGGTCCAACCATCCCCTTTCAGGTTCGGTAGAGAGGTAGATCCTTGAGGAAACGCACCCTCGGCTTCGTCGCGCTCGGCGCGGCGGCGTCCATCTTCCTGTCCGCGTGCGGCGGCGGCGACGGTTCCGGCGGCGACGGTGAGGGCGGCGTAGGCGCCGGCTTCAACGCCGCCGAGAGCGACATCGTCAACCCCTCGGAGGCCACCGGCGGCACCCTGCGCTACGCCCTCCAGTCCGACTTCGACTCCGTCGACCCGGGCAACACCTACTACGGCTTCAACTGGAACTTCTCGCGTTACTACGCGCGGACCCTGCTGGCCTACAACCCGGAGCCGGGCGAGAACGCCACCGACCTGGTCCCCGACATGGCCGCGGCGATGCCCACGCCGAACGAGGACTTCACCGAGTGGACGGTCGAGATCCAGCAGGGCCTCAAGTACGAGGACGGCTCGGAGATCACCGCCCAGGACATCAAGTACGGCATCATCCGCGGTGACTTCAACGGCGGCACCCTGGTCAACGGGCCGAGCTACTTCGCCCAGAACCTCGACGCCGACGCGGACTTCAACGTCTACGAGTCCTCGGACCCGCTCGGCGAGTTCGACGCCATCGAGACCCCGGACGACCACACCCTGGTCTTCCACCTCAAGGACAGCTTCTCCGAGTTCCCCAACATCCTGATCATGCCGCAGACCGCCCCGGTCCCGGTGGACGCGGACACGGGTGAGCTCTACCAGCAGCGCGTCCTGTCCTCGGGCCCGTACAAGTTCGACGGCGACTACGAGCCCGGCGTCCAGCTCAACCTGGTCCGCAACGAGGAGTGGGACGGCGACAGCGACCCGATCCGCGCGGCCCTGCCGGACCGCGTCGAGGTCGAGATCGGCGTCAACCAGGACGAGATCGACGAGCGCCTCGTCAACGGCGAGCTCGACGTCGACCTGTCCGGCGTGGGCGTGGGCCCGGCCATGCACAGCCGCCTGGCCGGTGAGGAGTCCGAGCGGCCCAACATCGACAACCTGTACTCGGGCGCCAACCGCTACGTGAACATCCACATCCCCGTGATCGAGGACGTGAACTGCCGCCAGGCGATCATGTACGCGGCCAACCGCGACAGCATGCACCGCGCCTGGGGCGGCGAGCTGGGCGGCGACATCGCCACCAACCTGATCCCGCCGCAGATCCCGGGTGCGGACCCGGAGAGCGACCTGTACCCCTCCGACGACAACACGGGTGACCTCGACGCCGCCCGCGAGAAGCTGGAGGAGTGCGGCGAGGAGGACGGCTTCGAGACCGTCATCGCCGTCCGCGAGGGGCGCGAGAACGACGTCCAGACCGCCGAGGCCCTGCAGGAGGCCCTGAGCCGCGTCGGTATCGAGGTCAGCGTCGAGACCTACCCGGCCGGTGACTTCTACGGCCAGTACGCCGGTTCCCAGGACTTCGTCCGCGAGAACAACATCGGCCTGAGCGTCTCCGGCTGGATCCCCGACTGGCCCACCGGCTACGGGTTCGCCCAGGCGATCACCGACGGCCGCGCCATCCAGGAGACCGGCAACTACAACATGGCCGAGCTCGACGACCCCGAGATCAACGAGCTGTGGGACCGGTCGATGCAGACCGAGGACCCGGAGGAGCGCGCCAGCATCTACGAGCAGATCGACACGCTCGTGATGGAGCAGGCCGCGATCATGCCGGTGGTCTTCGACCGCGCCATGTTCTACCGCTCCCCTGAGCTGACCAACGTCTACTTCCAGCCGGGTTACGCCATGTACGACTACATGGCCCTGGGTGTGGACCGCGGCTAGCAACCACCGGCCAAGTTCCGAACTATCACGACAAGGCAGGTGAAGGCGGCGGGGGCCCTGCGGCCCCGCGGGTAGCCCCCGCCGCCGACCGCGATGTTGACCTACATTCTCCGCCGACTCGGTGCGGGCCTGTTGCTGCTCGCCATCGTCACGATGGTCACCTTCTGGATCTTCTACGTCCTGCCCCGCTGGGCCGGGGTGACGCCAGAGGGCATGGCCGCCATGTACGTGGGCAAGGCGCCCACCCCCGAGGCCCTGGCGGCCACGGTGGAACGGCTCGGGCTGGACCAGCCGATCGCCGTCCAGTTCTACGACTTCATGAGGACGCTGTTCCTCGGTACCGAGTACACCTTCGGTCGGCAGACGGTGGAGTGCGCGGCGCCGTGCCTGGGCTACTCCTTCACGACCAACACCCCGGTCCTGGAGCAGATCGTCAACCGCCTGCCGGTCACGATGTCCCTGGCCGCCGGTGCGGCCGTCATCTGGGTCATCGGCGGCGTCGCGGTCGGCGTGCTCTCGGCCGTCAAGAAGGGCAGCATCTTCGACCGGATCGCCATGTCCCTGGCCCTGGTCGGCGTCTCGCTGCCGATCTACTTCACCGGCCTGCTCTCGCTGGCGTTCCTGGTGCACAACTGGAACCTCTTCCCGGTGCCCCGGTACGTGCCCCTCACCGAGGACCCGATCGGCTGGGTCCAGGTGATGATCCTCCCGTGGGTGACCCTGGCGTTCCTGCACGCCGCGCAGTACGCCCGCCAGACCCGTGCGGGCATGCTGGAGACCCTGGGCGAGGACTACATCCGCACCGCCCGGGCCAAGGGCCTGAGCGAGCGGCGGGTGATCTTCAAGCACGCGCTGCGGCCCACGCTGACCCCGATCGTCACGATCTTCGGCCTCGACCTGGGCCTGGTGCTCGGCGGAGCCATCCTGACCGAGACGACGTTCTCGCTCAACGGCATCGGCAAGTACGCGATCGACGCCATCGTCTCCAAGGACCTCCCCGTGATCCTCGGCGTCACCCTCATGGGCGCGTTCTTCATCGTTCTCTGCAACCTGATCGTCGACCTGCTCTACCCGGTCGTCGACCCGCGGGTGCGGATCGCCAAGTAGCACGCGACAGCGCCGACCAGACCAGCTCTAGTGAAGGAATGTGACATGGCCTCGACCGAGCCCGTCGTCCGGGTGGACGACCTGCGGGTGACGTTCCCGACGATGGACGG